>CBDVBK010000046.1:0-27982 GCA_965372215.1 uncultured bacterium | reverse complement strand
ATAGAGGCTTTTACCTGACCTGCGCTGCCACGCAGCGCTTAGTTCAACAATGATTATGTAGAGTCTTCATTTATTTCAAAATGATATTTCACCAAATACTATTATTTTATGTAATATGCTGTCAATGGTAATCATGATTGAGGCACTTGACAGGAAAAGTAAACATTTGTCCACTAAAGCAGGTGAAAACCGTGGATATGTAGAGTCCACATATCAGGGTGGTTCAATAATCATGAAGTACGATTTGAATGAATACAAAGAAAAGTTATCGTTCCTTAACATAGTACAGGAAAATCATATACAGTACATGGTAGGATGGGTAAAACACATTATTATTCTTGGTAATCCAGATGATTCTGTATCTGCTGATATTCTTTGTAGAGAAGGTAGAGAGGATTGGCAAATAAGGCAAGCTCTTGATGCTGTGAAGATTTATAGAGGTATGTATCCTGAATATTCTGGTTTGGTTATTCGATTGATCTATTCAAGTGGTTTGAGGTTAGCGGAAGCTCGATGTGAAGGAATAAATGAACTAGCGTTAGGTTTCCAGTGTTAGAAAAAGGGCTGCAAGAGGGGGGAGGGTGAGATTGATCGAGTGCGGAAAACCGTGTCTTTCATACGGTCTTGATTCAACACTACCCAGGTTGCCTTTTCCTGAGCCGCCATAGATAACTGCATCTGTATTAAGGATTTCAGTATATGTACCCCCTGAGGGTACTCCCATCCAGTAATCATCTCTTATAACCGGTGTCATATTGAAAACACAGATAACCTCTCTGCCGTTAATGGATCTTCTCAGAAAGGATATGACTGTGTTATCAGCATCATTGAAATCAATCCATCTGAAACCTTCATTACTGCAGTCCAGTTCGTAAAACGAAGGATCTTTTGAAATGATGATATTGAGATCCTTGACAAGACTTTTCAGTCCGATGTGTTCTGAGAACTTGAGGAGGTTCCAGTCAAGTTCAGTATCGTGATTCCACTCATTCCACTGGCCGAATTCACATCCCATGAAAAGCAGCTGTTTTCCCGGATGAGCCCACTGATAGGAGAGAAGAAGCCTCAGATTAGCGAATTTCTGCCATCTGTCTCCTGGACATTTGCTTAAGAGCGAAGCTTTCCCGTGGACCACTTCATCATGAGATATAGGTAGTATGTAATTTTCACTGAAGGCGTAGAGTAGAGAGAATGTAAGATTCTCGATATGGTGTTTCCTGTGAACAGATTCCTTCTGGAAGAAACTGAGTGTATCATGCATCCAGCCCATGTTCCATTTGAATGTGAATCCGAGTCCGTCTTCCGAAACGGGAGTTGTGACTCCAGGCCATGCTGTGCTTTCCTCCGCGATTACCATAGCTCCCGGGAAATCTCTATGAATGATGGAATTGAGTGTTTTCATGAATTCAATCGCACCAAGATTTTCTCTACCTCCGTAACAGTTAGGTATCCATTCACCCTCTTTTCGGGAGTAATCAAGGTAGAGCATTGATGCCACAGCGTCTACACGGAGACCGTCGATATGATACTTATCCAGCCAGAATAAACCGCTTGATACGAGGAAATTCTTAACTTCTTTTCTGTCGTAATTAAAAACGAGTGTATTCCAGTCAGGATGAAAACCTTTTTTGGGGTCTTCATGTTCGTAAAGACATGTACCATCGAAGATTCCCAGACCGGTTGCGTCAGAAGGGAAGTGCGCGGGAGCCCAGTCCAGAATGACACCTATACCTGCGATATGGCAGCTGTTGACGAAACGCTGAAAGTCCTCAGGTTTTCCAAGTCTGCTGGTAGGTGAGAAGTATCCAACTGTCTGATATCCCCAGGATCCGTCAAATGGATGTTCCATTATCGGCAGTAGTTCAACATGAGTAAAACCGAGTTCCTTTACCCATGGGATCAGGCTATCCGCAAGATCATCCCAGGAAGTGAAGTCCCTCCAGTCATGCGGTTTTTTCCATGAAGGAGCATGCAGTTCGTAAATTGAAATAGGGGAGGAAAGAGGATCGGATGTTTTACGACTCTCCATCCAGGCATCATCGGACCACCTGAATGATGATATATCCGCTACTACAGAAGCTGTTCTTGGTCTGTACTCAGATGCCAGCGCGAGGGGGTCGGATTTCTCGATGATATCGTTCGATTTTGTTCTGATCGAGTATTTGTACATGTCTCCCTGAGTAATGCCTGGTATGAAGAGTTCCCAAACGCCTGAAACTCCTCTGGAACGCATGGGATGGCGTCTTCTGTCCCAGTTGTTGAAACTTCCGATAACACTGACAGAACTTGCGCTGGGAGCCCATACGGAGAAGAGTACACCCTTTATATTACCCGCTGTCCAGAGTCTTGCTCCAAGCCTGTTGTAGAGCTCGTAGTGATTCCCTTCGGCCAGCAGATGCAGATCAAGCTCTCCAAGCTGAGGAAGGAAGCTGTAGGGGTCTCTGGTCTCCCAGAATGTACCGTCCGCGTTTTCAATGATCAATGTATATGAAAAAGGTTCGATATCCGGTTTTGATCTCCAGACGAAAAGACCGTCACTGTGTACTTTGAGCATAGAATCTGGCTTCTGATTCTCCACCCTTATTTGAACGTCTTTTGCAGAAGGACAGAATGTTCTGACTTCAATTCTGTTATCATAAACCTCACCAAGAGGATGCATTCCGAGAAGGGTGAATGGATCAGCGAGACCTGCGTCCGAAATAAGACTTATTTCATTCTCTGTAAGATATGTTCCTATTCCAGGTTTCACTATAGGATTATTATCATGCCAAGGCCAAGCAGAAGGAGGTAGCCCAGGGAATCAGTAAACGCTGTAAGGAGGATATTGCTGCCGAGGGCAGGATCACGTCCCATAGCGCGTAAAACAAGCGGAATTGCAGCCCCCAGGAGACCGGCCAGACCCATATTTCCCACCATCGCAAGGAAGATAACAAGCCCGAGAAGCAGAGGATCAGTATTACCGGGGAAGAGTATAGCTACAAGAGAAGCTACAGAGCCGGCTACCAGACCCACGAGCAGGCCCACTCTAGCTTCTTTGAAAATGGCTTTCATGCTGGATGAAAATTCCATTTCTCCAAGAGCGATACCTCTGGTTATGACTATCAGAGATTGATTTCCCGTATTCCCACTCATGCCTGCGACTATTGGCATGAAGGCAACAAGCATTGCAACTGATTCAATTGTTCCATGAAATGCCCTTATGACAAGGGATGCAATGAAAGCAGTGAACAGGTTCACCCATATCCATGGGAATCTCTGTCTGAATGCGGTGGATACAGGACTGAATATTCTGTCGTCCTCTGAAAGTCCGGCCATTCTGTACATGTCTTCCGTGGCTTCTTCCTCAATTACATCGAAAAGGCTGTCACCGGGAATGACACCAACAAGTCTGTGATTGTCATCCACAACCGGAATGGCCATGATGTCGTACTTTCTTGCCAGTGAAGCGGCATCCTCGAGATCCGAATTAACATTCACAGTGAAAGGATCCGCCATCATGAGTTTTCGAATCGTAGTGTTCTGAGGGCAGGTAACAAGTCTCCGTAGGGGTACCACACCGGACAATCTTCCATCATCATCAGTAACGTAAACGTAGAAGGGAACATCTACATCTTCACTCTGTTCTCGGATTACCTCAACTGCCTGAGTGGCTGTAAGATCAGCTTTTACGGACATATAGCTTGTGCTCATGCTGTAACCAGCGGAATCCTCGGAGTAGATGAGCAGCTGTTCAATTTTATTTCTCTTAAGTGAGGGAAGAATACTCATTAGCGCATCTCTGCGCTCTTCGGGAACAACTTCCAGGAAAGCAAGTGCTTCATTCGGTTCCAGTCCTGCAAGCAGCTCCGCAGTCATCTGATCATCAAGTCGTTCGATGATATCGTGTAAAATACCCTCCGGGAGTTCCAGTAGAACTTTGTCGGCCATTTTCTGTGAGTGGAGTATTTCGACAAGCCCTGTAGATTCAGGCGGTGTCAGGGTACCGAATAGATCTGATATATCAGCCGGATGCATTTTCTTAAGAACAAGAATCGCCCTGTTTTTAGCACCACTGGAAATAAGTTTACGCACATAATCGCTGTGCGTTTGTGTCATCGGCATATTTCACCTCCCTGAGAGTATCCTGTGGAAGCTAATCGATAAGGTTAGTCTGTCAATGGTTAGGGTTTTTCGATTGCTGGTTCTTTTCTAAGATGTTTACCATATGGAATATTACTTTCATACGGGTAGAAGAACTGGTAGTTGAATCTACCGGGATCAGCTATCAAGCTGTTCCCGGTAGATTGATTCCATTCAGTACTGAATACCTGTTTTGGCTAAAAGCCGGCTCCGATGAGGCGATAAACGATGATCCAGAGTCCGACACACATTCCTGCAAGCCCGAGCTTTCCCTGCTTGGGGGCCAGTTTTGCTATTGTCAGGTCAAGTTTTTCTACAGCTGCTGGAGCGCTGACAAAAGTTTTGATAATACCTACACCAAGAAGAAGACCAAGTGCGAGCAGCAGAAGACCAGAAGCAAGCCAGGATAGGAAGCCTATTGGAGCAGCACTGAAGAATCTCATATTGCTGAGGAATCGAATGATGACGATTACTCCATAAACAACCGATGCAGCACCAAGCCAGCCCTGATAAGGCGCCATTTTTGCAATAATCTCTTTGGCTTCAGGTTTTTTCGCGATGATAACATTTGGCGCAGCCAGTATACCAAGTACTGCAAGCCAAATACCGTCAAGATAGTTCATAGTCCCCTCCTTGTTTGGAATTGTAAAGAATCTGAAAATATCAGATTAATCAGTCTGAGTAATAACAGTTCCACGGTTCAGATGCAAAAGCACATCATTTATCTTACCGGATGTCTGCTCTCTAGAGCCCGGGGATATTTGGAAGAGCGAGACCCGCAATTACTCCGGTAAGAATACTTACGGCAACCACGGCGATTATAAGCACAATCATGAAAGTCATCCGTTTGTTCTCGGGGATATCAAGAAGCTTATCAGTGGATATCCAGAGAAGATACAGGCTGTAGAATCCTGCTATCATCGCAATCACGGAAAGCGCAGGGATAATGTAAAATACTCCTGCTACCCATGCGGGGGTGTAGGAGTAAACGATAGCGCGAGCGGCAATGTCGATATTACCGTTTCCACCAAAGTTAATTGAAAGCTTCTGAGTGATAAATATCACTGCGATGACCAGCGCTACACTTGCTGCATACCAGAGAATAGCATGGGGAAGAGCATCCTTCATGGGGTATCGTACAGTGTGTCCTAATATACTTCTTCCGATAACTGCGTAACCGATGAAGTTTCCGATAGCAGGTATTGCTGCAAGGAAAATAACATACCCCATTATTAGTTCCTTGAGGTTAGTCTGTTCGTCCTTTGCTTTCAAAAGGAATTCAGCTGGTTTGGTCAGCAGTTCCTTAACTTTTTCAATCAAGAAATTCATTCATTGTCCCCTTTCATTCTGAAATGTTGAAATTTTCAATGTGCAATATAACTGATAATCATGAAGAATCCAGAGCGTTCTGATTGAAACAATATTGATATTTCAGTGCGGAAATAAGGCAGTAATATTGACACGCTGGAACTTCAGGGGTAGCATTGGGTTTAATCAGCAAATACAGACTTTCCATACTTATCCGGGAGATGTGATTTGCATAAGAAAACAGATGCTGAAAAGAGAGATTTCCTCAGAACAAGCATAGAGTGCCAGCTTTCTGTCAGTTCCGAGGATATGCCCGTACTGCCTGTAACTGCTTTGAATGTCAGTGCCTCAGGGATTTACTGTGTGAGTTCCAGAAGTATTGGTGAGTTGACAAGAGTTGAATTATTGTTACGGGTATATGATGGTGATGAAATTCCTGCTAGGGCGGTTGTCATCAGAGAAGAACAGCTTTCGGACGGATCATACGGTCTGGGTCTTTTTTTCACGAAGATCTCAGAAGATGGGAGAAACACTATCATTGAATACACATCTGATCTAGAGACAATAGGCTGAGTCAGCATGTATAAAATACTGATACCGGTTCTTCTTCTTGGATTTTCCGGTTTGCAGGCAGCAAAATATGCCGGTGAATTTCTATCCGTTGGTGCCGGAGCACGAAGCCTCGCCATGGGAGGTGCATTCTGCGCTGTAGCTGATGATGCTACCGCTGGATACTGGAATCCAGCTGGACTGTTCCGAATAAACGGGCAGGAAGCCCAGTTCATGCATTCCGAGAGATTCGGCGGAATTGTGAAATATGATTATCTGGGTTACGGAAGGTCAAACGGTATTACAGGCCTTGGAGCAAGTTTATTCAGGACAGATGTAGGGGATATCGCCAATACACTCAACCTTCCATATCATGATTCTGGTTCTGACGGAGTGTTTGGTGTAGATGGTACCGGTGAACCGGGAGATGCAGGAGACGATGATTACGACTCGGATACAAATCCCGACGGTACCGAGGGCAATGGGGTCTGGGACGCAGGTGAGGAAATCATCTACGATGAGAGCTTAATTACATACGAAAACGGAGTCGACTGGGCTCTGTATCTCACATGGTCCCGAAGTATTTCAACTGATCTCTCCATTGGAGCCTCAGCCAAGATAATACAGAGAGGGTTGATGGGTTACAGTGCATACGGTCTCGGACTGGATCTCGGAGCGAAATGGCACCCCTCAGAAGCCTTTTCACTTGGTCTGAACCTTCAGGATATAACCGGAACCCACTTGTTCTGGAATACAGGAAGCACTGAAAGTATTCTTCCAACGGTAAAACTTGGTATGGCTGTAAGATGGCCTCTTTCCAAGTTTGCGACAGTAGCGACTATAGCAGCTGATGGAGATTTCAGATTCGAAGGTCGGGAGTATTCAGCGCAGTATCATTTTTCCGGAATCAGCCTTGACACTCATATCGGGGCGGAATTTCTGATAAAGGATCTGGTGGCCCTCAGAATTGGTTCTTCTGAAGGATCTATGACAGCAGGGCTGGGTTTGCGATTCAATCTTCTTAATCATCCCGTGAGTCTCGATTACGCATATCTTAGCCATCAGGAACTTGATGCCACGCACAGAATGTCACTTGGAGTCGGCTTCTGAGGAACCGGTAGTTTCTTTATGCCATATTTTGAGGAACTGATCAGAAAAACCATCCATACAGGATCAATTATTATCCCTGTCTCGGCGGTACTTGTTTACAGGATGTATCCGGTGAACGGAAGGATATATCTTGCAAGCGTACTTGCTGTTATTTCTGTTGTTTTTATTCTTTTTGACATCCTCAAGGCAAGATACCGGCCCTTCAAGAGCTTCATACTCGGTGTTTTCGGGAAGGTACTGAGGGAGAGAGAACTCGGTGGCGGGATGACTGCTGCCACTATAGTCTTTGCTTCAGCCTCTTTTACAATCCTTGTCTTTCGGCAGGAAATCGCAATAGCCGCCCTTGTATTTCTCAGCCTTGGTGACAGCGCTGCTGCGCTTGTAGGCAAGCACTTCGGCAGGATTAAACTTGTCGGCAACAGGACTCTTGCCGGCAGCCTTGCCGCCTTGAATGTCTGTCTTCTTGCCAGCCTCGCGATTCTATGGCTCTCACCGCAGTTCAGCTGGAAACTGACTCCTATGACACTGCTCGTCGGTTCGGTAGTCGCCACACTTTCCGAATTATTCGATCTTCCCCTTGATGACAATTTCCGGATACCGATATTTTCCGCTCTGGCAATGGAACTGATACTTCCCGGATGATGGCTCTGTCGACTTACTATATGGATGTCTACGGATGCCAGATGAACGTGCACGATTCGGAGATCATTGCTGGAATACTGGAAGCAGACGGATTCATAAACGTTGATAATCCCGGATCGGCCGATGTCATTCTTCTCGTTTCATGTGCGGTAAGAGAACACGCTGAAACCAGAGTACTCGGAAGAGCCTCACAGCTTGGTGGAAAGTGGCAGAACAGAAAGGAGAGAGGACCGCTTATCGTGCTGTGCGGCTGCGTTGCACAGGAACATGGTCAGGACCTTCTGGACAGATTCAGGAATCTCGATCTTGTTGTAGGACCGGACTGCTATGAAGATCTGCCTGCATTGATTCAGAATTCCACGAGACATGCTCTTGTGGAGTTCAGACAAGGAGATTACACAGGCATTGTTCCGCTCAGAAAGAGATTTCCTGGAGCATTTGTCACAATAATGCGTGGATGTAACAATTTCTGTTCATACTGCATCGTTCCTTATGTCAGAGGGAGGGAGCGGAGCAGAAGTGCCGATTCGATCATCGAAGAGATAAGAGATCTCTCCGAAAAAGGTTACAGGGAGATAACACTGCTTGGACAGAACGTTAATTCATACGAAGAACCGGATACATCATTCCCGGATCTGCTGGATATGGCGTCCGATGCTGCAGGTTCCGCCTGGGTACGGTTCGTAACCAGTCATCCGCGTGACTTCAATAGAAAGACAGTTGAAGTGATGGTTTCGAAGAACAATATCTGCAATCATCTACATCTGCCTGTGCAATCAGGCAGTGATGAAATTCTGCACATGATGAATCGTGGTTATACAGTTGCTGAATATCTTGAGAAGATCAGAATACTCAGAGAAGCGATTCCCGAAATAGTACTGACAACTGATATCATTACTGGTTTCCCCGGGGAATCTTCAGATGATTTTCAAAGAACTGTCTCTCTGCTGGATGAGATAAGATATGATAACGCCTTCCTGTTCAAATACAGTGAACGGACAGGCACATCCGCATGTGATCTTGGTAATGTAGTACCTGAACAGGTTCGTCTTGAGAGACTTAACTACCTTCAGGAATTTCAGAGGGGAATAACACTCGAGAAGTCCAGTAAGCTGAAAGACCGGATTCTCAGCGTTCTTGTTACAGGCAGCGCAAAGAAACCGGATCAGCAGGCAGCCAGGACCCGCGGGAACAGAATGGTCATACTTCAGGGAACGGATTACGAACCCGGAACTTTCGTTGATGTCAGAATTACCAGAGCCGATGGATGGACCCACTTTGGCGAACCAGTTGGAATTTGATGGCAATATTGAAGAATATTGAGCGGCGGGGCAGGAAGTGTTTCTCAGGGCTGCTCTGCGCTGTTCTTACTTCGGGCAGGAATACACTGCTGCCTTCAGATCCATCCAGAATACTTGTAATCAGAACTGACAACAGACTGGGAAATCTTGTTCTGCTGGAACCGCTGCTGCGTAGCATAAAGGAAAGATTCCCCGAAGCCGATCTTGAAATCCTTGCAAGCGACGTATTTTCAGAATTGCTGGAAAGACAGGGATACAGTGTAATTGGAGTAGATAAGAAGGGTCAGATAAGAAATCCCTGGAAATTCGTACAACTTGTAAGAGGTCTCCGTAAATCTTCGTACGATGTGGCGATTGATGCCGCTCATCCTCATTCATTTTCCCTGTCCGGAGCAGTGTCCGCAGCCATGTCTGGATCAAATTGTCGAATAAGCACTTCAACCGCTGATAATAACGACGGGTGGTACACCCATACTGTACCCGCACCTCTTCTTGAATGGCATGAAAGCCGTGCTTTGCACAGCCTGGGAAGTCTATGGGACAGGTGGCCTGCGTGGTCACCTCCGTTTCTCAAAAGTAGAAAATCAGAAAAAAGGGATGCTGTCGGACTCCATGTAGGCGCAAGCGGAATAAAAAAGTACCCTCAGGATCTGATGGAGAAGCTTGTCGAGATGATATCCTGCAGGATTCACCTGGAGCTTTACTGGGGAAGCAGGGAAGAGAAGGACACCGCTGAATATCTGGGCCGGAATTACAACGCGGAAGTTATGCCGGAACTGACGGTTACCGGAATGCTTGACAGAATCACCGGGCTGAAAGTATTCATCTCAGCGGATAACGGTCCGATGCATGTTGCATCAGCCCTTTCAGTTCCAGTAATAGCTCTGTTCAGAGTAGATAATCAGGAAAGATTCGCGCCGCTGTCGGACGGATCAGCAGTTCTCTATGCTCCGGAAGGAGCTGATCCGGAAGAAGTCATCGGTATCCTGGAAAAGACGCTGAAGAAATGATTATTCCTGACCAACCTTCCTGTCATTTTCCAGTTCCTTAAGAACCTCCTGCACAGTAGTTTCAGTGGAAGCGAGTCTTTCCCTGAGGTTTCGAATAAGATCTGCAGCTCTGCGAACTTTGATCTCGAGCTGGTCTACAGGGCAGTCATCTCTCCCGATTTCATCAACCAGATTTGTCAGTTCCTCAAGACAATCTTCGTAAGATGTTTTATCTCCTGTGTTGTTCTCAGTCATTGTGAGTCCTTTCCGGGGTAATCCTCTTTGTCTCGGCATTTATGGATCCGTCCCTGAATGATATCTCAATCTCGTCATGTATTCTAACGTTCTTCACGGTTCTGATCAGTATTCCATTTTTATCTCTAACAGTAGTCCATCCCCTGAGGTACAGTCTTTCAGGATTATTCCCGGTTATTACAGCATCAAGACTATCCAGTTTCAGGGAGCAGGTATTCAGTTTGCCTGAAACGGATAAGATCAGTCGTTCTGACAGAAAAAGAAGTTCTTTTTCTCTCCGATCTGACAATCCCGCGATAATTGCCTTTTCGAGGGACAATCCAGATCTGTTCAGACTTCCTGACGCAGAAGAGAGTTTATTCTGAACATGTTTTTTAAGCCAGTTCTCAAGTGTTTGCAGTTCTTGAAGATGTGTTCTCAATATCATACCTGCACTCCTCGCGAGGATACCGGCACCGGTGGTGAGCCTCTCACGGACGGATGCAACTCCTCTGGAAGCGGATCTGTGCAGCACAACAGCAAGTGATTCGATATCTCTAAGGAAGTCAGCTACCCGGTTTACGAGTATATCAGCTGCATGGGTAGGTGTTTTGGCTCTTGCAAAGGCTGCGAAATCCGGAAGAGTGGTGTCGGTTTCATGACCTATTCCTGAAATGACCGGCCATGGTACCTGCGAGATCATTCGGGCGATATGTTCATTATTGAACCAGGCCAGATCAGTAGCTGAACCTCCGCCTCTGGTTAGAACCACAACATCGATGTCAGGTATTGAAAGAAGCGCGTTAAAAGCTCTTATAACACTATTTACAGTATCCTTTCCCTGCATTACAGCCCAGGCTGAATATACTTTGAAGGGAAAGGAACTGGTTCTCAGCCCGTGCAGGAAATCATGACTGGCAGCGGATTCCTCTGCTGTGATCAATCCTACTTTCAGGGGAGCTGCCGGCATAATGAGTTCACCATTAGCAGTCAGAACTCCTTCGGGCGTCAGTTTATCCACCAGTTTTCGAAGAAGCTCTGCCTGAACTCCCATTGTCCATGAGGGATCTATGCTCTCAATGATAAACGAGTACTTTCCGCCCGCTTCCCAGAGAGATACTTTACCGTGAACCCTCAGGTTCATTCCCTCCCGGAGCTCAAAAACACTGCCTTCTCTGGCGAATTCGCGTACGACTCCTGCTCGATTACCTGCAAAGAGAACGCAGTCAATGACCGCAAGGGGCTGGCTCATGCCATCAGGGGACGGTTCCACGAGCTGGAAGTAAGTATGACCTCGCTGGTTTACCTTTGGTGTTCTGGTTAGTTCTCCCCGAACCCAGACAGGTCCGTGGAAAGCAGTAGTCAGAAGTTCACTGACCCGCCTGTTTAGAGAAAGAACCGTGAAGTCCGGAGTACCGTCAGAATACCCTGAGATGGTAATCCCCACCGGTCTCGCCTATGTCATGCACTATGATATAGGCTGTTCCGGTATATGGCGCTGTTAGAATCAAATCCTCAACGCCTTCCGAGTTACCTTCAACCAGAGAGAAATCCCTCGCGTAGATATAATCCTCGAAATACGGCATCTGGATAAAATTGTTGTAGTCCATTTCATCGGAAGCCACAATGATATCAAGATCCATCCTGTCAGTCTCGTCAAATTCCAGAAGGATCCAGTACTCATATCCCTCATCAAGGGATATGGTGTACATGGCAGTAGCACCTCGTGATATGTTGTCATCTACATCCAGCAGAGGAGCCGGTGAAGACAATGATACAAGAAAAACAAAGAGACAAATCATAAATTCCCTTTCGGTAGTACATACTTCAATCTCAGTACATAAGATTCCTCAGAATTGCCTTCCGGTCAAGTTCAATAATAAAATCCTTTATTTCTTGATTTCTCGGCCTTTTCAGCTGATCTATTCATTTTCCACTTCTCCGTTCCAGTGAAGCTGTTTTTGAAACACGAATTTTCCATAAAATCGCTCTCCATGATTTCGATAATTTTAGATACTTCATTTTCTATTCCCCTTTTTTCATTTCCTGATTCAATTCCCGATTTTTTCATTTTTTGCTTTTTACCCTGCTTTTCGATTCTGCGGGGGAGAGGGGTAAAATCCGAATACAGAAAATAATGCGACAAATAATTTACCGGATTGAATATGTCCGGAAACATTTCACTGGCAGGTCGGTGGCATACATGGTAACTCACCATCAGAGGTAGCGATAATACCCAGTCAGTGAACATGGAGGTATATTCATGTGCGATATTCAATATGTTATCCCACTGTCTTCTGAAGACAGTTTATTAATAATTAAAAACTAAGTTATCGTCATAGGTCATGAGCAGTAGAAATACATGCGGGGCATGATATACAGATGGAGTGAAATATGGCAGTATTTGTGCGAAGATGGTGAATAATGCGACAATATTTGTTCATTCAGACAAATGGAATTCATGATATTTCATTTGAATAGAAAATTATCAATGTTCGCATTATCCCATAACATGAGTAGTTAGCTAAGAATATATATGTGAATCAGGTCCGGTTTCCATCCCTGAAACAAGGAACCTGGAATGGGTAATTCTTCACTTGCATTGCTTTTCGCATGCTGTATCTTTGGTACTGAAGAATATTATTGCCGATACAAACACAATGGAGGATACTTGAGCAAGAATGAGATGAAAGCAGGAAACACCATAGCTCTCAGGATACCGGACGGGAGAATGGTATCACTTTCCAAGGAGATTTCTGACGACATTCAGACAAACCCGGTTCCTGCAGGTACCGGTGATGGAAGAGAAGTTTACCGCAGAGGATTGATTCTGGCGCTCGATCAAGCGGTGAAAAGAGCGTTCCCGGATGCCGAATTGTGGGTAGAGCACTCGATTTCACTTGGCTTCAGATGCAGACTTGAGAACAGACCGAATATCAGCGCGGAGGAGCTTGTCGAGATACTGAGTATTGAACTTGATCGGGTTGTCAGTGAAGCCATACCTATAGAATCGGTTCAATCCGATCTTGCTGATAATAAAGATCTTCCGGAGGATTTTCGCCGGCTTCTATCCTGGAGTTCCCATTCGCGCGAAATCAGAGGCAATAAGCTGGGAAGCAGCTGCTCTTTTGCCCTCGGACCTGCCGTTTCGAATACGTCATGGCTCACAAAATGGGAATTGAAGCCGCTTTCGAGAGATTTTGTATTGAGATTTCCAGGAGCCGCTTCCTGGCCTGAGATAAACGAATGGAAGCCTCGGTGGAAACTGAACAGGGAATTCGACCTTGAGGAAAAGCACTTCGCACGTATGCGAGTGCAGAACATCGATCAGCTGAATCAGCGTATAGAAGAGGATGGCGGCAGACAGCTGGTAATAATGAGCCACTTCTATCAGACATATAGAATGGTCCAGATTGTACAGGAACTTGAAGATATGTATCCATCCAGGAGGATCATCACGATCGCGGGACCATCATCAAGCGGAAAGACCACTTTTGCAAGATTACTCATGACATACCTTGTTGCCAAAGGCTTCGGAGCCCGCGTGATCAATGTTGACAATTATTTCAGAAATCGTCACGAGACTCCAACAGGTCGTGATGGAAAACCGGATTTTGAGTGCCTGGAAGCTATACATACTGAACTGTTCGGTGAGCACCTGAATATCCTCCTTCAGGGGAAGGAAATACGAACACCTGTATTTGATTTCCATAACGGCATCCGTAATGATAATCAGGTTCCAATGAAACTTGAGGAGAGAGAATTCCTTCTTGTAGAGGGCATCCATGGTCTGAATGACGCGCTGACGCCGGGAATTGATGAAGGATCGAAATTCAGGATCTATGCTTCGGCATTGACGCAGCTTAATATTGACAGAATAACAAGGATGTCTACTTCGGACAGCAGGTTGGTCAGGAGAATGGTTAGAGACAGCACGCAGAGAGGATATTCCGCCGAAGAGACCATTACAGCCTGGCCCTCGGTAAAGAGAGGTGAGAGAATGAATATTTTCCCATTTCAGGAGGATGCTGACGCGATGTTCAACTCATCGCTTGCCTACGAGCTGCCCGTACTGAAAAAATATGCTGAACCACTCCTTCAAAAAGTAAAGCCGGGTTCATATGCTTACCATACGGCCATGAAACTACTTGACCTTCTTGATCTGATCAGACCGATTGATGAGGATCTTGTTCCAAGAACAAGCCTTTTGAGAGAATTCATTGGTAATTCGATATTTACGGATAATAATAGAAGAGAGGATAAGTAATGATAATTCTACTTATAGCGCTTATTGCGGCTCCAGGGCCTGGTCCGGACATGACCGTTCTGAGCCGGCCTATAGCCGGGCCCTACACGCACCTCCTGTATGAGCAGAGGGCTGAGCATGATTACGATGCTGTTCATTATACAGTCTGGGTGGAAGTACTGCCTGATATTGGAGAGCTGGAAGCTACCGCAGGTGTTCTCTTCTCATCTAATGTCTCGAACCTGAATGAGATCCGGTTTGATTTCCTTCAGATGAATATCGATTCAGTATGGGATACTACAGGTCCCCTGGTGTATTCTCAGTTCCAGGATTCGGTAGTCGTTACTCTTTCCTCAACGATGAATCCAGGTGATACTTCAGAGGTTTTCCTGGCATATTCAGGAACACCCTGGAATGAAGGCGCTGGCGGTTTCGGGGGATTCTGGTTCTATCCGGATGTTTACTTCCATATGGGGGTTGGCGTTTATACAGATCCGCCGTCACTTGGAAGGGCTATCTTCCCGTGCTGGGATCATCCTTCAGACAAGGCCAGCATCGAATTCTATATAACCGTACCGGATACTCTGTATGCTGTCGCAAACGGTGATATGGCCTGGAAAAAGGTATCCGATGGTAAAGCCTTTTACCACTGGGTGCAGCCGCAGCCAATGCCCACATACCTTGCTGCTTTCGCAGTGTCCGATTACGAGGTTCTGCAGGATTCAACTTACAGCTGGATCTGGTATTACGTATATCCGGACGATATAGAAGATGCGCTCGTCAGTTTCCAGAATGTGAACCTCATGATGGATCAGTACGAAAGTACATACTGTGATTATCCATGGGATACCAAATTTAGCTATGTCGAGACACCAAAGGGTGACATGGAACATCTTACACAGGTTTATCATTGGGCTCCTTGTATTAACGGGAACAATAATTATGACTGGCTGCTGGCGCATGAATTAAGTCATCACTGGTGGGGTAACTGCGTAACAGAGGAGATCTGGACCGATGTCTGGCTGTCCGAGGGATTTGCAGTTTACAGTGAGGGTGTATGGGCAGAATACTACGGTCCTGAAGCATACGATGATTACATGGTCAATGATATTATGCTTCCATATCTGAACAGCGGGGAACTTTTCCCAATCACCAACCCTACCAGTCCTTCGGAAATGTGGAGCTATACGACCTATCAGAAGGCTGCGAGCGTCCTTCACATGCTCAGGCATGTACTCGGGGATACGGTGTTCTACAACACTTTGCACAACTATTTCAATGAATTCGCATACGGTAACGCTACTACTGATGATTTCCGTGATCACGTTGAAGCGGAATCAGGAGAGGATATCGACTGGTTCTTCGACACATGGCTGCATGATTGGGGCTATCCTATATACTTACTTGAGTATAACTGGGTTGAAAATGCCGGTAACTGGGATGTAATCGTTGATCTGGAGCAGATCCAGACGGTCGGACCGATCTTCACAATGCCCCTGGAGTTCGGGATATACGGAGCTTCAGAGGATACGCTTGTTGTGATGTGGAATGATCTGCAGACTCAGAGCGAGGTGTTTACGGTATCCTTCGAACCGACTGAAGTACAGTTCGATCCTGGGCATTACGTTCTTTCCCCGCACCTTACAGGGATTAATGATCGTCCTCTGCCTCCACCTTTCGGCACTGGAACCCTTTACTTCACGCCCAATCCGACGATGTCCATGACAGTTCTGAACTGGAGTGGAATGGCTGATTCAGAGCTTTCGGTGAAGCTCTATGATCTTTCCGGAAGAATGATCCGGGAATGGAATCTGAACACGGCAGACAGGCAAATGGATCTGTCCTCTGTCCCGTCCGGACTTTACCTGGTGGAAGCTTCAGGTCCCGGCAACATCCGCCAGACCGCCAAACTTATCATCCAGGGCCGGATGTGATATTCTGAAGGAAATAAAGAAGTGAGCAAAAAGACCAGGCTTCTGTCGATTCACCGTCTTGAGGGTCTCACTGATGGTATATACGCGATTGCCATGACCATAATGGTTCTTGGTCTTCCTCTGCCGAAAGAAGTTCACAACATCAGTTCAAACAGCGATTTACTGAATCATCTTTTTGATTACTCGGAGCTTTTCTGGACCTATATACTCAGCTTCCTTCTTCTGGGAAATTTCTGGATAATTCAGCAGAAACTCTTTAAATACGTGAATATTACATGTGTGAATCATCTCTGGGGCAATCTGGGAGGACTTCTGGTGGTCTGCGTGATCCCCTTCTCGTCTTCACTGATCGGGAACCACATAGATTATTTCGTTGCCAATATCTTCTTCCATACGAATATTTTTCTGATAGGGATGTTTTTCCTTCTTCAATGCAGAACACTTCTGAAGCATCCTGAGATGCTCGATGAGGGTGTTGACAGAAGTGTGATCGAAAGGATAATCAAGATCAACCTGGTTCTTCCATGCCTGTCCATTACCGGGATGGTAACAGCTTTATTCTCACCCGGATGGAGTCCGGTAGTTTACATACTTGCCCCGTTCCTGACATCAAGGATTGCAAACCATACCAGCAGAGATACATAGGTGTCGTACATAACTAAGGTTTACACTGCTTGAAACGGATGGGTTGATGTCGGGCTAATTATAGTGAATCAGGTGCATGCTTCCCTGGTTGAAGAACATATATGATGAAAACTCCGAATTCCTGATGACCAGAGTATTACCGTCTAGCTCCAATTCGTATCCGTGATCCTTGATCTCACAGAATTTCAGGAATTGCGGGAGTACAAGCGTAATACAATCGGAATCCATGTGAGTTTGAATTGTATCGGATATCGAGTACAGACTGTGAGTGCTGATGACTCTGTACTCATTTCCTTTCTCCATACCGAGAAAAGCAGTGGAAGCTTCAGTTAACCCGCTTCTGAAGATATAGGCTCCCTGGAAGTTATTGGGAACATTCAGTATAACTGTGCTGTCCGGGTTAACCAGTGACACTTCGCTTGCGATTCGCTGCGAGAGTTTCCCGGCAGTGATCCAACGGGTATTGATCCATTGAAGTGCGGAGAATTCCAGTAAGATCAGTATAGAGAGAACGATTGTTGATGTTGTTCTATTTGGTATCAGCGTAATTACTCCTGTAACAAGAAAAATGGAAGCAAAAGCGCTTGGCATATAAAGGAATCTCTCCGACAGAGTATCAAATAAGGACACTTTCAAAGTCATTACAGGAAGAAGGCATATCAGGAAGCATGTTCCGAGAAGCAGGAGAAGGATAATCCTGTTTCTGGAAAGAGAGGATCGGCTGTGCTTTAAGATAAGTACAAGTATCAGGATGGAAGCTGTTACGACTCCGATAATAAGAGCGAGATGAGACTCGAAGAAGTGCATGCTGGTGCGCGGAAGTCCCGGAAGGAAAACCCTCAGGATGTAACGAAGAAGATTTAACAGAGATTGGGGTTCCAGCAGTGCAAGGTGTTTTTCAGTTCCAAGACCGCCAATGAAATTTCCCAGCAGTATCTTTCGAACAATCAGATAAACGAACAGGCAGAGAAAAGATGCGGAAAGAGTCCAGAGTGAATGGGGCGAGGGACGTTTTCCCTTTGCCAGTTTGTTTCCTGCAAGAAGAGCAAACCAGATGAGCGGGAGTATTATTATGTTTTCCTTTGCAAGTAGACCGGTTATGAAAAGCAAGATAGAAAGAATGCTCAGCGAAATTGAACGTTTCTGAATAAGAAGCGCAAAGGAAAACAGTGAAAACAGTCCGAAGGTTGAGGCTATGACATCTGTTCTACCCGATATCCAAGATACCGATTCGGAGTGAGAGGGTAACGCTACAAACAGGCATGTGGTGAGAAAGGCTGGAAGAACCTTTTCTGTCAGCCCCCATGTTTTGAAGAGATGTCGGGTCAGCAGGAATAGTGCAAAACCCGCGAGTGCGTGAAAAAAAATGTTTGTCAGATGATATCCGGCAGGATTGAGATTCCATATCCTCAAATCAGTTAGAAAGGAGAAAATCGTTACCGGTCTGAAAAAACCACCTGTGTCCTCACCCCATGTGCTGAACATCCCCTCCTGTGAGACGCGACTTATCAGCGTGAAGTCATCAGAAAGAAAGTACGAAGGGATGATTGTGCTGTAGCAGATTACAGCAAACAGGAAGATAAACGGAATGAAGAGTTCCCAATCCGGTTTACCGGATATTTTGAAATTCAAAGTGGTATACTTCCTTATTCAGACAGAACAATCCTTCAATCAAGGGCTTTCAGGACTGCTCCGAAGACCGCGTCGGGTCGTTCAACGACTGTGATACCGCTTAATTCAAGGATATCTTTCTTTGCCTGCCATGTTTCTTCCTCTTTGCGGATCATGGCTCCCGCATGACTCTGAGCGATTCCCGCTTTTGTGAATTTGCCACCGAGGAAGACGACTATCGGTTTGGCTATCTCGCCTCTTCGTACAGCTTTCGCAAAGTCATTCTCCTGCGTGGTGCCTGTTTCACCGTATATCGCCATAACTTCAGTGCGGGAATCCTTCTCAAACGCCCTCGCAGCGTCCAGGATCGATATGCCTGGAACGGGGTCACCCCCGACACATACAACTGCGGAAAGTCCGGGGAAGTCTTCGCCCCAGAGCGGTCCGAATGTTCCATCTTCACGGGGACCGGGAAGGTTGGGTCTGCAGTGAAAAGCGCCAAGAAGCTGTGAAAGACCGCCCGATCGAGATATAACACCGACCTTTCCCGGCTTATAGTTCTTTTTCGCCCATGTGGCGCTGCCTCCGATGAGTCCGAAAAGGTAACCCGATGTATCGAGAAGGCCGACAGTGTTTGGCCCGAGGTATACAGATTCTCCTTTTGAAGCATATTCCTTAAGAGCGATCTCATCCTGAGTTGGTACCCCATCCGCGGTGAGAACCAGGAATTTCAATCCGGCGTCAATTGCGTCTATCGCTGCTTTTTTCACCGCACCGGCTGGCACGAAGAAAACTGCGGTATTCAGCTGCGGGAAAGCTTTTACAGCCTCTGCTGCGGAATTGAACACCGGCACTCCATCTACTTCCTGACCGCCCTTGCCTGGCGTGCATCCGGCTATGATTATCGTTCCGTACTTTCTCATAAGACGGGATTTGCTCTTTCCCTGTCTTCCGGTAATTCCGAAGACCAGGGTTTCCGGAGTATCAACGCCAGCGAGATATTTCAGTATTCCAGCCATCAATCCACCTCCGCAGGCATTTCAAGATGTATTCTGATCTCTCCATTACCCTCAAGAAGTGATGCGGTTTCACACATAAGGCATCCTATGCATTTCGCTTCAGGGTTAACTTCCAGTTTTCCTTCATTCCAGAGCAGGTATCCGGTCGGGCATGCGCTGACAGATGGCGGTTCTTCCTTGCCATACCACTTCTCCGGATAGAAGTAGATGTCCCCCGGGGGGATATCCACTTTTATTACAGGTTCTCCTTCGGGTGAGGGCGGCGGCTGAACATGAGGCGGTTCATCCAGCGCGATATCCTCGATATCATCCACCATGGCATTAGGGAAGACCTCCGTAGGGTAGGTTTTCACCGGAACCGGAAGGTCAGCGGAAACTCTTTCGAAGAGCTTTCTTGCCCTGTCCTCATCCGTGCCGCCGAATCTCAGAAGAGCGGGGAGGGGAGTGGGAGATTCTCTGAGAGCCTTCCATACCGCCGCGGCAAGGTGGTGCTGATTCTGAAAAGCCATACCGGAGCCTGTCAGAAGGAGCACATGTGCCCCTTTCTGAGCAAATATCGTGCGGAGAATCCGGTAGCTTTTGAATGCGGAAAGTCCTCCTGAAGTATCCGATTCGTTCATTGTGTAGATATCGGTTCTTGAACCTGTAGTCATTTCCCAGAGCATCTTACCTCCGCCACCGCAGAGATTAGTCGCAACCATAAGAGCTCCATCCGGCGGAGTTTCGCGGTTCTGCCTGAAGAATCCCGTTCCGGCCGGGTCTGCGATGTTGATAAGTTCCACAACCTGTTCAAGATGAGAGAGATCGCTGGAGGATTTCAGACCGGGAGGGAAGAAAAGGTCTTTTTCAGCCTTTTTCACTGCTGATTTTTCGAACTCCGCTCTGCAGTCAACAGAGGTTAACGAACCATCACTGAGAACGCCTATAGGGTTGACTTCTAATACAGTAAGCCTGTACCCGATAAAGGTACTTATCATACCTTTCAGGAATTCGGCAACTATTTCAGGATTTTCAAGTTTGTTGATCACTGCCAGTTCTTTTACGATATCTCCTGTGTCAACAGGAGCAAGAAGCGAGAATGGAATTGTAATCAGAGTTCCTGATCTGCCTTCAACACCGGAACCACCTTCAGTGCTGAAAAGGAGAACTCCACCTGGAAGCTGTTCTTCGGAACCGAAATCAAGCATGCATCCAGCGTAGTATTCATCTTTCAGGTCCAGCCCTTCTGCTGCGAGAACTCCATCCGCCTGTCCCCAGACGCCCGGGGAGAGGAGATCATCGAGATTAGAATCAAATTCGGATCTTGTTTCGACCTTTCTGACGAGGCCATGCTTCATTCTGCTGGTTGCTCCTGGTATCTGAGCTTTGAGAAAAATTGGAAACTCTGGTAATTCATCCGGAAGCTTATCATCGATCCTGAGAAAAAAACCGTCTACTACAGGGACTCCATAGTTTTCAAGAAGAGTTCTTGTAAGATATTCCGGCAATGCTGGCATTAAATCTCCCGTTTGCTATAAGGATTTAGCTTTCATCATTCTGTCTGTTTCTCGAACCGCACTGTTCCACTGAAGGGCAACTCCGGGCTGGAGGCTGTAAAGGTAGTTGTACTCGGTATAGCAGCTTGCTGTGCATGCCTGACAGGGGAGCTCAAGAGTGTTCTCAAAAGCCTTCCGGAATCCGGTATCAAGGGCATTCAATGAAGAAGGATACAGTCCGATAAGAAGGGAGCAGGGGTATACCTTTCCATCAGCGTCGATATTGCAGTACATACTTCCGGCTCTGCATTTGACTCCATGAAATCGTTCAGTAAGCCTGGTAGTTGAATAATCAGGCCATTTAGAAAGGCTTTTAAGATATCTTGTTGAGTTAGCTATAGGCGCTCCATTTTTCTTCAAGGTCAGAAGTTTTGTGTATACATTCCTGTATTCTTTATCGGACGGCATCATGCCTGAAGTATCGCCGCCAAGCTTTTCGTTGTGGTGCAATGACTGAAAAGTGGTCTGGAAACCGTATTTCAGAGCGGTTTCCATTATTTGATCAAGATGGTTCATGTTGTTTCGAGTGAGAACAGTTATCGTCCAGAGTCTTACTTTTCCGGAGGCCATTTCCATTGCCTTCGTTACTTTTGAGTGGCTGCCTTCTTCACGATTGGCATCGTGAGCTTTCTCGGGTCCATCGTATGCCAGAACAAGATGATCGATATGACTGAGTATCTCAGCCTTCGCGGGAAGTAAATATCCGTTTGAATCAAGACTGACGTACATTCCCAGTTCACGGGCATATGAGCAGAGTTCAGCTATATCATTCCGCATGAGAGGTTCCCCGCCCCATATACCTATTCTTCTTGTTCCGGCTTCAGACATCTGTCTGAAAAGGTCTTTCCACTGCGCTGTGGAGAGATCAGGGCGCCCCTGCTCGGGTATCTGGCAGTAGCTGCACCTGCTGCAGCAGTTGTCGGTGATGGAAACCATCACATTTACCGGCCTTCTTCGTCCCAGGAGCCCGAGAGCGGCATCGATTCCCATACTGATCTGACCGAACAGATTCACTGATGATCCCCTTCCGGAAACCCCATCCATTGGGGTCCGTATATGTTATTTTCCATTATCCGTTTAGCTTCTCTGTTCTGACCGAAGAGATAGTATGCGATGTTGTACCATCTCTTGGCTCCCATTTTCAGTATCCCCATCAAGGGACCGTCAGTTCCGGGTCCGCTCTGCTCCTTCTTTCCTCTTAAAGTTTTCTCTATTTTCGCAACGAAATTAGCCTGAGCTTCAAGGAAAGCAAAGGAGGGAGGTTCGGTGAGAGGGGGGATACAGATTTCCTCAAGGTTTTCGAATGAACCGGTAACACCGTTGCCTTTAACAGTTGTTTCGACTGAGAGAGGATCGATGCCCATCACGTTGGCTACAGAATAGTCCAGCGCAATCCTGTCAGTGGAAGCGGCAATGAAATCCGTCTGCTTCGGTATTCCCGGTTTTGGCCCGTTACCTTCGAGTGATATTGTTCCATCTGCAAGAGTAAGAATGACCGGGATGAGGGAATTCACCGCTACTACGTAATCCGCAAGCCTGTAATGATAATTGTGCCTGTTATCATCAAGACAGCCGTAAAGGTTCTTCATTGCCACTGAGATAGCTGATCTGTAGTGGGTCTTTACAACTGGTATGGAAACAACAGGCATATGCGTGCAGATCTCCGGGATACTGAATTCGAGGTTTTCCACTTTCTTTGGTATCCATCTGTGTTCCGAGAAATTATGCCAGATGAGATTGTGTCTTTCAGCGACATCCTTCATCCGTGTTACACGGAATGCTCTTGTCGCGTCGACCAGTATCTGGCTCGATTCACCAAGGAATATCCTTCCCGTGTGTCCGGAAATCTTTTCAACAAACGCTTCGACTACCCATGGTGAAGTATCGACTCCTGGTCTGACATAATCCCACGTAAGATTCAGTTTAACAAGGACATCACTCCCTGCTGGAAGAAGCGATTTCCAATTCAACTCGTCGAGAATATCATGAACCGCCTGCCGGACCCCATCTCTGGTGGACGCATAGAAAACTTTCATTCTGTTCCTTTCATTACTGTAAGATGGAATATACATTGACAGGACTGAGATTCAACTATAGAATTTTATAGTAACTGTTGGAAATACATTTCAACGTTATTTGAAAGGAAATGATTATGAGAAAGGCTGTTTCAGTGGTTATTCTCCTATCCGGTATTGTCATGGCAAGTGCCCCTGCATTCGGTTCCTACAGCTGGATTGAAGCTACTGGAGGCAGGATAGACGTTGGATATTACGGAGCTCCATGCATCGTGGATTGGAACGGAGACGGCTTGAAAGATTTGGTCCTGGGTCAGTTCGCCAGTGGCAAGATAAGGTTCTATGCCAACTCCGGTTCAAATGATTCTCCGGTTTTCACCGGCTACAGCTTCATTCAATCGAATGGAGCGGACATAACACTGCCCTATGGTTGATGCACCGGTGCGACGAATCCACAGGTTGTGGATTTCAACAACGATGGTATTCTCGACATTGTGGTGGGTGACAGGAATGGTTACGTCAATTACTTCCGTGGTACCGCTACGGGTGTGTTGACAACGGAACCGGACATAACAGCGAATGGAACGACCATTGATGTAGGATACAGTTCCGCTCCGGCCATTGTAGACTGGAACGAGGACGGGTTACTCGACCTGATTCTGGGGCGGGAGAGTACATCCACGGGAAGCATCCGGTTATATCTGAACAGTGGAACACTGGAAAATCATGTATTCACAACATACACGTGGATCCAGAGCAGCAGCACGAATATTGCATGGTCCCGTTGCACTCCACAGGTAGTAGATCTCAATCTGGATGGTAAAAAGGATCTTGTATGCGGCGAAAACTACGGGAAACTTGCTTACTACGAGAATGTCGGAACCAATGCTTCACCTGTATTCAGTGGTTACGAGTACCTAGAAAGTAACGGATCCGACATTGATCTCTATTACGGTTCAAGGCTCTGGCTGAATGACTGGGACGAAGACGGACTCCTCGATCTCCTTGTGAGCGATTACAATGGCTGGGTCTATCTATATCATGGCATTCCTACAGGGATCGAAGATGAAGACGACGCAGGGCTTATCTCCAGTTGTGAATTGAGCATATCCGGAAGCCCCACAAACGGATACTTCAGTGTAAATGTTCTTCTTGATGCAGACAGCGATGTGAAATTCAGGATATTCTCCGCTGACGGAAGGATTGTATCCGAAACAGGAACCGTTCAGTTCACGGCTGGTGAGCACGATTATGGCTTTGATATCACCGGTGAACCGTCCGGCATATACTTCGTTCAGATTGATACCGGAAGCATAATCCTGTCAGAAAGTTTAATTCGGATACCATAATGCTGAAGACCTTTCTGTTTTTATTTACGGCAACGGTTTCCGTTACTGCCGGGGTTGGCAGTTTCAGTGCTGCCGGTGTTCTGTACTGTAACGGCAGCAGAATTGATATAGGCAGCTATGCGGCTCCACTGGCTGTGGACTGGGACGGAGACGGGAATAAGGATCTGATCTGCGGTCAGTTTGATGGAGGACGCATCAGATATTATCCGAATACCGGCACCAATGAATCTCCGGTTTTTGAGAATTACTTCTATTTTCTTGATGGCGCAAATCCTATTTCGCTTCCATATGGTTGATGCACCGGTGCGACAAATCCACAGGCTGTGGATTGGAATAATGACGGCAGGCTGGACATCATTGTAGGAGACAGACTCGGCAGTGTCAACTACTTCAGGAGACTTGATTCAGGCAATATCTTTCTAATGGGAGAATCCCCGGTTAAAGTGGCCGGTCGCCCGATTGATATGGAGTATAACTCTGCTCCATGTGTGATTGACTGGAATAATGACGGTCTGCCGGATCTTGTTGTCGGAAGAGTTGAAGCTGTTCCGGCAGGGCTTTATCTTTATATAAACGAAGGATCCCCCTCTGATCCGGTTTTCCCTATGACGGATTCAGTCATGTGCGATGGCGAGCCCATTCAGGTTTATTATTCATATCCTGATTTTGCGGATATGAACGGTGACGGGCTTCTTGATCTTGTTCTGGGTTCATCCAATGGCAAGATAGCCTGCTATGAGAATGTCGGGACTTCTGATACTCCGCTGTTTGAGAGTTTTGAGTATTTAGAGGCTGATGGTGAAGAAATCAACTTCTATTCCTCTGTCAGGCCATCCGTATGTGACTGGAACGAAGACGGATACCTGGATATACTTGTCGGAAATTACACAGGGCAAATATCCCTGTTTCTCGGAGATGGAGGGACAGGTATCGAAGGTGCAGGATTGAGCGGAAATTCAGAGGTTCTTCTTCGTGTTACTGGAAATCCTGCGTCCGGAACCCTTTTCGCTGAAGTAACGCTTGAGAACCAGGCCGATGCAGAACTGGCGCTATACGATCTGAACGGAAGACTTCTTTCTGAAATGAACCCCGGAGTCCTGTCATCAGGAGCCCATTCACTTGAGATGGACATATCATCTCTTTCTCAGGGGACAGTCTTTCTCGTATGTACTGCAGGAGCAGTACGGTTGATCGAGCCTGTTGTAATCCTCCGCTGACTACCTCAGAATAACCAGTCTAATTAATGTCTGTGTTGCCATCAGTAGGCTACATTTCTAACAAAATTGCTTTTACAGGCTAATCATTCAGCAGCGTCACAACGGCAGGTTCGCAGTTCTCCCCACCGTCGACAGTATACACACCAGATGGAAGTCTTTCACCGCTGTATCCACTCCCATCCCAGACACCAACACCATCACTAACAGGAATCTCTGCCACCAGACGGCCGGTTATATCGTAAACCGAGAGTTCTGAAACAGCTCCACCGATTACAAGGAACTCAACACTGCCGCAAAAGGGATTGCAGGAGGGTTCTATGACAGCAACTGCTGTTCCCTGTTCTGAAGATTCCTCTTCCTCAAGCCCGAGACTGGCGGCGTTGAACCAGCCGAAGGTGGGATATCTGCCGAAAATAGGCTCTTCTTCTCCCTGCCCGTAAATCACATAAAGATTCCCCTCGGAATCAACCACGCCATCAACATTAGCAAGCTGTTCAGGATCCTCATCACCGTGATCGTATGCTGCTGTGGGTTCTACAAGGAGGTTGCCATCATTATCCATGACTATGTACCATAGGATCTCGTTATAGTAACTATCAACCCATACCAGATAGAACTTCTCGTTGCCGGGAAACGGCAATAAATCCATCATAGTGCTTACAACCATATCAGGTGACTCACTGACAACTAACCATTTATGGATCTCCAGATCTCCGGTCCTGCCATTAAGCTTCCAAAAACCGAACCTGCTTGGATAACCGCTGATACCCACGCGGCCTACTACTATAAGATCCCCGTTGCTGTCAACGGCAAGGCCGGGGTACCGAGCCATATTTCCTACATCATTCGTGAAATCCCATAAAGGCACTGTAACATTACCTTCAAGATCGTACTGCATGTACATATAAGTCTGCCAGCCATCCCCCAGTACCAGATGAACCCTGTCTCCATCTACCAGAATCATGCCGATGATCCATGCCTCTGGGATCATCCAGGTGTACTCCTCAATAAAGCCAGAGCCTGGAGCTGGTGTCCATACGGCATAGCGAACATCCTGACCGATGTTGCGGAGGACATGGAGCCTGCCAAGGGAATCCGGACTGGCTCGGATTGATTGCAATTCAGTGTATTCAGTGAAGAGATATGTGGCAGGAGTAATTTCGCTTCCGTCCTCAAGGCTCCTAATGCAGTAGTAAACAGGATAGGATTCGTACCAGAAAGCAAACAAGCTGTCGTTGAATTGCATTGAAGTAAGATAACTGGAAATAGTATTTCTGGAGATCATTGTATCCGGGATTAAAGTAGTACCATCAAGAAGAAACATCTTGTAACCTATTCTACCTGTCCTCTTGTAATCCTGCCAGACAAGATGGAATCTTCCTTGTTGATCGCGACATATCAACTGGATAGGCTCAACACTGTTCGGCTCCTCAGTGACGACAATCGGATCGCTCCAGCCGGGACCGACCGTTACATTAACAAGAGACAGAAGCAGAAGAACAATCATTCAAGAACTCCCGATCGTCCGGCATCATGCCTGTGCTGGGGCCAGGGAGCATAACCCTCAGAACACGTCCCCAGTTCCCAGCAGTGAAGAAGACCATCACCGGTTCCAAACACGATCTCTACTTTACCGTCACGATCTATGTCCCCAATGGAAAATCCACTGCTTACATTAACTCCTTCAGGAAGTGTGAAGGGGAAATCTATATTTTCAGGTTCATCACCCAGATAATTCAATCCAACAATCAACCCATTTTCACCCCGAAAGGTAGAAGAGAGTACATCAGCAATTCCGTCGTTATCAAGATCACCAAGCGCAGGAGGGCTTATGCCGGAGGTTGAATATTCATACTGATCATCATAGTAGACATGCCAGTTTACTGTTGAGAAGCGATTCCCAAGATTATTCCACGCCAGACATTGATTCTCAGCAGGGATTATGAAAGCATCAAGACCCGGAACAAACTCATCCCAATCCGCGAACAGACCGAATATCACCATTTTAGACTCAACATTTCCAGTTTCACATTCTACAGGAGCAGCGGATGAAAGCGGATCGATCAACCTGGCAGGAGCACCTCCAGGCAGATATTTCCCCAGTGGAAAACCAACCTCAGCAGAACCACCGAGTATCCCGGCACAGGGAATCGAGTAAG
>CBDVBK010000045.1:0-29372 GCA_965372215.1 uncultured bacterium | reverse complement strand
AGGTTCTTCACTAAATGCGGAATAGAACTGTCTCATTCTCATTGACACGTTCCGGTTTATGGATTACTTTGCATATCTTCCTTTTCTCTTCACCACAAATATCCGATGAGTATATCTTGCTGAAGTAGTGCCCTCTACTAATATATAGAGTACAATATCCTCCCCCTATGATATCTTCATATAGAATAATGCACCCAAAGTCACCGCTTTCGAGAGCAGAGAATCCGTCATAATTCAGATTTTGTTCAACTAGAGTGATCCTGCTATCAAAACCTCCGTAGCATGGATTTAGAGCATCATTCACTTTTTTACATCGATCTTGGAAACAGTCTGATATTCGCGGATGATCATCCTTTCTATCGGATGTTATATCAGTATTTAAGGGTTCAACAATACTACTTACATACGTAAGCTTGACTGCAGTACCAGACCCAACGTTTAGGAAGAATGTTTCAGATGATTTGAACCCCGATTTGTGTTGACATTCTCTGTCTCTGAGTACGATGATAGGCTTAAGAGCCTCTAGCCTTGCTATTTCCGACTCAAGTCGTGATTTCTTAAGCTCAGCCAGTGTCTCATTCGTCAATTCAACATATCGCCACGTAACAGCAATGAGCGCGACAGCAGCGGCAGTCTGAATCCATGCAGAACTTGGTTTCCCTTCTGAACCAAAGATGAAGGAAAAAGCTAATCCAACAAACAGAATACATGACACCACCAATAGCCAGATTTTCGATAGCCGAGTATTCATTGCCCCTCCCTAGTTCAGTTGTATACCAGTATCATAATGTAAAGCATAACTATGCAAATGAATAATTCATGAAGAACGGGGCGATGGCATGACTAAAAATTAGTGACAAGACCAGTGAGAACTCACTGATTGAAAATGCGCAGGCATTCTGGTCAAAACGTTATGGTCGGGAGTTAAGTACTGAAGAATCTAGGGAAATTTCAAAACGGTTGTACGAGTATATTTCTATACTCCTGGAATGGCATAAAAGAGATGAGCTCCTAAAGGCTATTCGTTATCAAATAAAATTGCTGACACAGATAGGGAAGTGAGGATGCAATTATTCGAATGGCTTTTTGAGAAGAATTAACAATATCGACCTACCCTTATTCTCAAACCTTACCGAACACCTCAGCAGGGTCAATATTCTGGCCATGACTTACTAGTACTCCCAATCAAGTATGAGGACTTATGCTATATTCATGAAGAACTACCCTGATAGCAGTGCTGAGACAATGATCCTCTGAAATACGTAGGAAGGTTAGAAAAATTCGGATAGAAGGGAGATAAGATGAATATGGATAGATGTTGGTGTCCAAAGTGCAATGTGACCTATCATGGTGTCGTAGAGAAGTGCGAAGAGTGTGGTGGGGATTGCGAATCTGTTGACTATGTGTGGTGTCTCCACTGTGAACGAGTATTTAAAGTTTCTGAAGTTTCAGGAATCCATAATCAATCAACTGAATGTGATGGAGGACCAATGGATTGGTGGTCATGGCAATCATTCAAAGTTGATCATCCTGAATATCCCGATATTCCTGATTTAGAGGCTCAGTATCCTCTTTACTAGGTTTCTTAATTGAATGCAAAAATAACAAATCCAGATGGATTGATGCAGTCCAGAACCTACCTCTGATTCCTAATTTTCCAGTCCCGCTGGGTACCCCTAATGATTTCCAGTTGGAAACCTTTTCTGGACTGGATCACAAGTGTCGCTGAGCTGCAGAAAACCTTTACAGCGTGATATTAGCACCAAAATACGTCATTATCCTAGATGTGCTATAGCTGGGGAATCATCTACCTAATAGGATTGGAAAAGCAACACTTTCTCAGAAAGCTTACGATAAATATGTAACTATACCCGTAGCCTCCCCCATTTGAGCGACAGTTATTAGAATGAGATAGACAATATGGTTAGACGTTGATCACTCCATCTTGCAGTTTCAGTATTTTCGCAACATTTTCGTAGTTAACATATATATAGGATATATTGGTGATATTCATAATAACAGAACTAACTTTGAGTTAATGCTCATGCGAAGTTATACGATTATCGGTATCGAACCCACCCAATCGGTGTAACTTGACATGAATCTCATTAGATTAAATCCCGTTCATTAAAGCAATGTGAGTTAGAAGTTTGTCAGAAATACTCCGTAACTCCTCAGGTAGCTTCCATTCGAAGGAAGACTTTTCCATTAGTTTAACAGCTCTGCTACAAAAGTTTTGTTTTTCGAGGATTGTCCCAGAGCTTTCGGAAAAAACCCTCTCTGATATTTTCAGTTTCAATCTGTTATCCAAGAATCTTCCGAGACCATGTGTTTTCAGTTTTGAGTATCTTGAATATTTAATACTTGAGATATCTCCACCATGCTCAATGAACTTCTCACCTAGAAGATCTACAATTACCTCCAGAGGAACAAGATTCTCAATTTCCTTACATGGAAGAAGAATGAATCGATCATCAAGGCACTTTCGATAGAATTCAACTCGATTACCTTTCGCTTTACCAGCAATGTCTCCATCTGCTATGAGAATAGCCTCTCCACACAGATAATTTGCTTTTATTCTATCTACGTTCTCATCTGCTAGATCAAAGGTCCAGTGCACTAGACAAGATCCCTGATACTCTACGAACGAGTAATGAGTGTCCTCCTGGAGTAAGGAGAATCTTTCAAAGGTATCTTGGTCAGTGAACTCCAATTCAGCAATGTACTTTCGAAGGTATGCTCGGATATAGCGGCGATCACTAATTCCTTCTACCCAGATAGTGGCATTAGTAAGGAACACTGACGAGTTCATAACGCCCAAATCTTTAAGGATATTCTTGTCCGATGAAGTGATATTATTGATTTTGAAGCGAGGGTTCTCATTTTCAGATATTCGTCTAAATCGAAACACCGAGATTCCAGAGAAGTCTATAGTCATATCTAACAAATGATTCGAATGTGTCGTGATGAAGAATTGGTGCTGAGACTGACTTTGAATAGCCTTCAGAAAAGCTCTCTGAAATCCTGGATGCATGAACATATCAGGTTCTTCGATGAAGAATAGACAGCCATCCTCTTCCATAAAGGCTGTAAAAGTGCAGATGATAAGTGTTTGAAGGCCATCACCTACATCGTAGATAGGAAATTCTTTTTCTTTACCGATACCTATGTGAACCACTTCGGTATCAACTCTAGGTATGAGCTGGATCTTTTCTCCATTGAAGAATGCAGTAGATAGATAATCGCAATAATCGGCAACCTTTCGTCTTTGTTCAGGTGCACCTGAAAACATCTTTCTAAGGTCTTCATACATTTCTTGCCCTGTGAAGATTCTCATAGTTGATTCATTGAGAATTCTTTTACTATTCTTTACAAAGTGATTGTTTTTTATTGTTTCCGAGTAAACGAAATTTGTATTGGTTCCGATCAGTGGTTTAATACCCCTAAGAGTTGGAATGTAGTACCTCTTCTCTCCTCCCAGTTTCTTAAACTTGAATTTGAGGAACTCATTAAGCCCTTCTTCCCCTAGCTGTCTGAGTGACATCTTGATTTTATTCGGATCTCGAGATACGGAAATTCCTGTCTTTTGTTTCGTTAGTTGACCATCCGTCTTTGACATCGCTTCGAACTTCTCATGAAGTGTTGTGTAAATGGGTTTCTGTGGATCTATGAATCTCGGTATGTTTGTAAGAACATTATCAAGAAATTTTTGTCCGATGCCCGCATAATTGACAACATCGGATGGAAATACCTCTCTGAAAGAATTCCTGATATCTTTGACTATCCTTTTAAAGACTCGAGCATCGTATTCACTAGTGGTGTAGTGTAGCCTCTCCGAGGCAAATATCGCTCGGAGTAACCTGCTCTTTCCCGTACTGTTAGGACCGACGAAGAGGTTGATCTGGGAGAATATACCCAACTCATTCTCATTATTACAGGTGTAAGCAGTGAATGGCTCGTCTGAAGGGAGCAGGAATTCCTTATAGTATGTACGCTTGTCTTTCACCCTGCCTCCTGGTGATAAAGTTGAATAAGTTAAGTAAATTATGCATCTTAGAATATCTTTGTTCTCCCTCTCTTTATCCAGGGCCTATCCGTGAAGTGGATTCAGAAGAATGTACCGGACCGTCGATGCGTACCACTTACCACCGTTCTTAGAAGAGATTTTAAGTTGATTTAGGTGATGTACAATTATTCTAAGGCTGCAACCTTTCTCCCGAAGATTCTGTATCTTCCGGATGACCTACTGTACTACTTCATCGATAACTAGACTCTTACCATTTCTGTAGAAGCCATATGGAGTAGGGGAATAAGCTTCAAGTTTGGATTCAAACTCATGATTATATCGAGGTTAGTGGTGCAGCGTTTGAGGTAGAGTGGTTGCTTATTCCTAATCCAGATTCTCGAACAAATAGGCGTTCAAAACTTGACCGGTACGTAACCACATCTGAGCGGTTCCATGATGTTCCGATACAGGTTTCGCAAGCTAATGTCATTCAACAGTATATCAAGTTCATGGAGAAACAGGTGAATTATAGTTGACATTATAGGAGTTAAGATAAATGTTATAATTGAAAGAATAAAGTATGAATTCTTTCAGGAAGATAATAACCTATGTGCCCACCTATTGATTCAATAGATCTGCATGAACCGATAGACGACCCTACCGATACCGATGAAGTAGTACTTAATGCGGATTCCTCGGATGGGGATCTTGCTGGTGATAGCGATATTCTCGATGATCTTGCTATTGAAACACTTGAAGACGGCTTATCAGATCAGTTAGAAGAGAGTCGAGACTTAGGTAATACCGATGCATTAGCCCTTGATGATGGATTAATATTGGGAGCACCAGAGGGAGAGCTAATTAATACATTCCCATCAAGTATTGATCTAGACAGCGGGACAGAGCCATTAACATCAATCATTGATACACCCTCAATTGCCGAAGGTGCAGCTCCTGGAATACGCGAAAATTCAGTATGTAAAATCATATCCGATAACGGATCTACAGGCACTGGTTTTTTTATTAATCCATCTAGTTACAGTTCCTCGCTTGCTGAGGACCTATGTGGGGATAAATTAATCGCCACGAATGCACATGTTATTGACGGTGACGTTGATGGTCAAGTTGAAATATCCATTGGTACTGACGGTTCAACTATAGATGCTCACATAGTCTCTTCACATGAAGGTGCAGATGTAGCGCTTCTAAGAGTGGATGCTTCAGCACTCAGAAATATTGAAGTAATAGAGCTTCCCTTGGCTACAGAAGCCCGCATAGGGGAAGATTTCACTCAACTTGGTTATCCAGGGGGTGGTGATTTAGTACAAGATTCAGGAGTTATCCATGAAGGCTCTATTATTCTAAAACGCCAATCACAGGATGGAGATTTGCATAGCGACATAAGCGTAATTCATGACGCTGACTCATCGCCAGGTGATTCGGGTGGACCCCTGATTAACAGTACAGGTGAAGTTATTGGAATGACGAGAGCAACTTTTAAAGGCACCTCTATTCAGGTGGGTGTAAGACCACAAGATATTCTGGATATGATAGCACTATCTGTTCAAGAAGGTTTGCTTTAAGACAAACAGGTAAAGGAATTACAACCATGGAACCAATGACATTTCTTGCTCTCGCTGCTACAGTAAATTGCATTAATAGCTTCATTCAGGGCAATTTAAATAGAAAAACACAGGATAAGAGATCTCAGCAGTTAATCAAAACGAGAAAACAACACGATCTATGGTTGATGGAACAACAAGATAAAAGGCAATATCGCAAACTGGATCCATTAGTAGACTATGATATAGAGCCAGGTACAACTTTTGTAGCAGTTGCGGATTACCTTCCTGAAAAATCTATCGGTTCGCACATTAGAATTTCTATCGAAGAAATGTTAAGAGAACGAGCTATGGCAGGATTTCCAATAAAGGTTCTTGGTGGTGGTGGTTGTATTCGAGGTGACATAAGAGGCGAAGGTATGGTAAAACAATTATTTTTCGAACTGTGCGAAAACCTAAATGAAGACATAGATTCCGAATTGTTAGAATCAATAAATTTAGTTGTCTGCTGGGGTTCTGTGCAACCTCTTATGGGTAGGATTACACCTCATATTAGCGTATTCAATATGCTGAATCACTCCGGAGAACTTAGAACTGGGTCTTTGAGCAGTATTATAAGGACCAATGATTCTGATGAATCAGTCCAGAATATTGATTTAAGGCTCAGCGAAAATATGAGAGAGCAACTGTGGAAGAGTGTCAATTTTGTCAGTGATACTGTATCGATGTTATCGTGTCTTCAAAGAGCACATGAACTAAGAAATCCATTTATGGCAGATGTTCTGGACCAGTTGAATGAAGATTCCAAAGTACAGTTCAAATCTATGTTGCTAAGTTATATAGCTAAGTACAAGAAGCTGAATAAAGGAGAATCATCTATCCAGAAGATAGAGACATATGAGAAGCTACTTCAAGCAAGCTTCGAAGGTAAATTGCCATACTCCACCTTCACTAAGAAAACAAATGCTCTAGCTAAACAGAAGACAGCAGCTCTTGGTAAGTCTCGTTTAAAGGGGAAAAAGACTGATGAGGTTACCAGAACAAAATATATCTCGAATGGAAGATTAGTATTACCCGATGCGATAGAGTTGATGCGAAAACATTTCGGAAGCACAGGAAGTAGAATCTTACACATAGCAGGAGCTATACCAAGAGAAAAAGCTGCACGTGCGAAACAGAGTTACGCTAATGACATACAATCTAAAGAGGTGCTGTTATTGTATGATAATACCGTATTTGGCAGTACAAAAAAAGGGTGGTTAATGACAGAAAAGGCAATCTATAGTAGTGGACCCATAAGTAATGATTATCCAAAGAACATTATCAGGAAGATAGAGTACAAAGATGTAGATATTAATAATTTGTACTACTGTGATGTTGACCAACTAGCAATCGGAATAACTAAGAAGAAAAAACAATGGTTTCTTTCACCTATATTTATCTCAACGTCAAAATTCATAATAATTGTAGAGTTCTTCGAAGAACTATTCTCCGCATCTTTCAAGCAAATCAGCAAAGATAACGATAATATCCCTATAAATTTATAGATATTCTGTCCGCTCGGACCGGAAATGTAATTGTCACTGGACAAGTTAATACAAAACTGGGCGGATGTGTACATTCAATCAGGTTACGAAATGTCTTTCACTACAACATGTCGTACAAGCCCTCTTTCTCCTGGATGGCACCTAAATCCTATCTGCCCCTCCTTCTGCTCGAAGTTGTTGAACGCCTCCCCGAATGGTGGTGCACCAAAGTCTTCTGAAAACACCTCTGAATCGTTGAGTGTAACCTGGATGCGATTCCCAGTAATCTTCGTATCCACAGTGAACCAACCATTTAAGAGATTGAAGTTGGTTTCTAGCTGATTGTAGCTCATATATCCTGTTGGGTGATGACCGGTACAGTTCCAGTTTAGAATGTGCGGAGTTAGTACACCTCGTTCATCCAGATTGAACATCACACAGAATCTTGGAAGACCAGTCTCTTGATTTGAAGATAGAAGGATAACCCACCCAAGCTTCTGTGATAAAATGCGCCCTTGAAATGAAAACATATAGTCACGGAGTAATGCGAGTGGTTTCGAGGATAAGGGAAGATTAGCGTTGCCAAATCTAAGACCCTCCGAGGTGAGTTGATAAGAACAGAACGGTGGAGTAGACCACCTTCGAAGAAAAGAATCCGAATCCATGAAATCCTCGGTAAAGACAACACTTGGCTGCACGCTACTATTGCCTTCGTATACTTCCTTCAATGGAAGACTAGCGTTTAGCCACGTGACTAGCACCGATCTGAAATCAGTCAGGCTTGAATACTGCTGCCTTACAAATCCGTGCAAATCTGCTGGTTTTGATACTGCGTTGCTGCAGAAAATACCACACCTATGCTCAGGAAGATCTCGAAGAGCATAACCGAGCTCAAGGATTACATTTGGCTTCATCGCTGATGTATCTGCCATGAACAGGTCGCAGCTTGAAATGGCAGAAGTTATTTTCTCCCATAGAGGAATTGTAAGAACATCATCTTCGGCAATATCAGCTATAATGCCAAGTTTGTTTGTGACCTCAATGATGATGTTCCTCTGTGGTCGGAACGATTCATCACATGGGATGGCAAAGAAAACTCTGGGTTTCTTCATTAATATCCTCCTTGGGGTGCTAGGGTGAGTTCAAGAATGCTCCTAGCATCGCTCCACCATTCATTGAAAGTACTCAGGAGCTTCTCACTACGTAAGATTTCATCTTCCGTACCTGCAAGAATTAGATTCAATGGAGGTAGATTCCATGTCCCTCCATCTGTGAATAAAAAGCGTCCATGTATCACTCGCGCTCTTTCCTTCTGTAGGACTCGCCACATAGGCTTTGGGAAACCTTTACCAACCAGTTCATCTTGAAACTTCTTGAAGTCTATCTGGAACCCCCGGTTAAGATGCTTTTCGCCTGAGAGAAGGTTTATGGAGAAAGGTGATAGCTGTAAAACCTCTGGGTAGAGCACTTCCAATACTTTCCGAGGGAGATGCTGTTCGAACCAGCTCAGACGACTCTTCGCAGTTCGGATGTGCTGCCGGAGCAATAGGAGTCTTCCATAGGGTTCAGAAGGAGAGAGCGATCTATCGGAGAGACCACTGTTTAGATTGAGTGGATCTCTGAGTATGAGTTCTCTGCTGATAGACTCACCCCTGTTAGTCAGTTCGATGAACTGGTCCAGACCCTCTGAATGAACTTTAATAATTCCCTTAGCCACAAGTCTATTAAGCTCAACATGGTTCACGCGCAATTCACCACCGGCGAGATTCGCGTGGACCAGAAACGTGCCATCATCGTCGCCAGAGGCAATCTCGAACCCGACATGGAAGTACTTTCTCTTGCCTTCGGGTTTCGCAAACCACGCCTCTCCTAATACTCGAAGTAGCTCCTTCTCACACTCACTGAGGTTCATCTCTCCATTGGCCCACATTCCCAACACCGCTCTCTTAGTGCGAAGCAACATTCGTACATGCGAACACCTCTAACACCTCATCCCCGTAGTGGTTGATGACCTTCACTGCTATCTTCCCGGTCTCAGGCACGTGAAATGGACGACTTACCGTGCTATAGAGGCTATCCCAGGCCTCTACATCAATATCCGCCCTAAGAGATCGCTGTAGCTTCTTGTATGGCTCGTCTGCGCCGGTGAAATAGGCATGACGAACGAAGAAGCTCTCTCCATTGTAGTTTGTATCGATGAACCAGCAGGCAATGTCATCTGTGGATGATGACCGGATCTGCCCTGTTGTCGGGTCATACACGTCCAGAGCCTTGATCTCCACCACAATCTTCTGGTCGGGTTGAGGACGGATATCCACAGTGAGTTCACCGAAGACCATAAAGAGGTTCCCTGCTCCGGTTTTCTTCAGTAGTTCGTCACTCATTGACAAGTCAGGATTCATGCGAACTGGAAGGACGGTGAGCTTACCATATCGCTTGACCTCTTCCACAACATGAGGGTCAAAGGCAAAGCCACAAACAAGGAGAAGGTCATTACCTATCCCCTGGACTGCTTCCTTGGCCGCCTCATTGACCTGCTTAGGTCCAACTGTACCGTGCTCTGGACCGATAGAGACAGCCACTAGCTTGGGCTGGCCCTCCGCATCTGTGTACGCACCATTCGCCTGTATCCAGATCCCTGGGTAGGTTTCCAGCGTATCGAATTTCAGTCGCTCTGAGACCTTCGTGTTCTGGACTCCAGCCTTCCTGAGGTTATCCAAGATCATAGAGGTAAAATCCACCTGGTAATCAGCTTCCGACTGCGAGATTTGACCGTCCATATTCTCATCGGCAACGGATAGGACCCGGTGGGGGGACAGGCTCTCCACAGTGAAAGGACCTGTTACACGTACCGTGTTGTTAGATTCGTATGGTTGGTCGTAGAGCATTTCGGAATCAGAATGACGGAATATAGCAGTATCAATTTCCTCCCGTGTCATACCTTCATGAATGTCGGGATTGTTCGTGATGCTCTTCAGAGTGACATGTGGAACTCGCTTGTAGATGAAGCCCTTCCGTATATCTCCTTCCGTCTTGACCTGAGCGGGGAGGCTTCCAGCAAGTTCCGCTTCTATGCAAAGTCCTTCCGGAGAATCGGCAAGTATGAAATATGGATATCTTCCCGCCATAAGGCGTGTACGGGCAAGAGCCAGCGCGACTCGACTAGTGTCGCAGGTTATCCAGCGTCGCCCCCATTGCTCAGCAACGTAGGCAACGGTTCCGCTTCCACATGTGGGATCAAGGACGAGATCTCCGGGATCAGTAGTCATCAGGATGCAACGCTCGACTACTTTCGGGGAGGTTTCGACTATGTAGGATTTGTCTCGGGCACCGATTGTATCAAGCCAATCAGTAGTAAATTTAGAGTACTCGGAGCCTTCTAAATAAAGAACCTTCCGAAGATAGTTGCCCTCTACTTCTATCTGATTTGACCATATCAAATTCTGCATTCCCTCGAATGATGTTGGCCAGCACTGCCCCTTTGCTGGCCAGTACTCCTTCCCTCGGAATGTAACAGGGAACACTGCATTGGAACTGAATGATGCAGGCCAAAGAGATACCAGACGAAACCTTCTTGAATTAGGTGGAATTTCCTGTCCACTAGATATTTGAGATTTAGTTAATTTGATACGTGTACCATCATGAAGCTCAAAGTTTGCCCAATGAAAATCCTTCGTATAGTCCTTTTTAAATAGTAGTTTTCGGTACTTATGAGCTGCCATATCTTTACTTTTGGTATACCAAAGAAGATAATCTCCCATACGCTCTAAGAACGCCCCCCCTAGGGGCATAGTCTTCTTCCTAAAACGTATCTGTGCAACGTAATTATCTGAACCATATACCTCATCTAGCACACTCCTCACAAGATGAACATTTGAGTCCCCAATTTGAACAAAAACACTCCCTGTTTCTGTTAGGAGTTCTCGCGCAACGACGAGACGGTCTCTGAGATAAGCCAGATAGGAGTGTATCCCAAGCGTCCACGTATCTCGGAATGCTCGCACCTGCTCTGGTTGTCGGGAAGTATCCTCAGCCTTACCGTCCTTCACATCACGCTTGCGAGTGCTAACCTGCCAGTTTGAACCAAACTCTATTCCGTACGGAGGGTCTATGTAAATGGTTTGAACTTTTCCCTTTAAGCCCTCCTTATCTGCCAGGTTAGTCATAATAAGCAGGGAGTCACCAAGGATCATCCTGTTGGACCAGTGCCCATCGTGCTTGTAGAAATCTACCCGTTGGTCAAAGTCCTCTGGTAGGCCATTGAAGTCCGCAAATAGGTCTGGACCATCTGAATCTATGTGCTTGCGAGGAAGAGAATCAATGATAGCCTGTGGGTGGATTTTCTCCTGGATGTAAATAGGAACCACGGGTACAGCAAGATCCTCCCGGTCCTGCTCATCCTTGCCTTCCCAGACGAGCTGCGGATCAAGGGATGGATCCCGAGGATAGAGCATCGTCTTCAGCTCGGATTCACTCTCTTCCACGAAGTCACGCAATTCCTCAGTAGGAATGTTCTTACGGGTATTCTTGTGACGAAGAGAATCCACTTGTTTAGGACCTTTGGACTTTTTTCTACGCTTCTGAGCCATATCACTTACCCTCTCCCGCGCTAATCGCTCTCAGATGTTCCCTGATTGTACTCTCCGCATCCCAAGGATCGAAAATCTCCAGGAAGGACCATCTACCAAAGCTGCGATAGTTATTGATTGCCGGCACCCATTGAGTACGAGCTGTAGCGACTTTGGCAGCCTTGTCTTTCTTTTTCTGACCGGTGACCTCAATTATAAGGTTCAGGAGGTTCTGCCTCCCCATATCGTCATTCAGAGAAGCGATGAAATCGGGGATGTAATTATGCTCCTGACCATCATGCGTGTATGGGATGAAGAAACCGAGATTATGGTTCTTAACGTATCGTATGACCTCTGGCATGTCTTCCAGGACACTGGCGAGTTTCTGTTCCCAAGACCCAGTATCAGCCACTACATGCGAAATGTGACACTTGTCTGGATCTGTGACATAGACAGGGCGAGTCGTGTCAAAGTCCACATACCGGGTGGAGCCCAAAGTATCGTAGGGTCTAAGGATGGGCAGGAGGGTTGTTCTTCCGGGACTTGCCTCAACGATGGAACGATAGATCCGGTCAGTGGCATCGTGGGCATACTCCTTCAGGAGGAGGAGCTGCGGGAAAGTATGGTCCTTCAGAAGCACGCATTCAGACAACCAACGCTTGGTGATGGCCAGAAGCTGTGGAAATAACCAGGGTTTGAAGTTTTCCTCCTCGGTGAAGTAGCGTTCGAGAGTCTCCTTCGCCAGCATGAAGGCTACTTCATTGAGGCGATGCTTCTTCAGATCATCAAGATTGTGAACCTCAGATACTCCCACGATGGGGGCAACTTCTGTCTTTGTTGGGATGTCAGCAGTTGACAGAGACATCATTGCATCCTCAGTGAACTTCGCTGTAACCTTCTCACCCTTAATGTCATACCTGTAACCTGATAGACGAGGGAATGTGATCTCGCAATCGATCCTGCTCTCAAGGGCTCTCACTCTTGTAGGTATAGGCCCCGGGACGACAGTGCCAGTAGTACCGCTTGTAGGGATGAACGAGAAGGGTACTCCATAAACTTCAGCGTACTCAGGTGAAAACAAACCTTCATCATTCACGACATAGCTCATTCGACGAAGGGCACGGCCAACCACCTGCTCGCATAGGAGCTGGGTGCTGAATGCCCTGACTCCAAGAATGTGGGTAACTGTGTTCGCATCCCAACCTTCAGTGAGCATGGATACACTGACGACGCACTTAACATACTCACCCAGCTTACCAGGCTTCCCAACAGTATTCATCACTTCGCGGAGGATATCCTCATCAGTCAACAGCTCAGCATCACGTCCTGGGAAACGGATCCTGTACTCAGCCTTAAACTCCTCAATCTCACGTGAGGCAATCCTTTTAAACTCCTTGCTCATTGCCTCACCGGATTCCAGTTGCCGGCTATCAATGAGGATAGTATTGGGTCTCTGCAGCCATCCTCCAGCCCCATCATCGTTGCGGAAAATGGGTAGTTTCCCTGACTGGACAACAGTCATGTCCGCAATCTGTTTCTCCCAACCGGCGATGTAGTCGTACACTAATTTTGAGACTGTCGTGTTGTTACAGACTACGATGAATACAGGTGAGGTTATCCCTGCATCCCTTGCCTCGGTATTGTTCTCCCATTTGTAGTAGGACTTCTTATAGTTTCCGTACAGGCTATGTAAGGCTCCCTGGAGCTGTGCGGGTAGCTGTGGATCTCCACTGATTTCTGTATCTTTGCGTCTCTTTTTTGGAAGCCCGTCCCGGATATGTAACCAGAGGTCACGATAGGTCGGCTGCTCGCTAATCATTGAATCGTCAGAAACAGGTACTCTAGGTACTTTAACAATTCCGGCCTCAATAGCATCTATGAGCGAGAAGTCAGATACCACCCATGGGAAGAGAGTCCCCTCAGGATACCCAGAACCCCGAAGGAAGAAAGGTGTTGCAGAGAGATCATAGACGTACTTCACCCCTATTTTAGATTGAGCAGCTTGGATGCCAGAGATCCAAACACGAGCATTATCATCTCGCTCCTTGGCATCCTTTCGATCGTCTCCCTTGAGCTTCAATGTATCGCCATCAGGCTTCCGTCTATAGCAATGGTGGGCTTCGTCATTGATCACGACAATGTTTTTCTTGTTGCCCAACTCACGGCAGACACGTCGAATCATCTGGCCAGGCTTCTCCTTGAATGCGTTTTCTTCTCCTCGTGCGAGGATGCTCTTTGTCAGCTTGCCGGCGGAGATCTTCTCGCGGGGGATGAAGGACTGGAAATTCGTGATGAGTATCTTGGCCTGGCCTAGCCTCTCCAAGTCTTCTAAGGGTAGCACATCTCGCTGGAGATAGTAGTTCTGAGGATCGTTCGGAAACAGCACTCGCAGGCGGTCACGGATAGTGATGCCTGGAGTAATGACCAGGAATGTATCTGAGAAACGGGCATCCTGCGTGTTGGCAAGCTTATTCAGGGCCTGCCATGCGATGAGCATTGTCATTACCACGGTCTTCCCGGATCCTGTAGCCATCTTAAAGGCTGTTCGTGGTACTCCTGGGTTGGATACCTCATTTCCCTGACGGAGAGCATTGTCTATCCAAGCATCACCGGACTTCTTCGCGACCTCAGTGATATAGATGGCTGTCTCAAGAGCTTCGATCTGACAGAAGAATAACTTCCTCTCGCGGTCAGGGTTCGTCCAATAGTCCAGGAGTTGTCTTGTAACCTGAGTGACACCAGGATGTCCTGCTTTTCTCCACATTTCAACACGGCGCCTGATATCGTTGACTAGCTTGTTTTCTTCTATGCGGTCCTGGGTCCACTCAGTATCGAACTCAAGTTGCTGTTGTCCCTTCTTACGGGATTTAGCTATGGGTATGAAGTAGGAACTAACACGTCGTTCTTTAACAATTTCGTTGGTGATTCCTTCATCTGTGAACTTGAAGTGCCTTGTTGGCTCGCTGAATGGGGAGTTGATTACTGGATTTTCAATGATGACTTTACTCAACTGCTGCTCCCCTCCTCGATTAGTAGTTGATAAGGTAAACTACTGGCACTCATTTGAGAAGTAAAGCGCATGAAGGTAATGTTATTACGATACCAGTATAGTCGTGATTCCTAGAACGTGTGCTAAATTCGGATAAACGATTAGTTGTCTTCAGTGTTCATCATGTAGCATGGAGCTTATTCTTGATTATGTACCTAACCGTTGATGCGTACCACCACCCTCCATTCTTTGATGGAATACTATCCTCATTCAAGGACAGGGCAATTTTCCTTAGACTATTACCCTCTTTTCTTAGTTTATGGATCCTCTGAACAATCTCATGCTCCTTTTCATCCACAATAAGATGATTCCCTCTCCTGCTGAAACCGTAGGGAGTAGGGGAGTACGCTTCGAGTTTGGACTTCTTATGCTGCAGGATAGCAGATGTTCTTTCAGAAACCTGGTCTCTCTCAAATTCATTGAGGACAGCAAGCATTCTGAAGACCATTTTACCAGCAGCGCTAGTTGTATCTATCCGTTCTGATAGACTTACAAGGTCTGCGCCAGCCTTATCCAACTTCTCGACCAGTGCTAAAGTGTCTTTTGTGCTTCTGGAGAACCTTGAAAGGCTCAGGACCACCAATATCGCTTTTTCTCCACATGCGACCTCTATGGCTCGTTTTAGACCTTCTCTGTTCCTGATGAGTTTTCCGGAAATACCAGCATCTTCTTCTATGCAGATAAGATCCTGATCTTGAATTTTCGCCCAAGCTATGATCTTTTCTTTTTGCGCTTCAAGGCTGACTCCTTCCCGAACCTGAGCATCAGTGCTTACACGCACGTATCCAACTACCTTTTTCATAGTGGTTCCTTTCGAAGTCATTTTATTCTTTACTTTGCTATGGAGTGCTGTATATAAGTGACCGGTTTTGTACAGTTTAGAACGCTGTATAGTCTTGGCATGACATTGTATATAGAAAGGAATAGCCTGCTATTATCAGATTATTTCACCTTGATTCAATATTTGGCCTTCAACCTTCAGCGAAATCTACGCACCTTCCCGGCCGAGTCTTCCCGGAGCATATATTAGATGATCAAGAAGTACTCTTTCAGGGATGTCTAGATTCTGGATTTCTTATTCGGTGTAGTACTGTCTTGTTTTTTTACGCGTCCCGAGTCTGAAAAAGAAATAGTTCTGACTTGTGCTCTTCATGTTTTTACATCCTATCGAATTCGAGGTATCAAAGGATCGTAGAGAATCTTAATCCGTGACAACAAGAAGGTTCCCAAATATCCTGCAAAATCGAAATGCATTTCTGGTTGCAGCAGACTATCTGTAACTCAATCGGGGAAAAAATCAGATGAGAAGACAGGAAGCTTACAGCAGCGGCGAGGAAGTGGCCGCAGGCCACAACTCCTGCGGAGTCGCTGGACCAATGTCCAGGGATGGAGCAGTCGGAGGACGTCCCGCGCTGAACTCCACGAGCTGGAAGTCTGGGTGATGTGTGGGGCGACCGACACTCCCGGAGCGGAGTGGTTGGCGGAGCTTATGAGCATAGCATAAGCTGTGACAACCGCGGAGCGGAGGTGGAGAGCAGCGCACCACAGTCGGTAGAACCTCAGCGGTGCGCTGCGGTCATGGTTCGCGACGAAATCTCACCGGAATTCACTGATTTTCCCGATATTCCGGCACAAAGAAGGTTATCACCCGATTCAAAATTCTCCGCCAGTTCATCAAATTCTCAGAAATTTCCGAATTCTTGTAATACGACTCGCGTTCCGCGAGTATTTTCCACGGCATAGGATATTGAATCTCAAGAACTGGATCTGATTTCGATCCGAGAGAACTATAACTCTTGAGTCCAAAGGCAGAGGAGACTTCTGAGTCCGGAAATATCGATATAAAGGCTGATGAGCTGTCTTGCCTTGCGCTCAATCCCCCAGAGTCAGTATGTGGGGACATCTGTCCCCGACTGGTTTTGCGCTGTCCATCCGCAATCTGTAATCCAGAGTTTAGAGAGCTAATCGAAGAAAGAGGGGCAAAAGAGCAGCGCTCTTTTTATTAAGAGGTTGTGAAATATGGTATACATATGTATACTATCTATCATGAGCTATAGAACGTAGAAGATAGAGTACTGGAAATCTTCAGAAACAAGAAGGGAGCATTGTGAAGTATTATCTCTATGCGCGAAAATCATCAGACAGTGAAGAACGGCAGATGCTCTCGATTGACGCACAGCTGTCTGAGCTTAGAGAATTTGCCCTGAAAGAGCGTCTTGTTATAGAGCGTGAATTCATTGAAACACAGACTGCAAAGGATCCTGGAAGACCGGTATTCAATGCTATGATGGAGTCAATCGAATCAGGTGAAGTAACCGGCATTATTGCCTGGCATCCTGACCGTCTTGCACGTAATTCGATTGACGGCGGAAGAATCATATACGCATTGGATACCGGCAAGTTAAAGGCTCTGAAATTCCCGACATTCTGGTTTGAGGATACACCACAGGGCAAATTCATGCTTCAAATAGCTTTCGGACAATCCAAATACTACGTTGACAATCTTTCTGAAAATGTGAGGCGTGGACTTCGGGAAAAGGTCAGACGCGGTGAGTATCCCGGTTGGGCTCCCGTTGGTTACCTGAACAACATACAGGAACACTGCATTGATATTGATCAAGTGAAGGCTCCTCTGATTGAGAAGTTATTTCAGGTATACGCCACTGGGAAGTACACGCCTTCAGAGGTGCGAAAGATGTCCATCGAGTGGGGACTTACCGGTCATAGCGGTAAATCGATCGCTTTGAGCAAGATTCCCTTCATTCTCAGAAATCCATTTTACATCGGATTGTTCCGATACAAGAGCGAGATCCACGAGGGGAAACATGAAGCCATAATTTCAAGCGAATTGTTTGGGAACGTTCAGAAAGTTCTCCAACGGAACTCGCGGGGTGGTTACCGTAAAGATGAACGCTTTCCGTTCCGACGTCTTATCACGTGCGGTTATTGCGGCTGCGCTATTACCGCAGGTACACAGAAAAAGCACAACTACTACCACTGCGGGAAGCGCCGCGGTCCGTGCAGTCTGAAAACAATTCGCGAGGAAGCTCTGACTTCTCTTTTGCGACAGAGTATTCTCCGTGTTTCCCTCTCGGATCATTGTGCCGAATGGATGTATTCACAGATTGATGAACTGATGCATCTGGAGATGGAGCGGGTGAAAGATATCATCAGTTCAAAGAAGCTTCGGCTTGCCGATCTGCAATCGAAGATCGAGCGCCTTCTCGACATCTATCTGGATGGTTCCCTTACTCGCGACGAATACACCGCTCGCAAGGAACAATATGTTCTCGAGAAGACAGCTCTCACCTCTGAGATTGCAGAATATGAAACAGAAGAAGCTTCGCTGTTTAAACCTGCGCTGGATTTTATAAGTACCTCCAATGAAGCAGGTTCAACCGCCTGGTCAGAGAATTTAGAAGATCTGAAAGATTTCCATAAAAGCATCGGTTCAAACCTTAGATTAGTCTCCCCTCTTTCTTCTATTAGCTCTCTAAACTCTGGATTACAGATTGCGGATGGACAGCGCAAAACCAGTCGGGGACAGATGTCCCCACATACTGACTCTGGGGGATTGAGCGCAAGGCAAGACAGCTCATCAGCCTTTATATCGATATTTCCGGACTCAGAAGTCTCCTCTGCCTTTGGACTCAAGAGTTATAGTTCTCTCGGATCGAAATCAGATCCAGTTCTGGAGATTCAATACAAAATGCCATGGAAGATACTCGCGGAACGCGAGTCATATTACAAGAATTCGGAAATTTCTGAGAATTTGATGAACTGGCGGAGGGGGTGGGATTCGAACCCACGGACCCCACATAGGGGGTCAACGGTTTTCGAGACCGTCCCGTTCAACCGCTCCGGCACCCCTCCGCGGAAGATGAATATGCCTTGAAAGCTTTCGTTCAGCAATAGTTTTCCGAATTTGATTAACAGCAGGAACAATTTCATATTATATTACTATGAATATATATCAATGACATGAAGCTGTTGCAGGATTATAGTTACCCCGAATTCAGAATAAGTTTCAGGAGGAGTGAAATTGAATAAATCAGTTATACCTTTGATATTCATGGTCATGACTGTTGTTATGACCTCTTGTCTTTCGCAGGATCAGATACCGGGTCCCGGGCCTCAGTTCGACACAGAACTGACAGTGGATACGGGCTTTACCTATGGTGAGCTTGCCGATGGAGAAACTTCAACATTTACATTACGATGGACAGCCACTGATGATGCGGAGTGGTATGAGATTAGAATATCACCGAATCCTATAGATGATTCCAACTGGGATACTGCGGTGCCGATAGCCTCGGTTCCAGCTGGAGACACCGCCAGTATGGTCGCTCATGTTCAGGTTCAGCCGGAGGTCTTCGAGAATACATGTATCGGATGCGGTCTGTGCGTTGAAGCCTGCCCGCAGGATGCCATGCATCTCATTGGGGGAAAAGCCGTTATCGATCTGGACAGGTGTACTGCATGTGGTGAATGTGTTCGTGTATGTCCTGTTAACGCGATAGCAGACAGCAGGTATGGGCAGGCGTACTACTTTGCTGTCAGAGCCATGGGTTATGGAGATGCTCCGTCGGAAGTTGTTTCTGCTTCCGGAAGCTACAGGCTCCGTTACTTCAATGATCCGAGATGGTGCGGCCATTGTGCTTACGAGTGCTTCATCCTTCTTGATTACTGTGGTCCGGGATGTCCGGTTGATGCAATCTGGTACACTCCGGACGGGAACACACCCGGAGTGGATTCCGGGATGGTTCATATTGACTACGATAAATGCATTGACTGCGGCCAATGCTACATCCAATGCCATGAGTACGGACTCTGGTCACTGAAAAGACAGGTGGTTGAGGAATGAGAAAGCTTATTCCCGTGATTTTTCTGCTGCTGACTTCTTTAGCTGCTGGTTCGGTAACCTACTCACAGGATGCAAACGGCGGGCTTATCCAGTGGGATCCGGTGGAAGGTGATTATCTTTACCTTGTACTGAGAGGGTCTCAGGTGGAGTACGATGCTGACGATCCTGACTGGGGCGCGGTGTTTGCCACGATTTATTCCGATTCAGCAGGCGTGTTTCCCTGCTCGGTAATGATTCCCGGAGCATTTATCGTTGAGCCGAGCGGCTGCATATCCTGCCAGCTATGTATTGATGCATGCCCCGTAGACGCGATTACAATGGGAGCTGACAACATTGCGATAATAGATGAAGGATTGTGCATAGCCTGTGGCCTGTGTGTAAATGCATGCCCGGTCAATACTATATTCGCTCCATCTTCCAGAACTCATTTTGCACTGTTCGCCGCTTCCGAGGACGGCATAGAAATCTTTCTTCAGGGGATTGAACAATGAGCCGTAAAGCACTTATTCTTACTTCAATACTGCTTCTGGTCATTGTATCATTAGCTGTAGCGGAGATTGCCTACAGGGTTGATCGTGCCAGATGTGTCGGCTGTGGAGACTGCGAACGTGTATGTCCGGTTGATGCGATAGAGATCATCGATGGCAAATCTCATATAGATCCCCAGGCATGCATAGGGTGCGGGTTCTGTCAGGGGGTGTGCAGTTATGACGCCATACGCTAAGATTTTAATCATTCTTGCAGCAGTCCTTGTGCTTCTGTCAGCATGCAAAGGGCCGGTCGAAAGCACGCAGCTGATCGTAAATACCGATGATTGTACCGGCTGCGGAGAATGTGTTGAAGTCTGTCCCTACGGCGCCATAGAAGTGATTGATGGTGATGCCGTGATCGATCCTTCCCTCTGCCACTTCTGCTACAGATGTGTTGAGCAGTGTCCGGAAGGAGCGATATACTGATGATCAGAAAAACGCTTCCACTGCTTCTTCTGCTTCCAGCACTAGTTTTTGCGGTTTCTCTTGACGGATGGATGGATGTTCAGACAGGCGGTGACAGCCTTTCACCTGAACCCGGCAGAATCGAACTTGGAGGAATGCTCGGCACTGGCAACTGGACGCTCATCCTCGAGGAACAATACTCCCACGAGGACACCTCCGGTATTGTGCCAAGGATACTTAATACATATAGCCAGACTGATGTTGATTTCATAATGAATGCGGGACCTGTTACCATAAATCCTGATCTCTGCTGGACTGTTGACCTGGGCGATAAGCCGGAACTGGTTCTTCCGGTGCAGGCCGGAGTCGCATACAGAGAAGGCTGTATAAGACCAGGACTTTCTCTTGCTGCTGATTTTGCAGAGAATTATCATGTCTTTGTCAGGGGGCTGTACTGGAATAGAGATTTGAAACAGGAGGATGGTTACGATCTCGCCTGGACGGAAACCCGTTTGAACGGCGGAATTTCCTGTGAGACATCAGGATTTACATTGAGCATGTCAGGCTTGCACCATGAAACGAACTCCGATTTCATTGATTATGAGTCAACTTGGGGCAGATTTGATATTTCTCTTATCACCGAACCGCAGTCCCTTCCCGCCCACTTTTATGTGACAGGCAACGTTAAATACTCATTCTATAACGGAACGAACTACCTTGGAGATGACCTGGCAGACAGGTTTACAACACGGATTAGACTGACCCGTATGGTTATTCCCTCTCTTGCGGTGAACACCACTTTCGAGTCCGTAATTGATTACGATGGAGAGATCAGATCCGCGTGCACTTCCGCGGAATCCAGAATTCTTTACCACTTCATGAGATCGGGGGAAGTGCCTTCGGTAATCACATTATCAGGTAAACTTTCAACTTCTTCCATCCGAACGGAACATGCTGCGCTATTCTCAAGAATCAATTTTTACAGGGGATTATCACTTCTGCTGAATGCTGAAGCCCGCTGCACCCCGACTTCAGTTGCCAGAGCCGGTGATACCAGAAAGCGGATTGTATTCGGTCCCGGGCTTGAATATCAGCTTGGAACCACCCTTCGCGTATGGGGTATCATTGAGCAGGAAAGAACTGAGCTGGAAGAAGTTGAGGTCTGGATTCGCGTGCGGACAGGTTTGGAGTTCTATCCGGGTTCGCTGAATTTTTAGAAGAACAGGGACACATTCCGTGTTCCTGTATGGCTTTCATGGAAAGGCCACCCTTTGTTTGAATCACTGAGTGCAGGACTGTCCCTGGGTCTGGCAACAGGTTTGACCTGTCTTGCTTCCTGTGGTCCCGTCTATGGGGTTTACCTTCTGGGGGAGAAACGTACCGGGTTCCAGGCTTTGTGGGTGATCCTGAAGCTCAACGCCGGAAGGTTCATTTCATACGCGATGTTCGGAGCCCTGATAGGACAGCTCGGAGGAGTAATCCCTGCTTCCGTCAGGACTCCGTTAGTCCTGTTCGGTTATGTGCTTTTCTCGGTATATCTTCTTCTTACCGTTGTCAGAGTAAGGAAAACATGTTCAGGATGCCAGACAGGCAAACTGCTCAAGATCACCAGGAGTGCTTTCCTGCTCGGATTCCTTACCGGATTTTCCATCTGCCCCGCTTTCCTCATAGCTGTTACCAGTGCTTTCAATACCAGCGGTCCGATCAGCGGGATGATGCTTTTCATCGGTTTCTTCGCAGGCACCACTGTATACATGCTCCCCTTTGCGGTATTCGGCCTTCTCACCATGAAGGATTGGGTTACAAAGGCAGCCAGAGTAATTGCCGTTATCGTTGCCATCTATTTTGGAGCGATAGGAATCAGAGGGCTTGCGCAATGGATTTCACAATCCTCGATGCGGCGGGAATTATCCGAAATGATAGTTCACGAATCTCATGAAGATGCTGACGTATCGATATTTTCCGTTGAGGACTCCGATACATTGTACATTCTGTCATTTGCAGAGGATGAGCAGGACAGGGGAGTTGAACTGGCTGAACAGATAAGCGGTTCAAATCTTCCTCCATTGAAGGTTATTCTGTTCAGCGAAGATCAATGGCTGCAGCAGATCGGCTCAGTTCCGGAGCTGTCCGCGATTATTACCCCTGTATGGGTCGATTCAAGATCAGGGATTGATACTTCTCCCTGGCAGAACAGCGTCTCGGCATACCTTGAGAGTATGAGAATGAGAACCTTCGCGGTTGAATACGAACCCTGGTGTTCCGAACGGGGGTATGGGATACAGTCATTTCTTGAGATGTATGCTTTTCGCTGTCATCCTGACTCAGGATTTACTTTTCTCATGCTGAATCCTATGGGGTGTGGTCCGAACAATTGTTCTTCCTGCGATATTACCCATTAGATTATATATGTAGTTAACCGCAAATATGCGGGATAGTACTGAAACATTATCTCAAGGAGAGCTTATGCCAGGTAAAGCTTCATGCGGATATTCGGGTCCAAAAGTCAGATCAGACTGTAAAATTACTTACGAATACACTGACGCAGAACTATCGATTACCATAAACGGCAGTTCTTCTGCTGATCTTATTGAGGAAGCAGTCCGACACACAGCGGAGCGGATGGGAATTGAAACAGGCTGTGTCGATATAGAGGATTGCGGCGCCGCCCCGTTCGTTGCCGCCGCAAGATTCGAATCTGCCTCACGGAAAGTAATCGGAGACGATTTCCCGGCTTTGCCTCCCGTTGTGAATATCACTCCATCTGAGCGATACAGACCCAGAAGATCAAGGCTGTACGTTCCCGGTAACCGCCCGCGATTCATGGAGAAATCGCTCTCGTCCGGAGCTGATGCCGTAATTCTCGATCTTGAGGACAGTGTGTCTCCTTCCAGGAAATTCGAAGCCCGTATACTTGTAGCTTACTCGTTGCAGAATCTTGATTTCGGCGGGATGGAAGTAATGGTGCGTATCAATCAGGGGGAACTGCTGATTGACGATCTTGACTGGATTGTACCGCAGCCCGTTCAGCATATACTGTTGCCCAAGGTTGAACTGGCGGATGAAGTTTCTTCCATAAGAGATATGATCGAGAAACTCGCTGAGATATACGGCAGAGAAGCACCAATCTGGCTGATGCCTATAATAGAGAGCCCTCTCGGAATCTTCAACGCTCTTTCAATTGCATTGTCGGTTCCGGAAGAGTCAGTCGCGTTGACGCTTGGATTACAGGATCTTTCAGCGGAGATGGGTGTTACGCCAACTGCTGAGGGAACAGAGAGTTTTACTGCACGGAGTTTGATAGTTCTTGCAGCAAGAGCTGCCGGACTTCAGCCGATAGACACCGTTTATGCTGATGTGAAAAACGAAGAAGGGCTTCGCGAATCGATCAGAAGAGCAAAGACACTTGGCTTTGTCGGCAAAGGGTGCATTCATCCGCTCCAGGTTCCGATAATCAATGAAGGGTTCCTTCCTGAACCAGGAGTGGTAAGCAGGGCAAAAAAGGTTGTAGCTGCCATGGAGAAAGCGGAAAGTGAAGGTCTCGGAGCGATAGTTCTCGGTTCGAAAATGATAGATCCTCCTGTAGCAAAACAAGCACAGGTTGTTGTCGATAATGCCATCAGTTTAGGTTTGATTTCTCTGAACTGGCGCGAAGAGGAGGAAGATTGATGATATGCCCCAGATGCAGTACGGAGCTGAAAGCAACAGAATTTGCCGGTGTGAGAATTGAAACCTGCCCCGATTGCGGTGGAAGCTGGTTCGACAGAGATGAATTAAGGCAGGCAAGGAACATAGTTGATCCCGACCTTGCATGGGTGGAATTAAATCTCTGGAAAGAAACCGATGGTTTCCACGTCAGGAAGGACTCCTGTGAATGCCCTTCATGCGGTGGAAAGATGGCTTTGATTGGCTATAGTGATACAGAAGTTGAGCTGGACTACTGCAGGGAATGCGGAGGAGTCTGGCTGGATCAGGGGGAATTCAACGCGATTATCAATGCTCTGGAAGAAGATATCGACAGTACTTCCGCTTCCGAATTCCTGAAAATAAGCATCAAGGAAATGCAGGAGCTGATTGAAGCAACCGACAACTTCGGGAAAGAGTGGAAACACTTCAGGACGGTTCTTAAACTTCTCGAATACCGCGTTCTGGCTGAGCACAGAACAATCGCCGGAATAATAGAGAACTTCAGGAGCCCCTTCGCCTAGGTTTTTATGAACTTATCCGTTATTCCTGTTGAGCCTGCTTTCCTCTGGCATTGGCGAGGATTACACCGACTATTGGAAGCAGAATAATAAGCAGCCATCCGAACAGGAACTCCTGGCTGCGAAGCCCGAAGCTTCCATAGGGTACTGTTCTCTCCAGGATCTCACTGTAGATCATCCAGATAATGCCCATCGGAATGAGCCAGCAAATACAGATGTTCCACCAGCGGCCGATATTGAAGCTGGAGTTCTCGTTGATATATTTCCTCTGATTGTTCGCGCCGGTACCCCATCCGATAATCAGTACTTCACCAAGAACTACCAGAGTAAGACCGTAACTGTTCATGAAATGATCCGCGATATCAAGTATGTGAATCCCCATACCTGTCAGCATTGGCAGCCCGAGAAGGAACGCGGCTCCACCCACGATAAGGTTAGCCTTCCTGTGTGATGTTTTCCATTTGTCCTTAACCGAGGCGGTGGCAGCCTCCAGAAGGCTGAAAGCGGAATCAACAGCCAGAGTCAGAAGCATTATGAAGAAAAGAACGCCGAAAATTCTGGCAGCAGGCAGAGTACAGATAATATGCGGGTAAGCCACGAACGCCAGTCCGGGACCGCTCTCGACCACCTGGGAAACCGGTACGCCAAGATTCGACGCATGATGTCCGAGAGCAGAAAAAACAGCCATTCCGCCGAAGAACGCCGTCAGAGCATCGGCGATACCTATAATCATGGCATTTGCTGCTATGTTTGTTTTCTTGGGGAGGAAACTGCCGTACGCGATCATTATCGCGAATCCTACGCTAAGGCTGAAAAATACCTGGGAAATAGCCGCCAGCCAGATATCAGCGCTAAGAAGTTTCGACCACACAGGAGTCAGATAATATTTAAGACCTACCCCCGCTCCCGGCAGCGTGACACCTCTTATCACGAAAAGGACAAGCAGTCCCCACGGAATCAGAACGGTAAAAAAGACAACCTTGCTGACCGTTTTCGTGCCTCTCCAGACTGAAGCGACGATCCAGATCCAGGCCAGTGTGAACCCTATGAAGAGAGGCCACTTGAATTCACCGATATCCCACGGTTCAGATGTGACTCCCAGAAATTCGTTGAAGAAGAAATCACCTGGAGAACCCATGAATGTATTCGCGTCAGCCACACTGTTGAAACCGTACAAATTCCCTTCGAACGCCACCAGAATGGTGCCGACCTCCTGAGAATCATCAGGTTCCGCAAAGATGATGCTGGTTTCCCCGCTGACAGGTGATACGAACGATTGTCCCGCAAGTGAAGCGGGGATGTCCGTCATTACCTCCATATCCTCCAGATCGGTGCTGGTTATGGCATACTGTACATCAGCGTATTTCCCCAATTCCTGCACCCATCCGAGAGTAGCTGCCTCGTAAGTGTAATTCACGCTCCAGGCCATAATGATGGCGTAGTAAGTAACAATGATGAAGCCTACACCGACCGCGAACCATCCGAACCACTCAAGCCTGGGATTGATTTTCTTGAACGCACCCGGGGCTGCCTGGTGGAATTTGTGCCCGATGCTGAACTCAAGCATCAACAATGGAATTCCCGCCAGGAAAAGGCAGATGAAATAAGCGACAAGGAATGCCCCCCCGCCATTTTCGTATGTGATGTATGGAAACCGCCAGATGTTTCCAAGCCCGATTGCTGATCCGATTGCTGCAAGGACAAAAGCGGTTCTGCTGTTCCAGGTTTCTCTGCGAGCGGCCATTATTCTCTCCTTCAGTTATCATATTATGGAAAGAACCCCGTTGCTTACAGTAAATTACTGCTATCTGATACCGGGTCAGGTCAAGGGGGGGGTTATCGGCGGTGATCCCCTCTAATCCTGGCCCAAAGCCTCACTCTTCCGAGAACACTGAGAACAGCGCCGTAGAAACAGAGGTATTTACAGAAAAATCTCGGAAAGAAAACCATTAAACACAAAGATATGATTGCCCCTGTGAACGATCCGACAATGAAATACGAGTAAATGGTATGAAAGGGATCTATCTGACAGAAGAGAGAAGCTGGAATGATTTTTCCGAAGAACCCTTTCCCGGCAAGAATCAGCGCGCCGATGAAAGCGACAGTCAAAACATATTTGAAGTTAATGAGAAATCTGTGAACCTTCTTCGGAAAAGCGGGAGGTCGGGGAACGTTCAGCTTGCCAAGAAGATCCTGCAGGGCTCCGAATGGACATACCCAGCCGCAATAGATCCTTCCAACGAAAAGACTCCACAGAGCAGGCAGCAGTAGAACCGCGACGCCGACCCCACCGAGAAAACCAACTCCGCCGGGAAGGAAGATGTATTGAAAAACACCCAGCGGACAGTAAGATCCCTGCACGAAGAAACCAAGGACTAGAATAGAGATTGTCTGAACAGTTATATGAGCGATTTTTCTTCTGTGCCTGTCGGTTTTCCTGCGGCCGCGATAACGTTTTTTTAGAAATGTGGCTGCAGGTAGCAGAACAGCGGTGGCTATTATTATCAGCTGTGTTCTTCGAACACCTCCTCCGGATGGATTGATGCAGCCCTCGCTTCCGCGGAAGTGCGGGCAGAGGCGGTCTTCAGGGGTCGGGCATGCTGCCACAGGGGGGAGATCAAGCGGACAGCCGCTTGATCCAATCTGTAGAGGGGATGTTGTTTCGGGAATATCTGCATCGATCAAAGCCGTCGAATCCGTCTGTTCTCCAGGATTGTCACAAAGAAGGTTTTCATCGAGATCGCGGAAAAGGGTGCAACGTTGACTATCCTCTGAACAGGCTTCGCCGGTGACTTCCTCCGATAACTCCACGACATCGACAGGGACATCTTCCTCCGGAATCTCTTCGGGAATGATTGTCTGCTGAACACTGTCAGGCGGGGGTTCCTGCCGTTCTTCTACAGGATATTCGGTTTCAGTGATTTCCGGAACTTCTTCTGTTTCAACCGTATCCTGATCAGAACAGATTTCAGGCTGCGGCTCAGGGTTGTCACAGAGATCATCTCCGTCGTTATCCTGATAAAGCGTGCATGAAGGGTTGTCAGCGGAACAGGCTTCCTCCGGCGGCAGGCCAAGCGGGCAGAAAGCGAACATTACTGCTGCAAAAAGAACCAGCGCCAGAGCAGAAATCCTCATCTATCCTGTCCTTCAAGCTGTCATGAACACTGTTGATGAATTCTCATGAATTGAACTGATAATAGGAAAACCGGCCCCCCAGGCCAAGGGGAGACCGGTTACAGGAAACGTTATATCAGATGAAAGCCGCTTTGATCTGTCCAAAGGTGGTATTCGAAAGCGAGAGAACTCCGTTGAGCCTGATATTTGGAACAAGATCTGAGAATTCCCCGTTAGAGGATCCATATGCGCCTATGACACATCTTGTATAGGTACTGTCCCAGTGCCATGTGTAGAGCGATCCGGTTCCTGAAGACCATTCTATCTCAATAATCAGATTATCCTCACCATTGTACCAGAACGATGTGTCCAGAATATTATCAAACCATTCGTTTGGATCAGCAGAAGGTGTTGTGTACGGGGATGAACTCATAACGAGAATTCGTGTGCCTGGAATGTAGTTATCGTCGAAATTTTCACTCAGCACATCACTGGAGCAGAGCCCCATATATAGAGAGTAATCGTTGAAAGTTGACTGAGGATCACCACCCAGTGATCGTTTCCAGGAAAGTGTTTCAATTTCTATCGCGTCACCGATTTCACTTGCCAGCACTACCACCTGGTAGCGTGTTGACTCAGTTCAATCTGCACACCAGGGGGCGGTTGAGGGATTCTCCGCAGTTCCGATTTCAATTGTACTCGCAAGACTGATGCCGGCCAGACAAGCGAGCAGCAAAGAAGAAAGTTTCATGTAAAGATTCCTTTCTGAATTCATTTTTCCAAATATATTATAAATATACTTAGTTTTGATACTGCGTAAATGTTCCCCATATCAATCTCTATTTATTGTTTCTCCTTGACATCAGCTGAGAATTTTCGATATTTCTCATCCAACTCTGAGCGGTCCGGTAGTTCAATCGGCTAGAGCACCGGCCTGTCACGCCGGAAGTTGCGAGTTCGAGTCTCGTCCGGACCGCCAGAAGCCCAAACAGTGCCACCCACTGTTAAAAACGACATGGGAACGTTTCGTTACCGCAGGGGCAGAATCCCTTGCGGGTTTTGCGTTTTTGGGGTCGGACGTCACTTACGACACTTGCATAAATTCCTTGAGAACACGCAGGATAAGTTTCACCCTGAGCGAGCGTTAGCGAGTCGAAGGGAATCCCGTCGGGGGTTCCATCTCGTAACAGAAAGCCCACAAAATAGACAAACCGCGTCTTTCTCTACAGTCTTCACTTAACTTGGTACAATCCATCTGATACAGACTGAATTCATCTGAATCAAAATCCCCCTGTATACTCCAGAAAGTATAAACTGGCTGCATAAGCCGGCATGCCGTAATAATACAGATTCAGTTTAGGATCACTCCTGCTGACTGGACATTCAAAGCCTGCTATGTGTTCTATTGAATAATCAAACGCATATCGATTTGGGAAGTAAATAAAGTTTTCCATTTCTTCGTCCAGTGGACTACTCGAATCGTTTACAACCAATAATAGCACATCCTCCGATTCAGTCTCTTCAAGAGCAATGAAATTGTTAT
>CBDVBK010000044.1:0-29867 GCA_965372215.1 uncultured bacterium | reverse complement strand
TAAGGAATTTATATGATGCGGGATCTGCGCTGCGACGCAGCGCTTAGTTCAACAAGCTGTAGCAGCCAATGATGATAGGAAGATCGTAATTGCGATAGAGGAAGGAATTGCGTATTGCACACACTTGCTTGGTGTGATAACTAAAAATACAATCAGTTCCTGGTGGGTTCCATTTGAAATTGGTTCAGCAAGATCAAGGAGCGTTGTATGTGTCCACTATGTAAATTCAAATGGTATTGATGCTATACCATCATACATTTCTGTTGAGAAAGTATTTAATAAACCAGAATTAATAGTTAATTGGGCATGCAATATAAAAAAAGAACGGATAGAGCTAACTGACCGTATTAAACATTTATTTGATAGACTATGAATTTCTTATATATATGCTCCTATTCAATAATGCTTACAAATGAATTCCATCTCATGTTCATTTTAGAAGATTGAGTAAAACAAGCATGTTTAAATTCGTGGAAAAAAGTGAAAATCTTACTTGTATTTATTAGTAATGGAAGCAGGAAGTAAAGTTAGAAATGACTATACCACAGGAACCTATTTGGAAAGCTCCTCCACATACACTGGCAAAGCATAAGATCCTGGAACAGTATCTTAAAGGATGGATGTCGATCATCACAAGCAAGTTTAATAGTTTAATTTACTTTGATGGTTTCAGTGGTCCTGGTATCTATAAGAATGGAGAACCCGGATCACCCATTGTGGCATTAAAAGTTGCTCAGAAAATGCCAGATAGGCATCAAAGGAGTCTGTTCCTATTTGGAGATGAGCGTGAAGACAGAATAGATATATTACTGGAACAGATCAATGATCTGTCTCTACCTAAAGGAGTGCGCTTCTCAGCAAAGGAAATCTCATTTGAAGATTCAGCTGCAAGGCTCATAAAATTCTTAGAAAAACAACCTGAAGTTATCCCCACTTTCACTCTTATAGACCCATTCGGGTTTAGCGGTATTCCATATGATTTGATTAGAAGTCTTATGATGCAGAAGAGTAGTGAATGCTTAATCACATTCATGGTTGATTCTCTCAACCGCTGGCTGGAACATCAAGAAGATGGAATACAGGAGCACGTAACTGCTGCATTTGGAACTGAGAAGGCTGCTGAAATTGTTCGATCCTCTGGTGCAAATAGAATACAGGTACTCAGGGATTTGTATCTGAAGCAGCTAAAGAAATTCGCTAAATATTGCAGATACTTTGAAATGAGAGATCAGAAGAATCGAGTTCTTTACTATTTATTCTTTATTTCAAACAACCTACTCGGATTTGTCAAGATGAAAGAGGCTATGTGGGGTGTAGATACATCTGGTGGTTTTCGATTCTCAGATTCAACCGATCCATCTCAGGAGGTGCTCTTTGATTCAGAGGATATCTGGCTACCGATTTCTATACTACAGATAACTAATCAGTTTGAAGGCAGGATGAATATCCCGGTTAAGCAGGTCAGGGTATACATCGAAAAGGAGACTATCTTTCTGAAGAAACATATGAAGAAAGCACTCCGAGAAATGGAAGAAAATGAACGAATAAAAACTCATCCACTAAAACAGGATGGAATCCCAAGGAAGATAAGGACATTTCCGGATGGTGCCATCATCGATTTCATCTAGCAGTTGCTATTTTAAGATAGTATACATATGTTTACTATATAAGGAAGTGGTGAAGTGTCTGCAAAATCACATATCGAGTGGACAGAGGCCTCCTGGAATCCAGTAACAGGCTGTACTAAGATCAGTGAAGGGTGTGAACACTGCTACGCAGAACGAATGGCCATGCGTCTGAAAGCAATGGGCAACTCTAACTACCGTAACGGATTCACAGTAACCACGCATGAATCTTCCCTTTCCATTCCAGCTCAATGGAAACACCCTCGAATGATCTTCGTGAATTCAATGAGCGATCTGTTTCATGAAGACATTCCGGAGAGTTTCATTCATCAGGTCTTCCATGTTATGAATAATGTAGATAGGCATATCTACCAAATATTAACAAAACGATCAGAACGGTTACTGGAATTAGCACCAAGTTTGCATTGGTCTAAAAACATATGGGCTGGCGTAACCATCGAGAGCAGTGATTATCTGCATCGATTGGATCATCTTAGAAGTGTTTCGACTGCAGTGCGCTTTGTTTCTTTCGAACCTCTTCTTGGACAGATTGATGATTTCTCGCTTGAAGGGATCAACTGGGTGATTGTTGGTGGTGAATCAGGCCCCGGTGCTAGACCAATGAAAGAGGAGTGGGTTACTGGAATAAAGGAGAAATGCATTGCTGAAGGTGTACCATTCTTTTTCAAGCAGTGGGGCGGTGTGAATAAGAAGAAAGCCGGTCGCATTCTTGAAGGTAGGGAATGGGACCAGATGCCAAGGCTGGACCTGGGGATAACTTATGCATAGATGTAAGATTATTGGCAATTTTGGAAGGCACAATGAGATTGGAATTCACGAGTTGATTAGATACCGTACTCATATTAACAATATCACATTCCGGAAAGCATTTCATGAGTAACTCTCTCTCTCCTGAGAAAGGTTTGATTTTCCGTATTGTCCATCGGGCTAATGTACCATGGATTCTTGATCATGTTCCTATGGCTGCACTGCTTGGTGTCGGATGTTATGATAGTAATGCGGAAGAGGAGATCAAAACTATGGTAAAGGAAGAATATCCTGATTTCAGGATTTATGTAAGGCCAAGCTGGTACTTCTAATGATTAGCTACACTAAAGGTAACCTGCTTGATGCTGAAGTGGAAGCGGTTGTGAATACCGTCAACACTGTCGGTGTCATGGGAAAAGGAATTGCTCTTCTTTTCAAGGAAGCGTTCCCCGATAATTTCAAAAAGTACAAATCTGCATGTAATGATGGGGAAGTTCAGATCGGCAGAATGTTTGTGACGCAAAGACAAGAGCTGATGGGTCCTAAATGGATTATTAACTTCCCCACTAAGAAGCATTGGAGAGATCGAACAAAAATTGAATGGGTTATCGAGGGTTTGCATGATCTAAAGAGTATTATCTTGAATCATAGTATTAGATCAATCGCTATTCCACCACTTGGTTGCGGTAACGGCAAATTAGAGTGGCGAAATGTGAAACCAGAGATTGAAGCTGTTCTTGGAGAATTGAAAAATGTGGATATTCATGTTTATGAACCAACCTCGAAATATCAGAACGTGGTTAAAAAGAATGGAGTTCAGAAACTAACTCCTGCACGTGCGCTGATTGCGGAGATGGTTCGAAGATACTGGGTGTTGGGAATCGAATGCACTCTACTTGAGATTCAGAAGTTGGCTTGGTTTCTTGAGCGCAATATTGAGGAGCTCAGTCCTGACAACCCCTTGGATCTTCGCTTTGTCGCAAACAAATATGGTCCATACGCTAACAGACTTCATCACCTCTTGAACTCACTTGATGGTAGTTACCTTCACTGTGAGAAGAGATTAGCAGACGCCGGGCCATTGGACATTATCTGGTTCGATGATGGCAAAAAGGATTATGTACAAACCTATCTCAAAGGATCGGAAGCCCGACCTTACACTATTGCTCTTAAAACTGCCTGTGAAGTGATCGACGGCTTCGAATCCCCTTTCGGTCTGGAACTTCTTGCTACAGTGGATTGGCTGTTAACGGACGGCTATCTTGCATCTGTAGAGGGAATCAAAACCGGTTTGAGCAAGTGGCCTGGAGGGAAATCAGCATCTGATCGCAAGCTCAGGCTTTTCGATGATCGTTCGATTGCGCTTGCGCTTGAAAGACTTGCTCCTTAGTGTTTATCTGATTACAATTCTCTCGGATGCGTGTTAAAAGCACATTGAAGTACTTCAGAGTGAGTATTTTCATAGACTGCATTACTTGCAGAGCATACATCAGTGGTGCTAATTACACTTTTGACGATGGAAGTCTGAATTAGTGGTTGGAGTATACGATGAGCAAATTCAAGGAACGGATCATTTCCGAAATTAATACAATTCTGCCTGACCGCGACATTCAGAAACTCCTCTTCGAAGACATGGCGGAATTCATCAAGCTTGCGAATGACAACAATCCTGCAAGCTGGTGTTGTCCAGCGACATTATCGTCCGGTAGACAATATGGCTAGACGGTGATCACGTTGATATAATGGTTGGTGATATCCATATAAGAAGTCTCACCTTCGATCTTGATAAGGATTTGGAATTGACAGGTAACGATTTTCTGCGAGATCTGTTTTCAGGGATGGATGAGAGATTCATCATGACAGCGATGGATGGTTTTCAAGAATGTTCCTAAGAATTTTATATTTATTTAGCTGACCGCTCTACGATATCAGCATTTAAGTTGGTTTCACGGAGCGGTCAGTTATTACTACTTATTTCTTGGCTTTCCTGCATCTGAACGCTTCTTTCTCCAGGTGCCATCATTGTTTCTGGATCGAGGCTGTCGTCCAACGTGAGGAATGCCTTTTCCGGCTCTTCTATCAGTTGCCATTTTCTCACCTCCTTCCAGTTTCTGTCAGATGATAAGCAATTATCATAAAATGTCAAGATATGATATACTAGCACAGATTGACAAAAATTGCCTTGACATGTGCAAAGGAATGCTTATACTACAATCAGAGAGAACTGAAGGAAGGAGGAGTATGTCCAATATTGGTGATACTATTTTTAACCTCAGAGAGAGAATGGGTGTACGCCAGGAAAAGCTTGCAGAGTGGGTCGGAGTATCCAGAGGAACCATTGCGCAGGTGGAACACGGTAAAAGAGATCTCGAATCGCTGGAGTTGTTCAGAGTAGCTGATTTCTTCGGATGTACCGTTTCTGATCTTCTAACTAAGGGTGCAGCAGATCTGGAGGCGATAGGCGTAAGATTCAGGCGTTCCATGGGTATTCAGGATGATGATGCAGTCTGGGAAGCTGTAGTCAGGAGCATCAAGCTGGCCAGAGAAGCTGCAAAACTCAGAGATATCCTGGGTGTAGGGATGTCTGAGGCCTATGTCCCGAGTTACAGGATAGCTTCTCCGGCGAATAAGCTTGAAGCAATCCGGCAGGGTTACCAGATCGCGCTGAAGGAGCGAAATCGACTTGGTCTGGGTTCTGAGAGGATTCTGAATATTGGTGAATTAATAGAGTCTGAAGGAGTATATGCCGGTGAACTGGAGATGCCTGTTGATGTCTCGGGTTTTACCATCTGCCTTGATGATCTGGGTTCCATATGCATGGTCAATGAGAAGCATCCCGGTCTGAGAAAGCGATTCTCACTTGCTCATGAGTACGGTCATGTCCTGATGGATTCAGATCTCGGTACAGTTGTGAGCAGAACTGCTGAGAGCAAAGAGCTTATAGAGGTCAGGGCGAATGTCTTCGCTGCCGGATTTCTGATGCCGGAGTCCGGGTGTTATGAGATTATCCGGAAGATCGGTAAAGGTTCTGCATCCCGCGAGAGTGCCGAGGTGTTTGACGGGCAGGATGTCACCCGGATAGAAGAAAGGCACAGCGCAGAGGAACAGCAGATCCAGCTGTACGACGCGGCAAGGCTGGCTTTTTACTTCAGTGTCAGCATCCAGGCGATGCTTTACAGGCTGAAGAATCTCAGGCTTATCAGCCAGGCAAGGCTTGAAGCTCTTCTTGAAGAAGAGGAGACCGAGGCAGGTGAGCATCTGAAAAGACTTATGCACCAAAACGATACGGATGGTCGCCTGAATGAGTCGGATTTTTTCAGGTGTACTGTTATCAATATGGCACTGGAAGCCCTGCGCAGAGGGAGTATCAGCCAGGGCAAGTGTCTTGAAGTGGGAAGATTGACCTGTCGAGATGATCAATACGGAGATTTCAGGAGTTTCGTTGACGATATCTCCCTGGAGCAGGTGCCCGTGATGATACCCGGTGAGAGTTCCTAGTGAATTCCAGACTGGTCGTACTGCTTGATGCGTGCATCCTGATAAACCTGTTTAATGGGGAATGCTCTGAACTGCTCGGTACTCTTACTGAATACGACTTCCGTGTAACTACCCATGTAAAAGACGAAATAACCGATTCCGGACAAGCGGAAGCTCTTGAGAAGCTGATGATATAAAGGAACGGCTGGAAGAGCACAGATTCAGAATGTCGTTCGAATCATTCCATGACACTGTGTAAGTAACTGTATCTGAACTTAAACGGCTCAGAAAAGAAGGTGGTTCTGAAATAACAGATGAATCACGGGATAAATGACGAAAGGTTTTTCTTCAGCCTCTCTATCGGATCACCATCAGTCTCCGGTTCAAAAACTTTGCCTGTTATCATTTCATAGAGCTTTATGTATCGGGAAGAGAGTTCTATAACAAGTTCATCCGGAGCTTCGGGGAGTTCTTCATCGTTGTACGGATCGCAGTTTTCCCTGAACCACAGTCTCAGAAATTCCTTGTCGATGTTCTCCGGTTCTTCACCATTATAGAATCGGTGCTGATAACTGTCAGCTATCCAGTAGCGTGAGGAATCCGGAGTGTGGATTTCATCTATCAGAATAATGTTGCCGTTATCGTCCTTGCCGAGTTCGTATTTTGTGTCGACCAGGATGAGACCGTGCTCAGAGGCTATCTCCATTCCTCTGCGGAAAAGTCTCATTGCGATTTCTGAAACTTCGTCCCACTCTTTCTGAGACATCAGTTTCTGATCGACGATTTCTTCCGGTGTGATTGATTCATCATGCTCTTCGCTCTTTGTTGTGGGAGTGATGATAGGTTCAGGGAATTTCTGGTTTTTCACCATGCCGTCAGGGAGGGCATTGCCGCAGATATTGCGTTCCCCGTTTTTGTAAAGTGTCCATGCTGAAGTACTTGTGCTGCCCGTGAGGTATCCCCGCATGATGAACTCCACAGGGAATACTTTACATTTCATCGCAAGCGTTACATTTGGATCCGGTATGGAGATAACATGATTCGGCACGATATCTTTCGTTCTGTCAAACCAGAACGCGCTAACCTGGTTGAGCACCTGACCTTTGAACGGGACTGAAGCCAGTACTCTGTCGAACGCGCTCTGTCTGTCGGTAGTGATGAGAAGGATTCTGTCTCCAAGATCGTAGATGTCTCTCACTTTGCCGCGTATTCTGCCGGGGAGTTCCAGAGGGGATGTGTCAGTAAGGCATCTTGACAGGTTTTTTCTTATAATCTCTTTATTCACTATTATATCCTTTCAAATGCTTTTAATACAAATGAGTTAGCAATTCCATTCCGGAGACCGTATGATAGTGAAGTTTTCACGGTTCGGGAACCAACATGAATGGAAACCTGTGGTCCCGAACAGATGTTCGGAACCGTTTCCATTATGGCTGCCGATTGGAGAATGATGAATTCTGAAAGTTCAAAGGATAAGAATATCACGTGGCATTATCACGGAGTTGATATAAGTGACAGGGAAGAGCTTCTCGGGCACAGGGGAGCTACTGTCTGGCTGACGGGGCTGTCCGGTTCAGGCAAATCCACTATCGCGGATATTCTTTCAGAAATGCTTCATGGAAGAGGCGTTCTTACAGCAATTCTTGATGGTGACAATGTCAGGCATGGTCTTAACAGCGATCTGGGGTTTTCGCCTTTGGATCGCAAAGAGAACATCCGCAGAATTTCGGAAGTCGCGAAACTCTTCAGTTCTTTTGGTGTTCTGAATATTCTGGCTTTCATAAGTCCGTACCGCGAAGACAGGGATTTTGCAAGATCCATTCAGGAAGAGAATAATTTCATAGAAGTTTATGTAGATGTACCTCTTGAGGTTGCGGAAGAGAGAGATCCGAAGGGGTTATACAAAAAGGCCAGAAGCGGAGAAATCCCTTCATTTACGGGGATATCCGCTCCTTACGAGGAACCTGAATCACCTGAACTGGTTCTGAAAACCCATGAATCGACTCCGGAGGAGTGTGCCATGCAGATCATAAATGTACTCGAAGCAAAGGGAATAGTACCCTCAGAGAGCTGATATGCAGTTATTTTCATGGCTTCCATTCGTTTCCGGAAGGGATGATAGAAAGCTTTTCCGCCCCCTGGGTGAGGACGAGAAAAAGGCTTTCAAGCTCCACCTGATATCCGGTATCTTCGGCGGTATATCGGTGGGTGTTATTATCAATCACGAATATATCGCTGTTAACGGGCTTAACGCCGCACAGTGGCAGATAACTGCGCTTACGATGCTATGGCCGATCAGCAATGTTCTCTCCGTATTCATTAATCACTGGATTGACAGCCGTGGCAGATACGATAGAGCTGTGCTCCTGATCGGTGTTCTTTCAAGGCTTCCAGTCGCCTTGATGTTCTTCTCATCGAATGTCAATGTGCTTCTTCTTCTCCTGCTGCTGTTCTTTGCTTCGAACAGCGTCCTGATTCCTGCCCAGAACACCATAATGAAACAGCGATACCGCGAGAATAACAGAGCAAGATTATTCGGATGGTGGTCCAGCATTCTTACCCTCTTCAGTCTTCCGATGGCAATGTTCGTCGGAGCTCTTCTCGATGTTGATTTTCAGTATTACAGGATACTTTTCGTTGTGGAAGCCCTCTTCGGAGCCGGACAGGCTGTATTCCTGTCTATCATGGCCAGGGGAATGAAACCGGGTCTGTCGGATAAATCAACGGGGAAAGGGATGGTTCATTTCCTCGGGAGCCTCTGGGCTGTTTTCAGAAGGGATAAAGAATTTGCCTGTTTCGAGGCTTTCTTTTTCCTGTACGGTATAGCATTTCTGATGATATTGCCTGTTATTCCCTTCTTTGCGACGGACAGGCTTGGTCTTGATTATGAGCAGTACGCGATGGCAAAAGGTGTTATAGGACAGATGGGAATACTCTTCCTGTCGCCTATCCTGGGTGTCCGTCTCGAGAAGCTTCACCCATTCAGATTTACCGGAATAGTATGTCTAGTTCTTGCTTTCTACCCGCTTTCGATGGCAGTCGGGAATTGGATCCCTGAGCTGGGAACATTCTTCTTCTATTTTGCCTTTGTGATTTTCGCCCTGGGAATGGCGGGAGTAAGAATATCATGGAGCATTTCAAGCATGCATTTCGCCCCCCACGGACAGGAAGCCACATATCAGGGGCTTCACGTAACGCTGACCGCTCTTCGCGCAAGTTTTGCGCCGATACTGGGAAGCGTTCTCCTTCACTATTTCGGATACTCCGAGGCTTTTCTCGTCTCAACGGGGATATTCATCGTCGCCGGAATACTGTTTCTGGGAAGGTACAGGAAGATAAAGAAGAGGGGACACGCAGCATAGCCTGCATGTCCCCGTTGATTTTTGCTGCTAGAAGTTAATGCCTGCTGTAAGACCGAGCCAGGCCGCGTCGAAATCGAAATCAGCAAGATGATATTTCAGGCTGGCTTCGATATCCATACCTCCGGTGGGGACGATCATTCCAACGTTGCCGTAGGCTCCAAGTCTGCTACTAGTTTCATCGGTTTCTACACCCTCTCTTACCATATTCACCGAATGTATATCGAGAGCAAGACCTCCGCCGTAGAATATCGGCCCTGCATAAGTACGAATTCCGGCCAGTACGGGAATTATGCTTTCTGAATTATCAGTGGCTCCGATTATTTCCTCTAAACTGAGAGGAATATAGCTTATACTTCCCTCTATTGCGAACATCTGCATATGCGCGAGGATATTCGCACCGAAGATTGGACTCACTTTGTAAAAGTCCGAATTATCACCGGTAGGTATGAATAAACCAGCGTGGCCGCCGAATTCAACAAGACCCGCGAAAGCGGATACGGAAAGAACAAGAAGAACGATCATCAGTTTTTTCATTATTCACCTTTCTGTTTGGAGTATTAATCATATTCTAGAATATAGGATTGCTATGGTCAACTATATCTGTTTTCACAAAATCTATTAAATCAGCTGTTTTCCTCAGTTCCAGTATTCTCAGTCCCTGAGCTGAAAAATCACCATCCGGCTGTATGAATACGAAATCAACTCCCGCTGCTTCAGCTGCTCGCATGTCACTTCCGATGCTGTCACCGACGAATAGTGTTGTTTCGGGTGTTGAATCCGCGAGCCTTATCGCAAGCCGCAGTATCGCCGGATCAGGTTTGGCGTATCCGACCTCGCAGCTGACAACCAGGAGATCCAGATATTCCATCAATTCCGCCTTTACAAGCCTTTTTCTCTGAACCGGTCCAAGGCCGTTTGTGACAAGTCCGATCGTATGATCTTTCTTCAGTGAGATGAGCAGGTCAATAACTCCGGGGAGCGCTTCCCCGTGTTGAGACATAGCTTCGAAATAGTATTTCAGGAATAGCCCTGACGAGAAATTCACACCTGCGTCAGTGAAGATGTCCTGTATATACTTCGAATTCGTAGGCATCCATCCAGGTCTGCAGGCCTCAATATCCTGAACAGCATCGGAACTGACCAGTTCCAGAACCTTCTGTTCCAGATCCGGTGAGATCGATTCACTCATTTGTTCAATTGATTTCGCTACTGCGTATTTCTGAGCAGCATCGTAATTGACAAGTGTTCCATCCAGATCGAAAAGGATGGCTCTGTATTTTTTATCCTGCATGATTTCCTTCTATAGTAATTGATTCTTATTGCTGATCTGATTCTTATGCGGAAATGGATTTATTCCAGTATATTAATTATGTCTTTAATACTAACCGGTCAGTAACGAATATCCAATATATGAAAGGTTTCATTCATGAGTAACAATCCGAACCCCCCCGCTCCGTACAAGCTTTCGAAATCACCCGCGGAACGAAGTATTCTGGTTCTTTCGGGTAAAGGCGGTGTAGGTAAAAGCACAGTTGCGGCAAACCTTGCGATTTCACTTTCACTTCAGGGATTCAAAACAGGCCTTCTTGATACTGATTTCCATGGTCCAAGCATTCCTAAGCTGCTCGGTCTTGAGGGCAGCAGATTAACTTCCGATGGAGAAAAGGTAAATCCTGTCACGATGGGTGCTCTTTCCGTAATATCAGTGGATTTCATGCTCGGAAATCGAACTGACGCGGTTATCTGGCGCGGACCCATGAAGATGAAAGTTATCAAGCAGCTGTTCGAGGATGTAAACTGGGGAGATCTGGATTACATGGTCATCGACTGTCCTCCCGGTACCGGTGACGAACCGCTTTCTGTTGTTCAGCTGATTCCTGAACCGTCGGGAGCAGTTATTGTAACAACACCACAGGAGCTGTCGCTTTCGGATGTCAGGCGCTCAATTCAATTCTGCAGCGCACTGAATCTTCCCGTACTCGGAGTGATTGAGAACATGTCCGGCTTTGTCTGCCCTCATTGCGGAGAGCTGACCAATTTGTTCGGCTCAGGAGGGGGTCAGGAGATGGCGAAGGAGATGGGTGTTCCATTCCTCGGAAGAATTCCGATCGAACCGGATATCGTGATCTCCGGGGATAGTGGAAAACCATTCGTGTATCACAACGGACACTCATCTTATGCGAAGGATTTCGAGAGAATCGTCGGAGATGTTATCGAGAACATTTCACCCGGAAAAGGCCCTGAGAAATAAAAATGTTCACGGATGCGGAAAATAAGTGGATTAATTCCATAATTAAGCAGGATGAAATCGACCGTTATCTTAACAACGGGAAGGATTTCATAGACGAGCAGCTGATCTGGAATCAGCTGGAGACGCAGAAAAACCCATCCGATTCATATATCAGGGAAATTATCGCAAAATCAATCGAGCTGGAACGCCTGGATCCTGTAGAAACAGCCGCGCTTCTGAACTGCAGGAATGATGAATTGTGGGAGGAAATATTCGAAGCCGGGCTCAGGATCAAGCAGAAGGTGTACGGCAGGAGGATTGTCTTTTTTGCTCCTTTGTACATATCGAATTACTGCGTGAACAACTGCGCGTACTGCGCATTCAGACGTGAGAACACAGCAGTAACCAGAACCTGTCTGTCGGATGATCAGATAAGAGCTGAAGTTAGAGCGCTTACCGCCGAAGGGCACAAGCGGCTGATCATGGTCTACGGTGAGCATCCCACTACCGGTGCCGACTTCATCGCGCATACACTGAAAGTTGTGTACGAAACGAAAAATAGCGGAGATGAGATTCGCAGAGCCAATATCAACGCCGCGCCTCTCCCGATTGATGACCTCCGAAAGCTGTCTGAAGTCGGCATTGGAACTTACCAAGTATTTCAGGAGACATATCACCCTGAAACGTATCGCAGGATTCATCCAGCCGATACCCTTAAAGGGAACATGAGATGGAGGCTGTACGCTCTTCACAGGGCAATGGAAGCCGGTGTTGATGACGTGGGGATCGGAGCCCTTTTCGGACTGGTAGATTACCGTTTCGAGGTGATGTCACTGCTTCTGCACACGATTGATCTTGAGGAGAAATTCGGCGGAGTGGGTCCGCATACCATCAGTTTTCCAAGGCTTGAACCTGCCCTGAACACCCCTTTTGTTGAGAATCCTGAGCATCTGATTGATGATGAATCCTTCAGGAAGCTTGTTGCGGTCATAAGACTGTCGGTTCCGTACACAGGTATGATTTTAACTGCAAGAGAACCTCAATCTGTGCGTAACAGCATCATTTCCATTGGTGTGACTCAGCTTGACGCTGGATCGAATATCGGCATCGGGTGTTATGCCTCGGGTAAGACTCAGGGAGACAGGCAGCAGTTCGAACTGGCTGATAACCGCACACTTGAGGAAGTGATATCTCATCTGGTTGATCAGGGAATGATCACCAGCTTCTGTACAGCAGGCTACAGGTGCGGCAGGACCGGTCACTACTTCATGGATATCGCCAAATGCGGGAAGGTGCACGAACTCTGCATGCCAAACGCAATTCTTACCTTTGCTGAGTATCTTGATGACTACGCGTCTGAAGAGACACGGAAAAAGGGATTGGAACTTATCGGGGAGGAGCTTCAACAGCTTCCCGGTGATGAACTCAGAGAGAGAGTAGTCGAACTGCTTGATCGGGTGAGAAATGGCGAAAGGGATCTGTACCTTTAGCCCATGCACAGATCCCCATTATCGCTGAATAGACCGGTTTTGAAAAAGCTTACATGCTCATTCCGAATTCGGTAACCTTCCATTTTCCATCTTCAAGCACAACATCAATGATGTTGGTTTCAGTCTGGCCCATGATGGAGGATGTAACTTCAACCTTTGCTATGTTTCCATCGATTGTGACTTCCCCGATAATGATTTCTGCTGACTGCATCATGCCTGATATCATCGGAGAGGATATCATTGCCGCCGTGAATTCCCCTGCGGTCATTTCTGGAATATCCTCAGCATTGAGTTCAATACCCATTGAGGCTAACTGTGCGACAGCCATTTCAGGATTTTCCTTGACCAGATCAAGTTGAATATCCATTTCTGTCAGAGCGCTGCTGGACATGTAGGATACAGCTCTTTCACCGTCTCCAGCCTGGATAGCTTCAAACATTTCCGTTACGGCGTCTCCCGGATTTCCTCCGCTTTCGCCGCATGCGAGGAATACTGCGAGTAAAACAATGGATGACAGGGTAAGTGTTTTCATTTTTTCCTTTCTTTCAGATATTATGAAATATTAGTAAGTTATATTTCTTCTTCAGGATGAACTTGTCAACCGGCACAGGTGAGAGGAGAATAGACCTGTCTGTCAGTGAAGATGTAAGGAAAATACTCGAATCGGAAGCAGCAGGTTTTCCGGATAGATTTCCAGGACTGGAGGTTCGGTTCTGCGGGATAATGGGCAGGCGGATATCCCATATTGCCGGTGATACGTCATTTATCAGAACTGAAGAGTTCAGAGTGGATATAACCTCTGAACTCGTGATGTTCGTCTGCGGAGCCTGGCAGGACATAGAGGATGAACTGAGGGATTACGCTCAATCCATAGCTGAACAGATCAGATCCTGAAGGGTTACAGTTTCCAGTTCAATCCTATGTTGTAGTAAGTTCCGGAATCATCAATATTATCTAAATATCCCTCCGGGAAACTGAATCCAGCTCTGCTTCTGCTTCTCCATGAAATTGCCAGATCCAGATCCATTCCACCCAGATCAATGCATGCTCCGGTTGAAAGGCAGAGTCCTGTACGTTTGTAATAGGAAGGTCTGTCAAAGCCTACACTGTAAATCGATCTGACTCTCGGGATCATCTCCGAGAAAATCCCGAAGAACTTCCCTGAGACTGCAGGATTATCCTCTTCAATGGATTGCACATCGACTTCAAGACCAAGCGTACTTCCATGAAGAATCTCAAAATCCTTCTGGAATCCGACAGCCACTCTGGAATGGTAACGACCGCTCGCGTTTGTGCCTGATATCCCGAAAGTACCGAATTCAAAGGGCATTAGGAAACCTATGTGAGCGCAGAAATCCAACTCATCCCAGTCCAGACTGGTGGTATCATCCGGGACTGATTCGTACGGTAAATTGTACACATTTGTCCATGATCCGCTGCCGGACCTGAGCCCTCCCGACGCGCCTGCTACGAGCCAGTCGCTTAATTCGAAGGAAATTCCTGTATTTACTTCCCAGAGAGGGCCATGGGAATCAAGATTGTTCACCGCGTATATTTTGTACCTTCCGTGTCCATCCGGTATGATCTCCAGGCTCTCACCTTCGAAACCGAAATCAGAGACTCTGGCCACTCCCGCTCCTAATGATATCCTGTCAGTTAACTCGAATCCAATAGCCGCAGTAAGCGATCCAAGGACTGTGCCGCCCAGAATTTGTGTAAATTCGTCTGATCCATATGTGTAGGTATTCCATTGGATAAGAGCTGTTCCAACCGTTATCACCGTACTATCCAGTGTGGCTAATTCAGCCGGATTGAGGAATATCGAAGCCGGACCGCCTGAAGGCATTGACCATACTCCGCCCATGGCACTGGATTTCGGAGTTACAGCAACAATTGGAGAACCATAATCCATTGCGTCATGAAAACCCCACGCCAGAACCAGGGACGGACATGTAACGGACAGGATCAGAAACAGTGTGATAAATCGCATCTTAATTCTCCTTAAAATTCCCGATTAGTGTTTTTAGACCGTTTCGCTATTTGAAACATTCATCGATAATTTCATCGTCCGCGATCTCCGGAATTGTTATCTTCATATCGGGTTCGTCATCCATTGCCTTTTTTATGGCATAAATAGCGCCCTTATTCCTGGCCCAGGATCGTCTGGCCAGCCCGTTTGAAACATCCCATGTAAGCATTTTACGGGCACGGTTTCCGGCTTCCGGAGAACCGTCAAGCAGAAGACCGAAGCCTCCGTTTATCACTTCGCCCCACCCTACTCCTCCACCATTGTGGATAGAAACCCAGGTTGCTCCTCTGAATGAATCACCAATCACATTCTGAATGGCCATATCAGCCGTGAACATGCTTCCGTCAGCGATATTTGCTGTCTCGCGGTATGGCGAATCAGTGCCTGAAACATCGTGATGATCCCGTCCGAGGACTATGGGTGCGGTGATCACTCCATCCGCAATGGCCTGATTGAAAGCAAGCGCGATGTTTATCCTTCCCTGTCTGTCAGCGTACAGAATTCTGGCTTCCGACCCGACTACCATTCTGTTTTCTTCAGCGTGTCTTATCCAGATGACGTTATCGATCATCTGACGGGATATTTCCGGGTCAGCCTCCTTCGACATATTCTCCAGTACTTCCGCAGCGATACTATCCGATTCTCTGAGGTCTTCATGATCACATGAAGTGCATACCCATCTGAACGGTCCGAAACCGTAATCGAAGCACATGGGACCCATAATATCCTCAACGTAGGATGGGTATGAGAATGTACCGTCCGGTTTTCTTATACCATCCGCTCCCGCGCGGCAGGCTTCGAGAAGGAACGCGTTACCGTAGTCCCAGAAGTACATTCCACTCTCATGAAGTTTGTTGATAGCTTGTACCTGGCTTCGAAGTGACTCCTGAACCTTCTCATGGAAGGTGTCCGGATCATCATTCATCATCCTGCTTGATTCTTCAAAAGACAGACCGGCGGGATAGTATCCACCGAGATAGGGGTTGTGGAGGGAGGTCTGATCGCTTCCAAGATCAACCGGTATTCCCTCTTCCGCAAGTTTTTCCCAGAGATCAACCACATTGCCCGCATATCCTAGTGACAGGGGTTTCTTTTCTTTTCTGGCTCTTGCGATTCTAAGCAGCACTTTGTCCAGGTCGCTTTCGACTTCCTGCAGCCAGCCCTGATCGAACCTTGTCCTGATTGCTTTCGGGTTGATTTCCGCAATCAGACCGATTCCTCCGGCAATTACGGACGCTTTTGCCTGAGCGCCGCTCATTCCTCCCAGACCTGATGTAACGAACAATTTACCGGCAAGGTTTTCATCGGGGGCCAGATTGAGGTATTTTCTGCCGGCGTTCAGAAGCGTTATTGTCGTTCCGTGAACGATTCCCTGGGGGCCTATGTACATGAAGCTTCCTGCCGTCATCTGTCCGTACATTGTTACACCCAGAGCAGACATCCTGTCGTAATCCGTTCTTGAGCTGTAATTAGGGATGACCATGCCGTTCGAGAGAACAGCTCTTGGTGCGTCCGGATGAGAAGGAAATAGTCCCAGAGGGTGTCCGGAGCAGAGTACAAGGGTCTGGTTCTCTGTCATTTCGGAAAGATATTTCATCGAAACAAGATATTGAGCCCAGTTCTGAAATACCGTGCCATTACCGCCGTATGTGATAAGCTCCTCCGGATACTGAGCAACAGCGATATCAAGGTTGTTCTGTATCATCAGCATTATAGCTGCGGCCTGAGGTGTTTTCGCGGGATAATCACTTATGGAACGGGCTTTCATTTCATAATAGGGTCTGAACCTTCGCATATAGATTCTGCCGTCCTCCTTCAGCTCTCCTGCGAATTCCGGAGCCAGTTGAGCATGCCACTTCTTCGGGAAATATCGAAGAGCGTTCTTCAATGCGAGTTTCTTCTCGTTCAGTTCGAGTATGTCCGGTCTGGCGGGGGCATGATCAATTCCTGCGAGATCCGGTGGCGGTTCAGGTATTGAATCCGGTATGCCCTGGCGAATCTCTGTTCTGAAACTGTCTGACATGAAAGCCTCCCATGACTTATATTCAAAAATAATGTATTATGTTTTTCAATAATAATGAACTATTCCAGTTTCTCCCAACATGGAGGATTATCGTTATGAAATACATTCTTTCAGTGCTTTTTGTATCCGTGATTGCCGCCGGCAGTCAATATTCGCTTTTGAATTATCAACCTTTGAGCGATCAGGAATTGGACAGATTCCTTTCCGTATCCTGTGAAATCATCCACATATACGATGACGGGTCTATCGATTTTATCGCTAACGAATACGAATATGATATTCTTCTTCGAGCCGGCATACCGTTTACCACCCGGATCGATGATCTCGGACGCTTTTACAACAACAGGTACGACGGCGGAGGGAGGAATACCGGTATATACATGACCTGGAGTGAGATATCCACATGGATGGATGAGCTGCACGCTACATATTCTGATATTACCAGCTCACCTACCTCGATAGGTAACACTATCGAAGGCAGACCGCAGACAGTTGTTAAGCTATCCGCGAATAACAGTTTCTGGGCAGATGATCCCACTCTTCCCAACTGCTGGTATGATGCTCTCATCCATGCAAGAGAACCATCCTCCATGAGAAATCTCCGATTCTTCATGCAATGGCTCTGCGAAAATTATGACCGAAACGGTTTCTGCGGCCTCCAGGCGACGTATGTGCTGGACAACCGTGAATTGTGGTGTCTTCCCTGCAACAATGTGGACGGCTATGTCTTCAATGAGCCATACAGCTATGGTAATGGTATGTGGAGGAAGAACCGTCGTGATAATGGAGGTTCTTACGGTGTCGACCTGAACAGAAACTGGTCCGTTGGCTGGGGGGGGGCTGGATCGAGCGGCAACCCGTCTTCTGAGACCTATCGCGGAACAGGTCCTCTGAGTGAGCCGGAAGCCAGTAACGTTGATGTTTTCTGGCAGGATCATCCTCCCGTTCAGATGCATTCAACCCATACGTACGGGAATATTCTGATTTACCCGTGGGGATGGACGGATGACCCGACAACGCATGTTAAGCAGTATGACATTCAGGGTGAGATAATGGTGCAGTGGGCAACAGGAGAATTGCACGGCCCGTCTGCCCAGATCAACTATTACTCCTCCGGCAATACCCGTGATCACTCATACGGATTATACGGCGCCATGAGCTGGAACCATGAAACAGGCGCTGGTTTTGCCGGTTTCTGGCCTTCAGATACCGAAAGCTTCAAACTATCACGGAGGAATCTAAGAAGTTATCTTGTTACCGCGTTTCTGGCCGGTTGTCCTCTTGATCCGCACGTTCCGGATATAGTTGTGATCGATGAGATCGGACCGGTTTCCCTGCCATTCACGATTAGCTGGAACATGGCTTCAATGCCCGCAACATATGCCCTTCAGGAGCTTGCCGGTTATGAGGTTCTGCTTGATGATGACGGAAGCGGAGGCCCGTTTAACATGAGCAACTGGAGCACTACTACTTCTCAGTACCATTCCGGTCCAAGCAGTTATCTTTCAGGCGGAACCGGTACGATGACCTGGACCGAAACAATAGCAATTCCTGAGAACGGCGGAGGAAGACTGAGCTTCTGGGCTTATTACAATATTCCATATGGGAGCTGTCAGGGCAGTATTGAAGTATCAGATGATGGTGGTGATAACTGGTATTATCTCCAGACATTCGGCAGGAACGACCCCAACTGGCGGCTTTCCATACATGAACTGGATGAATGGCAGGGTGATACTCTCAGCTTCAGATGGGCGACAACCGGAAGCGCAAGCGATCTATATATCGATGACATTATGGTGGAAGTATGGGAGGAGAACGAATTTGTTGATCTTGATATTCCTGTAAACTCATATACCTTCACTGAACACGAATCCGGAGAGTTCTGGTACAGGGTTATAACGATGGATCCTGATTTTGGACCTTCCTGGCCTTCCGATGCTGTTCCGGCGCAGATCAATCTTGGAATTTCCCCTGAAGGACATCCTTCAGGTCATACAAGCCTCGGGCATATCAGCCCCAATCCTGTCTCCGGTATGGCCTGCATTCCGGTAACAGTTTCGAAACTGGATGCAGGAAGCGCAGATCTGGCTATATACGATCTTTCAGGTAGGAGAGTTGTGGATATTTCAAGTCAGATAAACACACCCGGAGCTTATACTGCTTACTGGAACTGTACTGATTCAAACGGTTCTCAGGTGCCCGGAGGTTTGTATTTCTGTGTTCTGGATGCCTCTCATACGCGGATGACAAGAAGAGCGATGGTTGTATGGTAGCAAAGAAAAAGAAAACAGCACCGCTTCCATCGGATATCAGAGCCATGCTGACAGCTGTCTCCGATGCTGTAGTGCTGCTTGACGAGAATGAACTGATAACGTTTATGAACAGGGAAGCTTCCAATCTGATCGGTTTCAGTGAGGAAGAAGTATGCGGGAAACCTATATGGGAGATCTGCAGATTTATTATTCAAAAAACCCGCGAACCTCTTTCCGAACATATATATGAAGGAGTTAAAGAGGATGGCACATTCACATTTCCTATTTCTACTGTTCTGATTTCGGCTGATGGAACCGAACGAATTGTTAGAGGCAATATATATCTATCTTTAAACAATAAAACTGATAACAAGACGATCAGCAGTATTGTATTCAGAGATGTAACCTCAAGATGGCAAATAGATAAGGCATCTCTTAGAGTACAGAGATTCGGGGTTCTGAAAGCTCTGACTGAAGGGGTCGCACACAACCTTGATGATCTGCTTACAGTATTACTCGCACGGATGTCAAGGATCAGAAGGAGTCAGAATGACAGAAACATCGTCCTCTTATCGATTAAAGAAGCTGAGGAAATTATTGACAGAATCAGTTCGCTGGTTTCCTGTCTGTCCACCGGGCAGCTTGACGCCGATTCGAAAGAAGGAATAACCCTTGTTGAAAATGTACTGAAGAGCGCAACTGGAACACTCTCAGCTATCTTTCCTGATATAGAAATAAGCCTTGCATATCCTGACCGGACCGGTTATGCGGGAATTCCTCCGGATCTTCTGGAACAGGTTGTTATGAATCTGCTGCTGAACGCCGCAGAAGCTACCGGAGGGAAGGGATCGGTCGGTCTTACTTCGTGCAGGATAGAGCTTGAAGGAGATATGGAACAGATTCCAGCCGGGGATTATGTCATGATCTCTGTTGCCGATGATGGATGCGGGATTCCAGAAAGTGATCTGATCCCGATATTTGACCCATTCTTTTCAACAAAGGGAAAGGGTAGAGGGCTTGGGCTGTCCGCAGTCTATTCGATCGTACACAGTTTCCAGGGTTATTATGTTGTGAATTCCCTGCTTGATAAAGGTTCAACATTTACAGTTTATTTACCTGCTGCTGATCGAATTACAATAGAAACCGCGAATGATGTAATTCCATCGATTGCGATTATAGGTTACAGCGGGATGGAAACCGATCTTCTTATCACCATATTTGAAAGTCTTGGATGCTCAGTCTGTGACATGACTGCTTCAGATTCGGATATGGAACTCCTCATTACAGCCGGTTCTGACGATAGATTCAATCTACTTGTCATTGATTCAGAGCTGTTAAAGCCGGGATCAGTAATATCACTTGATTCCATACCTCCGGACCGGGCTGTTATTGTATTGCTGAACAGTGATGAAGATATCTCTGAAATATCCGGACCCGATACTGTCTTTCTGAAGAAACCATTCAGAATAGAAACTGCAGGATCAGCTCTCGGGAAATGTGTCTGGATCAGAGATCTTTCGAAACAAACAGGATCTGGAGACAGTATCTGAAATGAAGATAAACTGTACGCAATGCGGTGCGGAACACATAGTGATCGAGAGTGATTTCTTTATCAGATGTCCTTACTGCGACGCAAGGATAGTAGTTGATCCACCTGCTGATACACCGGAACTCGTTATGGCTTCTGTTTCTGAGGAATACGTGAGACGTCTCTTTCCGCCTGGAATGGTTATTTCATCGGAGAAGAAGTACTTTCCGTATTGCGAGACGGATCAGTCATTGACGGGCAAGACTCTGATATCCTGCTTCAGCCAGCCATGGCAGGAACTGGAGGACTATTCTCCTCCTGCCGGAGACAGAAGGATATTTGATGAGAGTATAGCCGAACCATGCGAGTTCATTCCATTCGACAGAGATCAGATTGACGAGGCATCAGTCAGAATTATCTTTCATCCGTTCTATATCGTCATGCTCAAGCTGGAAGGATACAGTGAGGGAGTACTGGTAGATGCCGTCTCCGGACAGCTTCTGGGGGAATCTCCGGTTATGGATGACACGGCTTCCAAAGAGATGAAACTGCATAAACTATTTTTTCTTACTCTCATCGCGGGACTGGCAATATCAATACCAGTTTTCCTGCTTCTTACAAACATTGGTTTGTCCTGGCTTTCCCGAACCTGGCTCTCTGCCATAATCCTGGTGGTTATCGCGGGTACTATTTATGTCAATAAGGTGAAAAAGCAGTGAAGAAGGTTTCATTTGCGTTAACCTGTCCATCCTGTGGCGGACTTCTGAACGTATGCGAGGGGGATACGCATACCGTTTGTCCCAGCTGTTCAAGCAGTCTTCTTCTCTCCAGTGCTGTGCGGAAATGTGTACTGCCGTCAAGGAAATCCAGTATTGACGTGCTGAGGTCCATCCGGAGGAAACTGCGAAGTATTAATCCACATGGAACAGAGAGCGCAAAGGTCAGCAGACCAATTCTGTACTATGTTCCGTTCTGGCATTGCAGCGCAGAGGTGAACGGATATTTGCTTGGTGTGGAACCGGTGTTCCGAGAAATTGAGATTCCTGTTGGCGGTAATGCGGGAATGGGACCATCTGGATACACGATATCTTTAATTAAAAATATCAAGACAAGAACCGGTTCCAATGCAGTTGAGAGGGAGATACAGATTTCCGGATGTGTTAACATCAGTGGAGCCGATCTGGAACCGCTCGGGATACCAACGCTTTCATCGGATTCTCAGCTTTCCATACAGGGGCTGGACATTCAGAGAGATACACTGCCGGATGGTCTGGAAGTGCTCGAGGATGAATCGACCAGAGAAGGTGTTTTCGTTGACCCCATAGTGTCGCTTATTGAAGCACGTGCGCAAACGGTAAAATATCTTCGCAGACTTGGATCCGGGGCAGGTTTTGGCCTTGAAGCAAGGTGGGAGTACATTCTTGTTTCCGGACATCGTGAGATGCTTGTCTATTACCCGCTGTGGGTAACTGATTTCAAATTTGACAGCAGGACTTTTCAGGTTGTTGTTGACGGACGATCCGGGGAGGTATTGCGGGGTCGCTTTCCCTCATCGAACAAAGATAAAAAAATCCTGACAATCGCGATGGCGGTTTTCTGGGCAGGACTGTTACCGATTTTCGCCAATCTTGTATTAGGTGGCAAACTGAATTACAGTGCTGTTTCTGGAAATCAATCAAGCTGTATACCTATAATTATAATAATCATGGCCGGACTTGCCTATGGAACTTATCATCTGTTGAAGATACTCAGCCAACTTAAAGGGAAAGGGAGCGATGTTATTGTCTGACTCAAAAGATTCCGGCAAGCAGAAAAAGCCCTTGAATATTACTGTTCTGAGATGTCCCGATTGTGGAAATGATCTTGATGGGCTTTCAACAGATACTATCTTTTTCTGTACTGAATGCGGCAGATGCCTGGTGTCCGGTGAGAAACTTGCTCCTGTTGAAGTTGAATTCACCCGTCATGGCGATTCCGGGACAATTCTTCTCCCTTTCTGGAAGGTCGATGCAACCGTAGACATACTCAGGAGGATTACTCGAAGCGAATCCAGAACCATACCGATTGCTGGTAGAAGAGAATTCCATGAGGGGAATTTCGATCTTGTTGAATCATACTCGGTTTCCAGAAGAGATCTGATCATCTTTCCTGCTTTTTCAACGAGCCTTGTACTGTCAACTGGCGTGAAGCTTGATGAAGAGGAATTCTCGCAGGAGCCCCTGCAGCACGGTAAATACCCACCGATGATCGGTGGTAATGTCGGCCTTGAAGACGTTTCGAAACTTGCGAGTGGTGTTGCTGTAGGGATTGAAGTATGTAAATCTGATTATCTGGCCTTTATTGACCTGGACATTGAAGTTCATTCCGTACAAGTGCTTGCCATCGGATGTACGCCTGCAAAACAGGCTTTCCGTATAAACGGCACCAACATAAATATCCCTTTTACAGCTGTAAGAGACGCGGATGATATTCTGAAGTGGAGCGGATATAATAGTTAGTGGAGTATCTTCTTGACCGGAGCAGTACAGATATCTAATGTTGCAATAGCTTTGATGGAGTTATACAAAATTCATGCGGACGGGAGATGTGCATGTCAGGACATAATAAATGGAGCAGCATCAAGCATAAGAAACAGAAAGCTGATGCTGCCAGAGGTAAGATATTCAGCCGCCTGGTAAAGGAGATTTCTGTTGCCGCAAGGGAAGGCGGCAAAGATACTGAAAGTAACTCTAGACTCAGAGTGGCTGTTGAGACCGCGAAATCTCACAATATGCCTTCAGATAATATTGACAGGGCAATAAAAAGGGGAACCGGTGATCTTGAAGGAATTAGTTACGAAGAGATTATCTACGAAGCTTATGGCCCTGGCGGGATTGCGATTATTATTGAAGTGCTGACCGATAACAAGAACAGAACCGCGGCGGATATAAGGCACATTCTTTCCAAGCACGGAGGTCATCTGGGTTCAAGGAACAGTGTAGCTTACATGTTCAACAGAGTGGGACAGATAACTATCGACGGAGCTGAATACACGGAGGATCAGATTCTCGAAGCAGGTCTTGATGCAGGCCTTGAGGACGTTCAGTTGCAGGATGATATCATAATTGCCATGACTTCACCTTCGGATGTGTTTGATGTGAAGGACGTTATTGAGAAGTCAGGAATCAGGATAGAAAGCGCTGAGATCACGAAACAGCCTGCCAACTGGATCGGGCTTAGCGAGAAAGAGGCTGGCAAAGCGTTGCAGCTCCTTGAAATACTTGAAGAGTGTGATGATGTGCAGGCGGTTCATACAAATTTCGAGATTCGGGAAGAGTAGTTGAATCCTGATAAAGCTCCAGTTTATATCGGTATAGATCCCGGACTGGGTACGACAGGTTACGGTGTTCTTCGATTTGAATCAGGAAATACCGTATTAGTTGATGCGGGGACGATCAAATCCTCGCCGGATGATCTGCTCCCTGCAAGACTTAATGAACTTTATACCGGTCTTATCGAGGTGATTGACGCCTTTCACCCTGAGGCCATGGGACTGGAGCAGGTGTACTCGCACTACAGGCATCCTGCAACAGCCATCAAGATGGGGCACGCAAGGGGAGTGCTTTGCCTTGCGGGTCAGAGGAGGAATCTGCGGATTATTCCACTCCCTTCAACGATGATAAAGAAGCTTGTAACCGGAAAAGGAAGGGCAAGCAAGGAGCAGGTTGCCGGTATGGTGAAGCACCTTCTGGGTATATCTGAAGAAATAAAGCCTGATGATGTTACTGATGCTCTTGCTGCAGCAATAGCTGCATATGAAAGTGAACGGTATGATAGAAAGTATAAGAGGAACAGTAGTAGACACGGGTGATTCCATCATCTATCTCCGGACAGGTCCCGTTGTATTGTCGATTCTTGCTCCGGGGTTCTTCCTGAGACGGGTTTCAGTGGGACAGACACTGGATATACCAGTATACCTTCATTTTCAAACGGAAGGGAATCGCATAGTGCCTCTTATCGTGGGATTTCCAGAGATCAGTGACAGAGAGTTCTTCGAGCAGTTCATCTCCGTATCCGGAGTAGGTGTAAAAGCAGCTGTTAAAGCACTGGCGAGACCCCCTTTCGAGATAGGGGCCGCAATCGCTTCCGAGGATTATGCTTATCTGACCGCACTTCCCGGAATAGGAAACAAGAGGGCAAGGCAGATTGTAGCCAGACTTCAGGATCAGATGGAGAAAGCCTATGGTGTTCTCTCAGCAGCAAGATCGGATACGGCTGTTCTGAGTGAAGCCAGGGCTGTGCTTCGACAGCTTGGTATTCCGGCTTCTGAAGCTGAAACTCTTCTTGCTCTGACTGTAAAGGAACTTGGCGATGATGCGGATACCCCGGAAGTGATTAAATGCGCGATGAGAATCAGGAGCAGGAAGTGAGCAGAGAATCCATTATTTCAGGCGGATCCGAGAGTATAGACGAAAGCACGCTTACTTCTCTTCGACCAGAGAATCTGAACGAGTACATCGGGCAGGAAGCTGTAGTTAAGAAACTGTCCATTGCAATTCAGGCTGCTCTTGGAAGAGGCGAACCTCTTGATCACATTCTGTTTCACGGTCCGCCCGGGCTTGGAAAGACAACTCTCGCCCATATAGTAGCAACCGAGATGAATGCAGGCTTTGTTTCCGCGTCCGGTCCAGCTCTTGAAAGAGCAGCTGATCTTGTAGGAATACTCACCAATCTTCAGCAGGGTGATATTCTCTTCATCGATGAAATGCACAGATTACCAAGAATTGTCGAAGAGTACCTGTATCCGGCAATGGAGGATTTCGAAATAGACATAATACTTGATCCGGGTCCTCATGCCCGAACTGTAAGGCTTGATCTAGCTGAATTCACGATTGTCGGTGCCACTACGAGGGCAGGACTCATCACCGGACCGATGAGAGACAGATTCGGTCTGTCGCTTCACATGCAATTCTACACTCCGTGCGAACTTACTGAAATTGTTCGTAGATCATCAAAGATTCTTCAAATTGATATTTCTGATGAAGGAGCGGAGACCATTGCTCTTCGATCCCGGGGAACACCCAGGATATCCAACAGACTTCTCAAAAGGGTTCGCGATTTTGCGCAGGTTGAAGAAAAGGATTCCATTACAGAGGATGTCGCAGTTGAGGCAATGGATATTCATGGTATCGATGAAGCCGGACTGGACAGCCTGGACAGGAAATATCTTCAGATAATCATAGAACAGTATACAGGCGGTCCGGTTGGTGTTGCTGCTCTTGCTGCAACCCTGAACGAGGAACAGGATACTCTCATCGATATGGTCGAGCCTTTCCTTCTTTCAGCAGGATTTCTTAACAGAACAAGCAGGGGAAGAATGTCTACTCCCCAAGCATGCAGGCACCTCGGGCTCGATCACAGGGGTCAGAAAGAGTTGTTGTTGTGACCATGTTTGTTCCATTGCTGCTTCATGTATGCTGCGCGCCGTGCATGACTGTTGTTCAGAAGGCACTCTCTCTGGAGGGATTCGGAATTACAGCCTTCTTTTACAATCCGAATATCCATCCATGGAAAGAGAGACAGAGAAGACTGGAAACTCTGACTGCGTATTCCGGTTCCGAGGGGATTCCGCTGGAGACAGTTGAAGCATATCCCCTGGAGGAGAACATAAGAATGCTTCTTGAAGCAGAGAACAGATGTTATGCCTGTTTTGAAGACAGGCTTTCAATGACAGCAGATAGAGCGTATGAAATGGGAATGCCTGCATTCTCAACAACGTTGTCTGTCAGCCCTTATCAAAACCAGGAGCAGATAATAAGAGCTGGAGATACTGCAGCGCTAAAGGCTGGAGTAGAATTCATATACAGAGATTTCAGAGATCTATACCGTGATTCTGTAAGGATCTCCAGAGAACACGATATGTACCGGCAGCCTTACTGTGGATGCGTTTTCAGCGAACGGGACAGATATCTTTCAGTTAAGTCACCTGGAACGGTCTGACACTGTTTCTTCAGAGAAAACCTGTATTTTCTTACTAATTTGAGCTTAGCAGATCAGCTTCGATTACAGTTGCACGTTCACAGTATCTGCATCTGTATGTAACAGATTTGCTGTCTTCAAGAAAGAAGTGTTTTTCTGCTCCCAGTTTGTTGGTAGCGCAATTGGGATTTGGGCAGGTAAGAATACTCCTGACCTCAGAAGGGAGAGAAATCTGACGTTTCTCAAATACACTGCCATCTTTGATAATATTGATTGTTGCATCGGGTGCTATCAGAGCTATCATATCCGTTTCATCATGTGATAATACATGATTCTCGACTTTAACAATATCTTTGCCGGCAGGATACTTCTTGGATCGGAAACCGATACCAATCGTCATTATTCCTTCATTTCCTAGTCCAAGTATGCGGATGACCTTTAGAGCAAGGGGAGTTGGAATATGATCAATGACAGTTCCATTCTGAATTGAATAAACTTTGTAAGTTCTATCCATCAGTCCAGACCTCCGGTCACCAGGCCAAGCAGCGCCTGTCGTGTTGGTATTCCGTTGTGAGCCTGAGTGAAGTACAATGCGTTCGGGAGACTGTCAATTTCCTCCGCGATTTCATCAACGCGTGGAAGCGGGTGCATTATTTTGATATCCTTTCCCAGGATTTCAATAGTTTCTCTGGTGATTCTGTAGCTGCCCGCGACTTTTTCGTATTCCTGCGGGTCACCGAAGCGCTCTTTCTGGATCCTGGTCACATAAAGGATATCCAGATTACGTTTTCCGACATCTTCCAGATCTTCAATATTCCTGTAATGAATCTTTCTGTCGTCAAGTTCATTGAGCATATGTTCAGGCATCGCGAGAGCAGGCGGTGAGATAAAGGTTAATTCCGTGCCGAAGAGTGTCAGTGCGTGCGTCAGTGAATGTACTGTTCTGCCGTATTTAAGATCGCCCACTATTCCAATTTTCAGTCCATCAAGCGTGCCGAGAGTTTCCTTAATAGTGAACAGGTCCAGGAAGGTCTGGGTAGGGTGCTGATTAGCTCCATCACCCGCATTTACAACAGGGGTGTCTGATAGTTCAGAAGCCATCCTTGCCGCTCCCTCTACCGGATGTCTTATAACCATTACATCGCAATATCCGGCGACAGTTCTGATCGAATCCGCAAAAGATTCACCTTTGCTCTGTGAAGATGAACCAGGGTTGGCAATGCCGAAAACAGATCCGCCGCTTTTGAGAACAGCCGATTCGAAAGAAAGCCTGGTTCTTGTGGATGGTTCAAAAAACAGTGTTGCTACGGTTTTATTCCTCATGAAATCGGGTGGATTGGATTCCTTCACGAAGCGGGTTGTATCAACGATCTTTAAAAGATCATTCAGCGACATGTCTCTTATGGATATAACGCTTCTGTTCCTGAAGGATACCACTGAACCACCTACTCTCATTTAAATGCAAATGCCTTTATCTCACTGGTCAATGTTCAGCCTGTACTCAATCCTTATCTTCTGTATATATACAAAATTGAAACAGTTAATGAAAAGGAGAAATATGTTTGAACGGTTAACAGAAAGATTTCTGAGTTATGTTAGAATCAATACTGCATCGGATCCAGTATCCACTGCCTCACCGTCTTCTTCGTGTCAGTATGATTTTCTCAGAATACTCGAGGATGAATTACGGGAAACAGGTATGGAGCATATCGAACTGGATGATAAGGGTACTTTATATGCAGCTCTTCCAGGAAAGGGAAACGGTGATACTATCATCGGTTTGATTGCCCATGTTGACACTTCTCCTGATGTCTCAGGTAAAGATGTATCTCCCGTTCTTCACAATAACTGGGACGGAAAGGCAATAACTCTACAATCAAATATTGTTATAGAACCGGAAGAGACCGTGGATATGATGAGATATGTTGGCGGTACAATAATTACATCTGATGGTACAACCTTGCTTGGAGCTGATGACAAAGCCGGTGTTGCGATCATTATGGAGATATGCAGATGTCTGATCGCAGATCCTGATATTCCAAGACCCCCGCTGAAGGTTGCGTTCACAACAGATGAAGAAGTCGGCAGGGGCATGGACAATTTCAGTATATCGACATTCGGGGCTGATTTTGCATATACCGTTGATGGGAGTGCTATTGGAAAAGTGGATACACAAACCTTCAATGCATGGTCAGCTAACTGGAAAGTAACAGGGAATGAAGTTCATCCAGGAAGCGCAAAGGATATTCTTGTCAACTCTGTCCGGATTCTTGCTGATATTGTTGCAATGATCAGCTCTGAAGAAATGCCTGAGAACAGCTCAGGTATGGAGGGCTATGATTATCCGCTTTCCATCACTTCTGTAACTGCCAGGGGTGAATTGAAAATGATCCTGCGTGATTTCACCCGGAAGGGTATGGAAACAAGAATCAACAGAATGCGCAGCATAGAGAAATGGATCAGGGTTAAATATCCGCATGCAGAAATTTCGCTTGAACTTGCAGAGCAGTACCAGAACCCCGGAGAAATTCTTCTGAAGGATAGAAGACCGGTTGATTACGCCCTGAAGGGAATGGAAAGAGCTGTCCTTGAAGCGGAAGAAGGTTCAATCAGAGGCGGTACTGACGGGTCGAGACTGTCATTCATGGGAATCCCTACAGTTAATCTGCCTACAGGAGGAGAATTCTTTCACTCCAGGAAGGAGTGGATTGCTGAGGAAGGACTTGAAGCATCCTTCAGAATTGTACTTGAAACATTGAAAATATGGGGAGGAAATTAGCCTGGACGATGCAGCAGGAATGTTTCGGATTTTCCCGGAAACCGCAAACTTTTATCCATGCTGATTTGTGAGATCATTATGAAACACTTGAAGATTTTGCCGAGTATACTGCTCCCCTTGCTTTTATAAAAAATAGTGTTATTTGTTTCATGTGTTAAGTGTGCAATAACACGTAGGGGGGGCTTTGTGAGATATCCAGCAATACTGTTAATGATCTCCGCATTAGTGATATCTGTTACTTTCGCACAAACCGAAGAGGAAATACCTTCTGATCCCGTTGACGGATTTATACCAGAAGAGGAATTACCTCCAGATACTATTGACATTTCCATGCCAGAAGAGGAAT
>CBDVBK010000043.1:0-30717 GCA_965372215.1 uncultured bacterium | reverse complement strand
TCCAGCACACCCCTTCTTTACAGAGGCTGCTCGATTCCTTCCAACTCTGATTCTTCCGTAATAACAGATGGAGAAGCACTCACCGCATCCCTGACAAAGCTCCTGTTTTACGAAAGCCCTGCGCAAAGGATGAGGTTTCCTCCAGATTCCTTTCCCGGGATATCCTTCAGCCGTATCCCGTTTGAAAATGTCAAGAATACCCATCTTCCATTCCTTTCAGAACTTAGTGCAGGCAAAAATCATTCCAGTTAATATGCACCTATTATTACCTTATTGTCAACAACTTACAAACACAGCCATAAACAGGAAAACGCGAATGGCGCCAGTTTGACATAACAGATGAATCTGTCTTGCGCGGAGGATTTAATGAAGTAAGCTGGAATGAATAGAGTACAGAATGCTAATCTCCGTAGTGTGTTCTTGCTCGATGCACGTAGATAATGCTTTCTTCATCATCAATAGAATACACGATACGATCCCTGTAGGATAAACGGATTGAGAAGAATCCCTTCAGATCCCTAACAGGTCTCTTACCTGACCTGGGGTTCTGTGCAACCTTTTTTAGAAGAATATCCTGAAGTTTACCGGTCTCACGATCGCTGAGCTTCCTGATGTCTTTAAGTGCTTCCTTCGTGAAACGGATTTCATACTTCTTCATCTAGTCTTGCTTGAAAACGTCATCAAAGGAAACAGTCTCTCCATTCTCTACCTGATCAGCAGATCGCTTGATACTCTCCCTGAAGTCAGGAATGGAAAGCAAGTCGAGCGTCTCAATAAGATTATCGTAATCATCTTCGGAAAGAAGTACAGCGGAACCCTTACGGTGTCTGATTCTATAAACCTCATGCTTTTCGTTAGCTCCCCTGACCAACTCAAAAAACTCCCGCCTGGCGTCTGTTGCCGTCAATGTTGTCATTCTAAACCTCCATAATACGTACTACTTTATGTACATGTTATATGGTCAGTGTATGGCAACGTCAATACAGACAACCACAGATGGATGCCTTACTCAGGCGGAGAGACAGTAACATGGACAATATTCGACAATGTTGAAGCTGTTAGCAGCCTGGGTTGCTATCAGGATGATCTGCTCTTCGCATTGACCTGGAGTAATCCCTTACATCCAGTACCATATTACCTTTATACATGGAATCTCGATGCTTCCGGAATACCGCTTCTTCCTGCAGATGTGTATGAACTTGGCGCCCCTTTCACAGGCTCCTTGGGTGGATGTGAATGGGACGGAGAATATCTTTGGATAGTAGACAACTATATGAATTTCGACGGTCCGGGTTTATTCGTTGGAAATTGGATTGCAAGCACGGTAGATTTTTATGATCATGACCCGATGATACTGGAAAGTTCCACATGGGGCTGCATAAAAGCTGGTTTTGACGAATAAATGTAAGACGTTACGAGGTCACCATCAGGAGAGATCTTGATAACGAAAGTGTTCTACCGAAAGTTCCCTCATCGAACTGGTTTCTACTCACATAATAGAGAGGATCATTATCGCTTACTCTGGGATATGCACTGGCTGATGATCAACAACTGATATATATTGAATTAGTCTAAATAATTAAATTCTGATTGGTCTATTATGTTATCAGGGATTGTTATAGCTATTACTTCGCTTTTGAGTATTCCTACCTGTTCTGATATTCAACATTCAGGTAAGCAACCCGGTTCAATAATCGTAATCGAAGAAAACGTATTTGAATCCACATCAGTCTACATCACCGGGGAGGACATACTTCAGGGAGTATGGCGGGTTTCATACCTCGATGACGATATGAATCCTGTAAACCTTGGAATTCTTCTTATAGACAGCACAGAATATCAATTCATCCATTTTTCTGATGTTTCGATTCCATCATGGTACAGTTCAAGATTCAGTTTTGTCAGGAATCTGCATGGATCAGTCGAATTCGGGTATCTGCCTGAGACCGGTCAAACAGGTTCAAATGTCTCAGCCAGACCTGATGACAACCTGGGCGAGTTCAATAATCGCGCCACCCTTGTTACCTGCCAGTTCGATGACGGTGAAAAATTCTATATTATTCTGGATTTCGACGGAATGGAATTGTCATTCCATGGAATGATGTCTGAAATTCAACTTTACTATATTCATAAAAACATCTCTGATTAATCAAATGGGCTGAAATAACCTGTTACGGAGCAGGACTACGTACTGTATTATCAGTTATGGAAAATTCCGAATGGAAGATTCCATTCCCCCTGCGGTATAAAAGATATATAACATGAACAGGAGGTTCTGATGTTACTGCTTCTTTTCAGTGTTCTCGTAGATACCGTTCTTATTGAACCGGATTTCGAGACCGTAAGTGTACACGAATGGGGAGTTGTACAGCTAGATGATACTTTTCTGAAAGCCACCGGTGCTGAGTGGTGCTTCCTGGACGAGAACGGGGAATTCCAGAGCGGCGAACTGATGGCCGTCGATGCTCCCGTGGTCTGGTTCCATGGTCCTGATTTTACCGGTTCTTTCACGGTAGACATTCTGGACGGAGAGGTCACAGTCCATTATCCGAGGCAGATGGATACCATTATTACCTCCGCTTCGATTCCCAACACGGGTCAGACAGGCGAGATCGTTCGATGGACTGATCTGTCATTCCGGAATGCAGCCGATGAAATCGACGGGGTCATCGAACCCATTGACTCGGAAATCGAGAACTTCGGATGGGCTCTGCCATTCTGGCGGGATGTTCCTTCTCTGACAATCAAACGGGAACTTGACGGCTGGAGCGATAATTTCCTGTACTACGAATGCACCGTTGCCAAACTTCCGCCCAGCCTGGGTAACAAAGACGGCGAGGGCTGTATCGCCGGATACTGCGGCCCTGCTCTGCTCTTCACCTTTGATGACGGAAGGCTGCTTGCACAGCATGCCGACGTTTCCGACAGACTCGATGTTTCCGGAGGATACCTTACGGATGATCAGATTCAGGAAACACTCTGCCAGTGGGCCGGGAACAACTTGAAGACACAGGAGATCGCAGCTCTCTGGAACACATGGGAACCGCCTGTCAGAGGCAAATGCAGCCTGTACGGCCAGCGAGTGCTGCTCTTCCCTCTGGCCGATCATGTAGTGGAATCGATAAGCCGCCTGAATCTGGTAACCGATCAGGGCTTCTTCGTGGAATACCACAGGCTGTTTCTTGGACTGGGATCGATACAATAAGCGGGGAGGTGAAGTTATGACAATGATTGAAGTACGCGAGATGCTCTTCTGGTGCTCGATCCTGAACCTGGGGCTTCTGATGCTGATGTTCCTTGTGTTCCTTATGGCAGGGAAATGGATCTGCAGGGTCCACGGGAAATTGTGGGGCATTCCGGAGGAAAATATTCGTCTTTCTATTTACAGGGGGTTGGCCACTTACAAGTTGCTGGTCTTCATCCTCAATGTCGTCCCGTACGCAGCGCTGCGGATAATCGGGTGATAATGTCTGGATTAGAAAAGAATATTTCATAAAGCGATGATACCTGCATAAAATATAGAATGCTCAATTACAGACATCTTGAGCATACGGAACTTGATATGTATGCTAACCTTGAACTGTATGGACTCCTCCACAAATATTATTCTTGTTCCTTGGATACTTTCTGCTGGAACCTTCCAAAAAGCCAATCCAGAAAGAACTTCGAGAAGTCCTGATCGTCGGTTATGCGTTTGTAAAATTTGAAGTTCATATCCACCATATTCTGAACACGGTCTTCGACGAAATGGTCAAACGATAGCCTTGCGTTCTCTGGAGTGTTTGCCTTAACGCTCAGAGTCAGGTTCTCATCACCGGCGAGAGCCTCTTCAAGTTGCTTTATAAATACCCGGTCATTGTCGCTGAAATCGGTTCCGAAGTGTTCGTTCAGCTCCCTGATAATTTCTGATAGAGATTCTTTAACTTCAGCGGAAGCAGTATGCTTGCCTGTTCCATGCTTCGGTTTCACAAGACCATTTTCCCGGTCAGGATTCAGAGGTACCGAGGATGTTTTTGTAACCCGTATTGAGTCCAGATCGACCATTTCCTGTATTTCCACTGGCAGGTGAGTCCTGTCGACAGGAAGATACCGCCGCAGTAACCTGGCGAAGTGGTAAAGCTTCTCCAGCCCTGAATCTGTAAAGGTAAGAATCTGCGACAGGAAAGCATACAGCCTTACATAATCCCGTAGATCGCCCCTGAAATCCATCTTGATATCGTCCTCAGCTCTCTCGAACCGCTCCACAATGGGTCGCAGGGAAGCGTATATCCTGTCCTGCTTTGGATGCACGGCAAAATACACCTGAGCAAAGCTGTCCAATTCCTCATCAGTGTACATACCGGAGCTTTCCAATTGCCCCTGCAGATCGTATAGCAGGTTCTGATCGGTAGCCTCATCAAGAGTGGTTTTCTCATAGTACGGCTGGAAAGACTCCAGTATATCAGCAGCAGTGTTTGCGAAATCAAGCACCATTGTTTCTTCCTTGCCGTGATAAACCCGATTAAGTCGGGACAGTGTCTGTACGGCACCGACTCCGCCGAGTTTTTTATCCACGTACATGGTGTGAAGCAGCGGCTGGTCGAACCCTGTCTGGAACTTATTTGCCACTACAAGGAACCTGTACTCCGGTCTCTCATACATCCGGGCCGTCTGCCCCTCGGGGAAACCGTTCATTCCTGACTCGGAATAGTTCCTGCCCTCATCGTTCACTGTGCCAGAGAAGGCGACCAGGGTTCTGTAGTCCAGTTCCTTCTCCTGCAGATATTCATCAAGAGCAAGCTTATACCTGACGCAGTGCAAGCGTGACCTGGTTACTATCATTGCTTTGGCCAGTCCTCCTATTCGAGAAGAGATCTGGTCATGGAAGTGATCAACCATGATTTCCATCTTCTTTCTGATGGCATGCTCATGCAGGCTGACGAACTTTCTGAGAAGTGTCTTGGCCTTCCTGGTATCGAATTTCGGATCGTCCTCTATCTTTTTCAACAGCTTCCAGTACGTCCCAAAGGTTGTGTAATTCTGAAGGACATCAAGAATGAAACCCTCCTCGATAGCCTGCCTCATGCTATAAAGGCTAAAGGGCTCATAACTTCCGACATCCCTCCTTGACCCGAAAACCTCGAGAGTTTTGGCTTTGGGAGTAGCCGTGAATGCGAACATAGACAGATTGGGCTGCCTTCCGCGTTTCCTCATTTCATCAAGGATGCGCTCTTCTATATCATCGATTTCTTCAGAATTATTTTCCTCGGCCTCTTCCAGGGAAAGTACTCCCTTTAGGCTTTTCGAACTTTCACCGGATTGAGAAGAATGGGCTTCATCAATGATAACAGCGAACTTCTTGCCAGCCAGTTCTACCATTTCATCCGCAATTACAGGGTACTTCTGCAGGGTAGAGACGATAATGGTCTTACCACGTTCAAGTGCTTCCAGCAGCTGGCTGCTGGTCTTATCTATGTTCTCAACGACCCCATCAACCTTCTGAAATTGCAGAATGGTCCGCTGTAGTTGCCTGTCAAGAACTTTCCTGTCAGTAATGACCACAATGGAATCGAATACACGTTCATCATTTTCATCGTGCAGTACGGAGAGCTGATGTGCCAGCCATGCGATGGAGTTGGACTTACCGCTGCCAGCGGAATGTTCTATGAGGTAATTATGACCAGGTCCGAACTCCCTTGAGTGTGACACCAGTCTCTGTACGCAGTCCAGCTGATGATACCTGGGAAAAATGAGTTTTTTATTACCTGTTCGATTTCCATTCTGGTCCAGCTCGTCGAATTCATGAATGAAGTGTTGCACAAGGTTGAGTATACTATCCCGCGCCCAGATATTTTCCCACAGGTAGCTGGTGGGGTAGCCCTCTAAAGTAGGCGGTACGGGTGGATTACCCGCCCCTCCGAACTTTCCTCTGTTGAAGGGCAGGAACCTGGTCCTACGTCCTGCCAGCTTTGTGGTTACATAAACCAGATCAGGGTCAATTGCGAAGTGAGCGAGGCAGGTTCTGTAAGACAGAAGCGGCTCTCTGGGATCCCTGTCCAAACGATACTGATTGATTGCGTCCTCAACGGTCTGCCCTGTTAGTGGGTTTTTCAGCTCCGCCGTGAATATCGGTATACCATTCATAAAGAGCGCAAGATCAAGGCTGTTCTCGTTCCTCTCGCTGTAGTGCAGCTGCCTGACCACACTGAAAATATTGGCAATGTAGAGCTTCTTGTGATCTACATTCAAGCTGCTGGAAGGCTGAAAATAACACATACGGAATTTGCAGCCGGAATCCCGGATTTCACCCCGCAGGACATCAAGAACTCCCCGCCTCTGAATCTCTTTAGAAAGCCGCTTCAGGAACTTGTCTTTAACCTGATGCCCGTGATGCTGCTTAAGCCTCTTCCATTCCTCTGGCTGCGTAGCATAGATGAAGTCCAGAACATCGCAGGGAACAAGGCGTAGTGTACGATCATATTCATCCTGAACACGTTTCTGAAACCCACCCGGGCCGAACCGCCCGGATCCGGATGAAGGTTCCGATACAATTCCAGATTCACGAATCAGCACAGCTTCAATTGCAGACTCGAAAGCCTTCTCAGTAATTTCAGGATTGCTCATGCCAGCGCCCTGACATCTATCTTGCCCGTAACTGCGGCGGAAATCAATGCGGAGCGATGTTCATTATATAGACTAATAGCGGATTTGCATTTCTCAATAATAGAATCGATGCGGGAAGTTTCGCAGTCGAGGAAGTCGGCGATGGACTGTTGTTCTTCAAAACGTGGAACAGGTATTTGCAAACTGAGAATACGATCAATAGCTAAACCCGGTTGTGCAGCTGAGACAGAATATTGATTCAAATTCATAGTCCTCAGAAGTTCACCAAGCCAAGTTATAGCAACATTCCGATAAGGTATTACAACTACGGCATGTTCTGATGCCCAGTACTTGCCCTTGGAGTAGTTCACACATCCACATAGAGCTCCTTGACGACCAATTAAAGGATAACAACCTTCATGCGTGTAATTGCTTGTATATCCTCTGAGTCCGTTACCACCATACACAGGATAATCCCCTTGATCTTCGATACTATCAGATGTGATTGTATGTCCGCTATTCATTCGAACGATTCGACGCAATTTCAATATTTTCCAATGCTTCGGTATCTTCCCCAGCCACTCCACTCCGCTGTCCTTCATGGGGACATTTGGGTCCAGGCCCTTTGTGACCGCCTGGGTGATGATGACAGTACGCTTCTCTTTCAACAGCACGATAAGGCGCTTCTTCTTCTCAATGATGGCATCAATGCACGAGGTCTCGCGGTCGAGGAAGTCGGCGATGGCGAGTTGTTCAGGGAGGGTTGGGATAACAATCTCCAAGTTTCGTAAATTGCTTGGATATATATGTACAACAGTGTAACCACGACCCATGTTTGCTTTTTGAATACGTACAGGTTCTGAATCACTTGCATAACCAATGAAAACTGGGTCTATTTCGCATGTTGGTCGGAATACAATGATATCTCCACCACAATAAACTCTTGAATTTAAAAGGTTGACAGCTGATTTACCAATATCCTCGAGTGTTTCACCAGATGCGGCGAGCAAAATATCACCATATTTAATCTCTGTGTAATTGAATGCTGATTCTGGAGCTATGAATGATTGACATTTATTGATGAAGAATTGATATCGAGTGTATAGATGACCATAACGAATACAAGGTAGACCTTCATCACATTCATCTGCTTTGGTGCCACCATTCCCTTTAAATAAACGTCCAAAGTTCTTTAGTGGCAAGACATCCCACTCTATCGGTATCTCCCCCAGCCAATCAACACCCGAATCCTTGTATTCCGGATAGGGATTGTATTTAACGGTTTTGTGTCCGTTTTCCTTTTCATCCATCAGCTTTCCCATTCTTCAGTCTGTACAGCTTGATGTCGCTCATTTCCATGGACCTCCAGGTTCCCAATGTCTGCTCAGTTCTCTGTTTTCAGAAGTGGTTGTCCATGTTGGCTGGAGGAAGCCGACCAACCTTTCTCCCACTTCTGACAGATTACCTGGTGCGTTGGTAAGGTCGTTCCTGTCTCTGAAGCTTGACCACCAGCCCATCCTGGTATCATCTGTGTAGTATGAAGGGGTAAGAGCTTCCGGGAGTTCTCCACCTATTGTCGTTTTTCTCCGTTCAAAGGTAGCCATGATGGCACCCTGCAATTGCTGCCCATCAAAAGAATAAATATTCGAAATGGTGTATATGTCGTAGAGGTCCTTCACCCTGCTGTTAGTGCCACCCATGGAAACCATTGCCTGGAACTTCTCAGCAACTACGCTTTCAACTGGGTACATTCGAAGATAAGGTGCGGGTGTATCGGGGAGAAGTGGAGGGAAGTCTCTCTCCTCCGGCTGCGGGTATACCGCGTCGCCGAAACCTATGTCGACCTGGATAGCTATTTGAGCTTTCTCAAGGGTCGCGGTGAACTTGACCCTGACTCCATTGTACTCGGCATTGTCTTTTATCTCTTCTGCGGAAACAGTTTCTGGGTGGAAAAGAAGGCCATCAGGTTCCAATTCCATGGAGCACAGTTCTCTGAAGATATCTTTCATATGTTCCGGGGATGGATCACCGTATCCAAGCAGGTCAATGTCCTTGGTGGGACGGAACTCCCCCTAATCCCAAACATGAAACAGCATCGCGCCTTTGAGGATAAAGCTATTCTTATGACGTGAGCAGGAGAGCCTGTAAAGAAGGCGCTCCATACCATACCGCGTCAGGATACGATTGAAGTCCTGTCCTGTCTCCCTGGAGCGGTTGAGAAGTCTTGCTCTGACAGAGGCAGGAAGGTTCGTAACGTCTTTGCTCATGATGTAACAACCTCCAGGTAAGGTCTGATTACGGTTTTTGCTCTGCAGACCTCAGCGGCGCGGAGGATTTCAGTGACCGTTGCCTTTCTTGTGGATAGTACGTCTTTCAGGGCTTCTATCGACACATCGAGACCTATCTTATTGCGGAAGCGGAAACAATCCACTACCGTTCTGGCTGGAGATGTGATTCTGGCTTCCACTCCCTGGATATCGAAGGGGTCTACTGCATAGAGCATCATCTTTCGGGAAAACCTGAAGAGTCTGACCGGGAACTGGTACAGGACAGGTTCCATTGCCTTGCGATCTATCGCGAGCCAGATATCCTTCGGGGATTGCGTTCCTATGCCGTGGATTTGAAGGGCGGTCAGTAGGCAGATGACCGCGTCCGGCACGCGAGCGCATATCATGGCAACAGTCTCATATTGACTTGCCGGGGCTGACGTAATCCTGTACAGCCCATGTGAAATGTGCTCCACCCATCCGCGTCTGAGCCATGTCTGGATGCGGTCTCGGGAGATTTCTCGAGCTTCCAGATCGATCGGCTTGAAGTAGTAGGGAAGGTCATCAGGGAACTCTGCAGGGCTGGGTTCATCTATATCGTTGTTCATTATGGACTATATCATAACACAATACATCGGCACTTACAACTATGTGCCCATGATTTGTGTTATTGTTTTGCAGCCTCCGATTCAAGCATATCCTTCAGCAGCTCGTATGTCTCGTTCTCTATTTGCTTTATGTCCGCATTTATCTCATCAAGGGGTCTTGGCGGTTGGTACTTGTAAAAGTAGCGGTTGAAATTTATCTCATAGCCCACTTTACCGGGATTGCCATCCCTGTCATCGGTGTAGCTTGTGTCTATCCAGGCGTCAGGCACATGAGGTCTGACTTCTTTATCGAGATAGTCATAAATGTCTTTATCAAGCGGAACTCTCTCGTAATCGCGGAGATCGGTGTCCGGCTCGGAATTGCCACTGCTGTCCAGACAGGTGTCAGCAGTCTCGTCTCTTTCGCTCAGTGCGCGAAGGATGGCGGTTCTGAGAGAAGCCTTTATGGAAAGATCCGAAAGTTTCAGAGATTTCTTCAGCTCTGTGAGGAATGTCTTACTGTTCTTGTAGAGCATATCGGGTATGCTCTCAAGGGCTCTGATTATTTTTGTCTGCAGCTCGCGGCCTGCCTCTATCTCCTGGTGCTTTTTCTCGGGGTCCTTCTTCCTGCTGGTTGTAAGGTTCTGGAATGCGCGCTCTTCCCTGAGTACGTTAATACGTTCATTGTTTACCTGGAAGTTGAGCTTGAGGGGACGTTCAACGCGGATCTTCCGGAAGCCGAAGTGGGTAGTTGAGTATATCCTGGAATGTTCCGTTTCCTCGAAGTCGTGATAGAGCTTGAGAATAATATAGGCCTGCTCTTCGGGGATCATACGCCTTTTCGCACCAAGGCTCTTCTTCATAGAAGTCCAGAAGGACGTGGCATCAATTAGAAGTACCTTCCCTTTTCTGCGCTTTTCCTTTCTGTTGGTTAGAATCCATACGTAGGTGGCAATTCCAGTGTTGAAGAAGAGCTGTTCGGGAAGGGCTACAAGGGTATCCAGCCAGTCGTTTTCCAGTAGCCAGCGGCGTATCTCACTCTCGCCGCTGCCGGAATCTCCGGTGAACAGAGGAGAGCCATTCATAATGATGGCAATCCTTGCGCCGCCCTCTTCCGGCTTGCGGCAATGGAAGAGCATGTGCTGGAGGAAGAGGAGCTGACCGTCGCTGATCCGAGGGTGCCCCGCCTCGAATCGACCTGCTGTTCCCCTTTCGTATTCGGTTTTCACGGCCTCTTCGTCCCGCTTCCAGTCCTTGCCATATGGAGGATTGGCTATAAGGTACTCGAAGCTCCTGCCTGAATGTTTATCGTTTGAAAGAGTGCTGCCGTAAAGGATGTTCTCGGCATCTCTTCCGGATTTGGACTTCATGAACAGGTCGGATTTGCATACAGCGAAGGTCTCAGGATTTACTTCCTGTCCGAATAGATGAACGTCGGCATCAGGGTTGATGCCCGGGTGCTCATCTGTTCCGAGTATTCGGTTCTTGGTGATGGTCAGCATGCCGCCCGTTCCGCAGCAAGGGTCGCAGATGGTGATGATTGTACCGGCCTTTGCAAGTCTGTCTTCGTCTCCGGCAATCAGCAGATCAGCCATCAGGTGGATAACATCTCTGGGTGTGAAGTGCTCTCCAGGATTTTCATTGAGAGCTTCGTTAAATTTTCGTATGAGGGTTTCGAAGATGTCACCCATCCTGTAATTGGGTATTCTGTCAGGATGGAAGTCTATGTTCTTGAAACGCTCCAGAACCATGAAAAGTAAGCCTGCTTCATCCAGCTTGGAGATGGTATTGTCAAAATCGAACTTGGAAAGAACCTCACGCATGTTTTCGCTGAAGCCGGCAATGTAGTTACGAAGATTCTGAGCGATGTTGGGCGCGTCGGCGAGCAGCTTGTCGAAATCGTATCGGGAGGTGTTATAGAAAGCGAAACCAGAGGCTCTGCGGAGTTGCGGATCCAGATTATCAAGTTTGTCCCGGTATTTCGCGTTGACCTCCAGAACCTTCTTCTTAGTGGGGGCGAGAACGCAGTCCAGCCTGCGGAGTACGGTAAGCGGGAGTATGACATCCTGATACTTACCCCTTTTGAAAGTGTCCCGGATAAGGTCTGCGGTACTCCATATGAAACTGACCATCTGTTCGTGATTCATTGGGGCTCCGTTTCACGTATTGTATTAAATTTCAGTGGAATTTGCGGATTTACTCTGCATATACGAAATCAGCGATATTGGAATTAATAGCGGAGAAGACACTATTCCATCTCCGATGGTTCATTGTCGGCAAGCTCGCTGACCTGAGATGTTGTAACGCCCTCACGAACGGCTACCACCAGACCGACTAGAATTATTGGCACGAACTGCGTAGTGTGAAAGAGTAATGCGAATATTCTGGTGTTCTCAACTGTTATTCCAACAAGACCCGGCAGTACAAGCACAAGGGCTCCGTGTACCGTTCCGGTTCCGGCAGGTGTAGGGATAAGCATTCCAAGGCCGGCCAGAATCAGAACAAGCAGAGGATAATACCAGAGTACTTGCAGATGCATTGCCCTGAATACCGGCAGAACCGAAAGGGCAAGCATTCCCCAGACACAGAGTGAGTAGAATACCACTTGAATGATCTCTCTCCAGTTCTTCAATACTTCAAGACCGTGAGAAAAGGATACAAGCATACGCTCGATTTTTTCTGAAAATGATTTGAGTCTGATCCATCTGAAGGGAGCGGAAATCGCTCCTGCTGCCTGATCCTTCCACTTCCGGAGAGAAATCAGCATCAGGAGAACGACGAAATAGAGCAACGCGGCTCCAATCAACCCAAGTCTGATACCAGTATCAAGTTCCGTCCACAGTACAGCCAGAACAATAAGTGTCATGGTGGCCAGGGTAAGGCCATCGAATATCCGCGCGAGCACCACAGTGGCAAATGAAGATGCTCTGGGTACTGAAGTCCGCCTTGAAAGGAGAAGTGCTCTGAGGATTTCACCAACTCGTCCGGGAAGGAGGGCATTAACCATAAAGCCTGTAAGAAGAGGTCCTGACGCATCTTTCATCGAGACTTTTTCCAATGGAGACAGAAGCAGACGCCATCTTACAATTCTGAAGAAATAGCTCATCGCAAGCGGAGGGAGAACAAGAAGAAGTACAGGCCAGGACATCTCCCCTATAGCAGATGTTAGCTGAACCATGTCCATTTTCCGGTAAGTGAGAAATAGAGCGATTCCGGCTATTAATATTCCCGGAATCAGGTGTTTCCATACAGCATGTTTCTTCAAATCAGCGACCTGCCCCGGATGTACCTGCACATGCCTTTTCAACTGCTGAGCATATGGCATGTCCTGCTATAAGAAGTTCTTCCTGTATGTGACTGGTCTCGGTGGAAATCGCTTTCACCGCAATATCGGCTTTTTGTGCGACTTCTCCTCCATCTTTGCCGGTGAACCCTACGATCTTCATGGATTTTCTTCGAGCTTCCTCAACAGCTTTTATTACGTTTCGTGAACGCCCGCTCGTCGATATGGCAATCAGAACATCTCCGGGTTTTCCCAGTGCTTCCAGCTGCCTTGCAAATATCTCCGAAAAATCGTAATCATTTGCTATGGATGTAACAACAGCTGCATTGGATGTAATCGCTATGGCTGGAATAGCATCCCGATCAAGACGGAAACGGCCGATCAATTCACCTGCCAGGTGCTGGGCATCGGCAGCACTACCACCGTTCCCGCAGAAGAAGATCGTTCCGCCCGAAAGAACCGATTCCACGCAAAGACCAGATGCTCGTTCAATCATTTCACAGTTAAGCAATGCAATCGAAGCCTTCGCTGCTTTAATGTATCTTTCTATTTCAGTCATTTACTTATCCTCCATCTTTCAACTGCGTCCCATGCTGTTGGAAGTTCCAGACCTCTGGATGTGGCCAGTACTGAATAGGCAGGTCTTGGGGCGTCAAGATTAAGCTTTGCCCAGGTTATTTTCTGAATTGGTCCGTCTACATATTCCGCAAGCCTGATGGCCAGTTCGAAAGGAGTCATCCCTGGATTGCTGGCAAGATGAAAAAGACCGGACCTGCCATCAATGATTATCTTCAGAACTGCCCCGGTAAGATCAGGCGCGTAGGTCAGGCAGGCAACCTGATCTGTGACAGCTGTAATCAGAGTGTTTTCCGATAGCTTTCTCCAGAAATGGGGAACCATTCCCGTCGATTCTGAAAACAGCCAGGATGTTCTTATAACGATGTTATCGGTATGTCCGCTCAGAGCTTCAGATTCTCCCTGCAATTTACTCTCTCCGTAAACGTTAGCGGGCGATGGGGTATCATTCTCAAGAAACGGTTGAACGCGGTCAAATTTGCCATTGAAAATATGATCGGTTGAGAAGGTCACCAGTTTCCTGCCGGTGCGGGCAAGATTGCCGACTCCGTCTCTGTGTACCCTATAGGCCAGTTCGGGTTTTCTCTGACAAAGATCAACATCCGTAACAGCGGAACAGTTGATGATCCACTCCGGATCTGTTCTGTCAACTGCTCTCTGAACCGAATCCTGTTCAGTGATATCAACATCGGGAAGATCAATTCCTTCCGCTTCTTTTCCCAGCAGATTCAGAAATGCTTTGCCCAGCTGCCCATTTGCACCGGTTATCAGAAATTTCTTTTTCACTTTCCCTCTTGATTCCAAGTCAGGTCGTCAACGGAAGCTTCGGTAATTCACCATTATTTAGAATTACTTCAGGCATTTTTCCCGTAAGCAGATTGTAAGCCCCTGGAGCCACTCTGTCTACCTCATGCTTTAATTCTACCGAAAGCAGATTATCACCGGGGTGATGGGCGTCCGATGAAAGAACGTGAGCCATCCCTGTTTCCAGGAGTCTCCAGGCTGTCTCAGCGGTCACCCCTGTTCCGGTAAGACTTTTGGCGCAAACCTGAATACCCACTCCCATTTCTGAAAGCCTGTTTATCCTTTCCGGACGTCTCCGGCACCATGAGTATCTCTCCGGATGGGCAAGCAATGGTTTGAATCCCTGTTCCAGAACAGCTCTGATTCTCAATAGAGCGAATATCCACGGCATATTGAATGAATGTTCAATCAGAACCCAGGATGTTCCCGGAATGCACAGAACATCAAGAATGTTCGCTGATGGTTTCCACCTGTCAAGCATGACCTCTCTTGCGGCAAGGACAGAGAATTCATCTTCTACTCTCAATCTGTTGGCAAAGGAAAGAAATTCAAGTATTCTTTTTGATTGAGAACTGAATACTCTTCCGCTGGTCGAAAGACGAAAATGAGGGGTTGCTACTAAAACAGCGGGACGGGTCATCTGTTCTTTAATCTGACGGAAAAGCTGAGTGGATTCTTCCCAGGTTGCAGGACCATCATCAACACCAGGAACAATATGACAGTGAAGGTCTATTAACTGTTGAATGGATGCCTCCTGACCGGGTAGATGACTGAATACTGTTGGAGGGGAATATAGCCACGGCGATGAGTATTGTAATATCCGTCATTCTTGCTATCCTGATTTTTGTTCCCGCAACGCAGGCGAATGAAGCCCAGGCTCTTGAACGCCTGATGAATGTTGTATCAGGTCTTGAGGAACTTGGAGATGAAATGATCGGCGAACCTGTTACGGGAAGCTTGATCCTGGAAGACACGGTCTCCCGCGAACTGATATTCACCCGAGAGTATATGTACTTCCTCTACATCTGGTCAGATTCATATTTCCATATCATTGAGTTCTGGTTAGAGAATCCTTCAGGAGATATACACAGCATAGCGGATGGAGGTAATGCAACTCTGGCTGTTTTCCCGGACACAACGGGAAAATGGACACTCAATATGCTTCTACATGAAGGAGCATTTTCGGATACCGCATCATATGCAGCTGCCGTTTTCAGAGCACCACGATACATCAAGTACTTTGACTCTGAGTAATTTTCCTGATCATTTGCTCCGATTCCATCTGAGGCAGAATCTTAAGAACAGCGGATGAATCCTTCCGCCCGTGAAGAATAATGTGGACTGCCGGCTTTCCCGCGGGACCCACCGGTTGAAGTATTTCAGGAGCAATTCCTGCTGACTGACTCCCAAGGATCATTTTAGGTAGAAGAGCGGGTCTGTTGATCATGATTAATACACCCCCGGAAATCAGCAGATGCGCGGAGGCTCTGATAAAATAGTAGAGGAGGAGATCTGAACCTGACCTGGAGATACGCCGCGTTCTGGCAGGGCTGCTCCTACCGGATGTGTTCCGTCCGAATGGCGGATTCATGATTACCGCATCGGTGATTGCACCGGTAAGCGCACGTGGAACTGCTTCAACATCGCAGCATACCCCTGCCAGATCAAGTCGCTTTTCCCGGAATTCATCAGAACTGGCCATTATTTGAAGCAATTCTATCTGGACGTCAATTCCTATCCATCTGCAATCCGCATTCAGAGCGGAGGAAGCCAGCATTGCGCCACCGCTTCCACAACCGAGTTCGATCACAACTGAACCGGGGGGAACATCAAGAGAACATGCAAGAAGCAGAGTATCCGTTGTCACAGATGTCGTCTGGTTCTGATACATCATAATATCGCAGGGAAGGTCGGTGTTCTCATTACGGAATTCCGGCTATCTGTAAGTAGCTTTGGCTCTACCCCATGTGTAATGCTCTTGGGTGTAGTAATCTTCCGGTCTGTAATCATACCATCTTTTCATCGACCATAATCCGTAGTTGTCCTCAATCATGAGAAACATCACCCGTCCTCTGGCCGAGTTGTCCCACCCGCAATAATCACTGCCGGCGGCTACTATTTCATAATCCCGCCAGATCAAGGCTGAATCGGATGGAGCCACCGGATCTGTATACTCGGCGACAGCATTCATGGTGAAGGACGCCAGGCTGTCATCGGGGAATCCTGAACCTTCGACCGAGGCAAAAACATTAAGCATTGTGTTCTGTTCAACTTCATAGTCCCAGTTGCTGAAATCCCATAAGCCTCCGAACTCTGCTCCGAACTCTGCTATGTCGGCGTCATCAGCCACGAACATAAAGGAGGAATCACAGCATGCCATGTACATAGAGATGGATCTGCCCTCAAAGGAATTCGAAAGATTCATTACCACTGTGGAAGGGGCATATGGCTGATACCAGGGAATGTCATCATCGGGATTCGGATACTCCGGGTCTCTGAGTTCAAAAAATGAACACGAGACGGCAAGAAGCAGGGCGGAAACGCTTGACAGAATGAGCAGAGTTTTCATTTCTTCACCTTCAGTTCAGAACTGGTAATTAAGCCCGACATCAGCTTTCCAGTAACTTGGTCTTCCATCTGAATATAGTGTTCTTGTCACACGAAGAGACAGAATTCCATTAATCAGATTCATTCTCGTCCGTAACCCGACATGATGCATGTGTTCGATCAGTGAAGGATTGCCGGTAGCAATAAAATTTCTCTGAGAGTACTCCCAGGAATAATTAGGAGTGAGCCCGATCTTTCCACCGATGTGAAAACCCATATTCAAGGTTATGATATTGCTGATTATCTCCTCGGATCTGCTGAAAACCGAGTTGTCAAAACTTCCCTGATCCCGGAACGAAAATGTGTTGGAAACACCCAGGGTAGTACTGTCTTCCGATACTCTCTGGAATGATGTTGTGGATAAAAGCCTTCTGAACAGCAGGTCTGATCCGTCAGAGTTGACCTCCGGAAAGAGAAATGTTGTGTAATCAGCGCTGATCTTGATTGTTTCCTGCAGTGTCCAGTTGCCCCCCGGAAAATACCTGAATCCGGGGCTTATATTGTATGTAGATGAAATCTTGCTGTTCGCGGATTGCTCCGCCATAAGATAAACGGTTTTTCTGCTCTGTCCCTGTATACTCGCATCCAGCGTTACTCTGCTGCTCAGCGGGATTTCCGCGGAGAGTGAAAGAACTTCTCTGAGTTCATCGCGATCGTTGTTATCCCTGTGTTCATTCCCCGGAAAATCAGTCCATTCTCCGAATGTATCATACCTGTAAAGCTGAATCAGACTCTCAAATGTAATCCGGCTGTCCCCGGGAGTATATTGAAGGTTAGAGGAAAAGACTTTGTCATCTCTGATATCGTATACATCGAAAATTGTTGGAACTCCAGTAACTGTGCGCTTTCTATCGTTACGATTGATGGAACGTGAGAGGGACATGGTTAGAGAAAGATCATCGATTATCTGATATCGCAGGGAAGAGGAGATATTGCGCCTTCGATCCAGCCTGTCACGTACATCACCCTCTGAACTGGTAGTGTCAGGATCATCCTCTTCCCAGAAACGATCCATGTAATCCCATCCGGTAGTAATCTCCATACTCAAATACTCAAATGGTGTCGGTACCACAAAAGTCAGGTCACTGTACCAGTCATCCTGCCAGAGAGTCTGGGCTGAATCATGATTGGTGGAGAAAAGCCTTGACGCTCCAGCCTGAGCGGTGAGATTACCGCCGTTGAAAACGCCTGGAAATCCGTAACTCAGCCTGGCGGTAAGCTGATCGCTTCCCTTGTCCATCTGACGACCAAGCGTTCTTTGCTCTCCGAATGAAATATTCGCGTTAAGAGTACTGAAAATGTTTCTGCTCAGGGAGATGTCGATATCGCTCACTCCTCCCTGATCATGACCCGTTATCGTGCTGTCTCCGGATGGCTTCAAGTAATCCACAAAATGGGCTCCAAGTTTCATATCTATCGACAGCCACGACGTCGGAGAATAACGTATCTGACCGGAAGTAGTGTTATTCAGTTCATCTTTGATTATTGAGCCATAGCTCTCTTTAGTGCTGATGTTCCTGGAGAGATTTATTCCGAACTCCAATCCCGATCTGGGACGAAAGGTCACACTGGCGGATCCGACGCGACCTTCAGTAAAACTCTGAATGTCCAGAATCTTCTTAGCTGAGAATGAAGCACTGGCATTCATTGTAATCCTGGATGTGAGCTGATGCACCAGTGAAATTGAATTAACAAGTGTACGAGTATCCTTGAATTGCTCAAGTGAAATGTCGTATCCCACTGAAATGGCTTTGAGTACTGAAACAGAAAGAATAAGGAGTAATACTACGGATTTCTTCATTGCAGATTCTCCGCGAGTCTGACAAACATTTCGGGCTTTATCTGTTCCGCTCTAAGACCAGGGTCGATTCCTGTCCTGGCCAGAACCTCCAATGACCGATCACGACCGAGAACCGGTGTCAGGTTGTTGAGAATGATTTTCCTCCTGGAAGAAAAGGAAATATTTACAATTTTTCTGAATTCTCGGAACAGCTCACGAGAAACCATCGGCTCGGCTCTTTTCTCAAGAACCACAACCCTTGAGTAAACCGCAGGAGTCGGGTAGAAATCCTCCGGGTCAGCATCAAGAAGTGTCCGTACAGTATAATACGGCCATATCTTCAAGGCCAGTTTTCCATATTGCTTTCCTCCGTCTAACGTAGACAGCCTTATAGCAACTTCCCTTTGAAGCATAAGGACAGCCTTCTGCACCTGACCAAAACTCTCTTCAAGCATTCTGAACAGTATTGGAGAGGATATTGAATAAGGAAGGTTACCCGCAACCGTATGAAACGGAAATCCCGGTAAAGCCTCAGGGTTCACTCTGAGTATATCTCCTCTTGTTATTTCCAGATCTTCATCTGAGAACTTTTCCCGGAGAACATCCACCATTTCCGGAGATATCTCTACAGCGGAAAGAGATCCGCAGCGGCCAAGGAGTTTTGCGGTAAGAGCGCCTAATCCGGGACCAATTTCAAGAACGCTCCCGGAAGTTGAGACTTCCTCAGCGATTCTGGACGCGATATAACCGTTTATAAGAAAACTCTGTCCGAGTTTTCTATTCGGAGTAATACCTGCTTTCTTCAGAAATCGTCGCAGTTCCGTGATAAGCATCATCCTCTGATCCTCAGTGGAAGGCTGATCTTTTCGGCATAAGCGGCAATTGATTTAATATCTGCTCCCGGATAACGAACAGCTGTAAGCCTGGTTCTGCAAGTTTTCCTTGAAAGCTGAATGAATTCCTGCAGCCTGTCCCACGCTGAATCATTTTCCGGAATGCATACAGCGTTGTATTCTTCCATATCAGGCGCATTGAGGCTTACACTGACATCATTAAAAGGTTCGAGTAGCGCGAGTGTTTCTTCAGGAGACAATCTCTCCAGACAGAGGCCATTTGTATTGAGCCGAACGGAGAAACCTTTTTCCGCGGCTGTTTTCGCGAGAGCGAGCAGAAGCTCCGGTCTCATGGTCGGCTCTCCGTATCCGCAGAAAACGATTTCCTCAGCCCATTCCGGCTGAAGCGCGTTGACAATGTCCTTGAGTCTCTTTTCAGGAGGCTCTTCATGGTGCTTCAGATAGTACCCGCCTATACCGTCGGTTCTGTCTCTTACACAGAAACTGCAGTGATTAGTACATCTGCCTGTGATATTCATGTATATCCTGTTATAGAGCACGTATACAAGATCCGTTCTGGGCACAGGCGCGAGCTGAAAAGCACGAAGCGAATTATCAAGAAGTATCTTTGAAGCAGAAAGCATATCCATATTCCACAGATCTGCCAGAACCCCGGCTGTGTGTGTCACATAGCACGGTTCATTTCTTTCTCCACGAACGGGCTCGGGCGTCAGGTAAGGAGCATCTGTTTCAACAAGAACCTGTTCTTTCGGCAGCGAACCTGCCAACTTTCTGAGTCTATCATTCCGTCTGTATGTAAGCGGACCGGCGAACCCGATGAAAAAACCTCTGTCAGCTGCCTCTTGAGCGATCTTATCCGGTCCGGTATAGCAATGCATTATTACCGGTACTCCGGGGTTCTCACCCAGAACTGTCAGAACCCTTTCCTCCGCGTCTCTGGAATGCACTATCAGTGTCAACCCGAAAATCCCTGCCAGATGAATATGTTTCTCGAATAGCTCAACCTGGAGCGACGGGGAAACTCTCTTATGAAAGAAGTCCAGTCCTGTTTCTCCAACAGCGAGAACATGGGGGTATAGAACTGTTCTCGCGATGTCAGTAAACAAATCTGTTGAATAGAGATCTGCTTCATTCGGATGTATTCCGGAAGCGGCGAATATCCCCTGATATTTCTCTGATAATTCCGCAGCTTCCCGGCTGCTGTCCGGTGATATGCCCGGAACCATTATCCTGGTAACATTAAACCTGTCTGCATTTGAAAGGACACGTTCAAGATCGTTACTGTACCGCTCATCACAGAGATGACAGTGTGTATCGAAAAATCCTACATTCTCCAGATCAGATCCTCCCTGGCGGGTCCTGTGGAAATTGCTTTGATGGGTACTTCGATAAGCTGCTCAATGAACAGCACGTACTGTTTCGCATTTTCAGGCAGGGCTTCCCAGTCCCGTTCTCCGGAAATGTTCTCTTCCCAGCCCGGCAGAGTCTCGTATACCGGCGTATGATTCCCCAGCCTTGCCCCTGTTTCGAACAGTGTGAGATCCGTTTCAGGGTCAAGCTCGTACTTTTTACAAACCTTGATCTCCGGGATACCGCTCAGCACATCCAGAAGCGTCAGAGCAGTCCAGGTGCATCCATTTATCCTGGCCGTATAATTCGTCAGAACGGCATCAAACCACCCGCACCTTCTGGGTCTTCCTGTAGTTGCGCCATATTCGTTTCCCTGCTCTCTGATTCGTTCACCGAGCGCACAGGTAAGCTCCGTGGGAAATGGTCCGTTCCCCACCCTGGTGGAATAGGCTTTCATGACTCCTACAACTTCATCAATCCTCACCGGTCCTATCCCGAGGCTTGAGCATGCCGCTCCCGCAACACATGAGCCGCACGTAACAAAGGGGTATGTGCCATGATCAGGATCAAGAAGAGTTCCCTGTGCTCCTTCAGCGATAACGGAACCGTCGTTATCGAGTATTCTTGCCAGAAGAAGAGATACATCTTCAGCATATTCAACAAGTTTCAGAGATATCCTGTTGAACATCTCCACCTCGCGATGGAGAGACCGGATTTCATCTTCAGAAAGATCAAGTGTTTTAAGGCAATCTTCTGTTATCAGCGCGGATTTCTCAAGAAATATGTCCGGCATTGCGGCATCCTCAAGCCGGATACCTTTCCGCATGAATTTCCGGACATAGGTCGGGCCGATTCCTCTGCAGGTGGTTCCTATCGCAGAAACGCCCCTTTCACCCTCATTTTTTCTCTCGAAATATTTACCTGCGGGATGTACGAGATGTACTTTTCCGGAAATGGCAAGCCTGTCCGAGATCGATATTCCTTCAGCCTCCAGTGTCTTGATTTCGTCCATCAGCGCAGCAGGATCCAGCACACAGCCGGCACCAATGACTCCAACGGGATCAGGGTGAATCAATCCGCTCGGAAGCTGGTGGAGAGCAATCCTGCGTCCTCCTGTTTCAACGGTATGCCCCGCGTTAGCACCCCCTGAAAACCTCGCCACTGCATCGGCGGTTCCCGAAAGATGATCAACCATTTTCCCTTTGCCTTCATCTCCCCATTGCAACCCTGTTAATATGGTCGCCGGCATGATAATCCTTTCATTATGAGACAACCTGGAAAAGCCATTTTTTCAATTCCTTTATCCCGGATCCGGTAATTGAAGACACTGGAATCACAGGTCCCATATCCTGAGCTTTTCTGACAGCTGAAGCAAGTTTTCCTCTTTTCAGTTTATCCGATTTAGTGAGCGCGATCACATATGGTCTCCCGCGGGTCTTCAGGAATTCAACCATTTCCATATCAATAGGGAGACATGGATGCCTTGCGTCAACCAGCAGTACAACTCCCCTTAAAGGCAATCTTTCCACAAGATAGGTCATGATCCAGCCGGCCCACTCCGCACGGTTCTTTGATGGTGCCCGGGCGTATCCATATCCCGGAAGATCTACAATGTAGTAACTTCCGGAAACCGAGTAAAGATTGAGAAACTGTGTACAGCCCGGCCTTGAACTTGTCCGGGCTACGGTTGTGCCCCCGTTCAGTCTGTTCAGGAGCGATGATTTCCCTACATTGGATCGACCGGCGAAAGATACTTCAGGCAACCCGTCATGAGGAAGACTCCCGGAACCGGGGCAGCTTCGAAGAAATTTAACATTCAGTGAAGACATTACTTTATTAAGTCGTTTCAGCCGGCTCTTCCACTTTCCTTTTTGCTCCTGGATCTGACAATCCTCGGTTCTGATTCCCCTCTGATTACAGCCGGAGAAACCACGAGTTTGCTCACATCTTCAAGATCAGGCAGATAGTACATGGGATCCAGAAGTACATTCTCGATTACGGAACGTAATCCTCTGGCTCCGGTGCCAAGCATTTTTGCTTTCTGCGCGACTTCTCTGAGAGCATTTTTCGTAAACTCAAGTTTTACATCCTCAAGTTCGAAAAGATATTCGTACTGTCGTACAAGGGCATTCCTGGGCTTTGTAAGGACGTTGACAAGATCATCAATATCCAGATCATCAAGCGCCACATGAACGGGTAATCTGCCAACAAGCTCGGGAACCAGCCCATATCTGACCAGATCGTGTGGTTGAACTTTAGCCATAATGTTTGTATCACTGTCAACAGTCGTGTTGATGTTTGCATTAAATCCCATGGAGCTTTTTTTAAGGCGTTTCTCAATGATCTTTTCCAGGTCATTGAATGCGCCTCCGCAGATGAAGAGGATATTGCTGGTATCTACGAGAATATTATCCTGATAAGGATGTTTTCTGCCACCCTGAGGAGGTACACTGGCAATAGTTCCTTCTATGATCTTCAGAAGAGCCTGCTGTACTCCCTCACCGGAAACATCCCTGGTAATAGACGGGTTTTCCGATTTTCTTGAAATCTTGTCAAGCTCGTCTATATAGATGATACCCTGTTGTGCGGCAAGAACATCCATGTCAGTAACCTGGAGAAGTCTGAGCAGGATGTTCTCGACATCCTCGCCAACATACCCTGCTTCTGTAAGTGTGGTTGCATCCGCTATTGCAAAAGGCACATCCAGTATTCTGGCAAGAGTCTTCGCCAGAAGCGTCTTTCCTACACCTGTGGGACCCATAAGGAGAATGTTGCTTTTCTCAAGCTCAATCTCCCCGGAACCGTTTCTGGACTGCAATCTCTTGTAATGGTTGTAAACAGCTACCGAAAGAACCTTTTTAGCCTGCTCCTGACCAACCACGTATTCATCCAGCTGCGCCTTTATTTCGGAAGGGACAGGCAGAATCTCCTTTACGAGTTCCGGAACCTCTTCCAGGACGTCCTTTTCAATATCAACCAGCTCGCTGCAGTACCTTATACACTCATCGCAGATATGAACCCCTGGACCCTGTATCAGCTGCTTGACCTCAGCAATTGATCTTCCACAGAATGAACACTTTTTTTCCTTACCCATAATATTTCCCATCAAGTCCTGGATAAAAGCATGTTATCTACAATACCGTAATCAACCGCTTCCTGTGCATCCATCCAGAAATTTCTGTCTGTATCGGTGGTTATTCTTTCAAGCGACTGCCCTGTATGTTCGGCAAGGACAGCATTCAGTGTTGCTTTCAGTTTAATTATCTCTCTCGCCTGTATCTCTATATCTGTGGCCTGGCCCTGGGCTCCCCCCATTGGCTGATGAATCATCACTCTTGCATGTGGAAGGATGTTTCGCTTCCCCTTCGCGCCGGCAGCCAGAAGGACCGCTGCCATACTTGCGGCAGTCCCCATGCAGAATGTAGCTATCGGGGGTTTGATGAACTGCATTGTATCATAAATCGCAAGCCCTGATGAAACTATGCCTCCCGGGCTGCTGATATACATGTTGATATCCTTTTTGGAATCCTCTCCTTCAAGAAATAATAACTGGGCAACAATCAGACTGGCGGTCTGACCTGTCATGGTATCACCTAAAAATATGATCCGCTCCTTCAGAAGGCGTGAATAAATATCGTAGGATCTTTCCCTGTTTCCTTCTCGCTCTACAACAAACGGTATGATAGATGGCATCAGGATTGCTCCTCTTTCTTTGCTGTTTCCTCATTCGGTTCTGTTCCGTTATCCTCAACACCTATCCAGTGCCAGGATGACTCCGGTTCCTCACCGGACGCATTTTTGTCCTTTTCCTTCTTGAGCTCTTTTTCAATGATATCAGCACGATCAAGGATAAGTTCCACGGCTTTTCTGTTTCTGAGTCTGTCCAGAACGGATGGCGCTGATTCTTCTGGCTTCTTTTCAGTATTAATATCCTCTTCAGTAATTTCGATATTTTCCTTCAAAGCAACAGCTCTGAGCACAAGGAATTCCCGAACCTTCTTCAGAGCCAGTTCTTTTGTCGCCTCTATGGTTTCCTTGCCGGGTTCTTCTTCTCCAAGTCTGGAAAGGTAGTCCTGTGTCAGGTTATCAATCATGTACACAGGGGGATCGAACGGGTTGCTTTCGAGAAGACTGTCAATGGCTTCTCTTTCTTTCAGATAAACAATCTCCTGATCGTAGCGGTTTCTGACGCTTCCCTCAACTTTTTTCCGGAGGTCTTCCATACTGTCAACGTCAGCCGCTTTCTTTGCAAATTCGTCGTTAAGCTCAGGAAGAACAGGATGTCTGATATCCGTTATCCTGAACTTATGAACAGGATGCGGGTTATCCCCTGTATCAGTATCCATCCTGGCCAGGAACTGTGTACCGGCTGCAGCTCCAAGAACCAGCTCATCAAAGCCGGTGCCAATCTGTGATTCTCCGATTCTTATACTGAACTTCTGCGGTTCTCTCGTATCCCCGGTTGGCGCGGCTTCAAGCAGTACAAGGTCACCTTTTTCAGACGGTCTGTCAACCGTTTCAAAGTTTATCATTTTCTCACGGAACGATTCTATCGTATTCTCCACTGCGGTCTCGATGTCAAGCGAAGGCAGTTCTATTTTAATACCGTCAATGCCTGATGGTTCAGGGGTTTCATATAATGAGAATGTCAATTCGAAAGAGTACGCTTTCTCCTCCACGGGAAGTTCTATCTTTCCCTCAGGATCATTATCATCAAGTATCCAGTCTTCTTCTTCAAGCATTACGGAAGTAAGTTCCCGTCTGACGATATCAGCGACTTCCGCCTTTATTATGTTTCCATACTGCTTTTCAATAATTGATCTGGGAATTTTTCCGGATCTGAACCCCGGTATTTTAAGATCCTTTGTAATCTGCTTGCGAATATCACGGAAATGCGATGATATTCTGTTGGATGATTCCGTAAAACATACGGTTCTTCTGTTTTCTTCTGACTTTACAATGTCATACATCAATCATTCTTTCCTTTGAAATGGTGCGAGAGGGGGGACTTGAACCCCCACAAGCCCAGCTTACCAGATCCTAAATCTGGCGCGTCTGCCAATTCCGCCACTCTCGCAATCAATAATCAGTAAATATGCAACCGCCAAATATGCACGGATATATCATTTCCGTCAAAGATCATAATCCCTTTACGGAAATCTTTTCGTCTCGATCCGGGGGTGAACAAGCAATCAGGCTAGCGTTAATCCTGTTCAGGGCGGTATTGCTCCCTGACAAGAGCAGCTTCATCACTCTGAGAATACCTGTTGAGCAGCAGATCAAAGAGGCGGTCTCTCTCGAAAGGAGCGCTGTGAGCACCGTAGATATCAGCCGCTCTGAATATTGCTCCCGCAGCCCATTCGGAACCTGGATACATGTAATACAGAGCGACCAGATCCTCTATGGCGCGATGCGATTGTCCGGCTGCTTCCCAGCAGATAGCCATGTAATACAAGGCATCATCAGCAAGAGAAGAGGTCGGGTACTTCTCATGCAGTTCCATGAACCCAGATGCTGATATCTCGAAACTCCCCTGCTGGAATTGCCTGTAAGCTTCCTCGAAGAGAAGTCTTGCGTCGGGTCCGGAGACAGTATCCTGCTCGGTGATTCCTGCAGTACTGCCAAGCCTTATCAATGCAAGCGCAAGTTCGTCAGCAATAGCGGCAAGCCTCTCAATCTCAGCGGAACTCCGGGAACCTGATTGAGCCTGAAGCCCTCTGAGAAGACTCTCATTCTCTTTCATAGCAAGTGTCAGAGAATCAATTTCATTCCGCATCTCCTGCTGTCCGGCTTCAATGTTTTCTATCTCCTTCGGAGTGTGAACCCAGATACCAAAACATCCTGTAAATGTAAGTAACAGAAAAACTGCGGTGACAATTCCTCGAATCATATCAGTTTCCCGGAAGAACTCTGAAGTGAGCCCTTCTGTTCAATGCCCAGGCCTGTTCGGCATGAGCAGGATCAAAGGGACGTTCCTTGCCGTAACTTACAAACTGAAGTCGGGTGGAAGCTACGCCGTAATTAACAAGATAGTTATAGACGGAAAGGGCTCTGTTCTCTCCAAGAGCAAGGTTGTAATCGATTGTGCCTCTTTCGTCGCAGTGACCTTCTATAAGGACTCTGAATCCAGGTGTTTCCAGGATATAGGACGAGTTTTCCATGAGGATATCAAGAGCTTCAGGTGACAATTCATCACTGTCATAGTTGAAGAAAATGTCGTTCAGATGTTCCTGGTAAACAAGAAGCATTTCCATACCGGTGGACACCGTATCTCTCTCCCATACACCGGTAAGGGTATCCGTGAATTCCTCTACAATAACAGTGGTTGTGTCATCTCCGTCCGGAATAGTGTCGTCCGGTCTGCATCCCGAGATGGACATTGCAAGCACAAGTATGACTGATACAGCCAGTGCCGATGTCAATCGAACTCTCATCATAATCATCCTTCCTTTCATGGGAGAAATGATCGAATTATCTGAATCCGAGCGGTGACCATGTCGGACAGTAACTCTCACCGTTCAAGGATAGTTTTCTTACAGTAAGCCCGTTTAGTTCCAGCACGAAAACAGCACGCTGCCCATCCATATCGCTGCTGAAGGCGATATGCCTTCCGGTAGGCCCCCATACAGGATCCTCGTTAAGAGATCCTTCGAATGTAACCTGACGGATGTTGGAGCCGTCAGCGTCCATGACGAATATGTGAAAATCGTTCCCGACCCGTGCGGTATAGGCTATTCTGTCACCATCGGGCGACCATGAAGGACTGTCACAATATGAGTGGGATCGAGTTGCTCTCATAGCCGTTCCGCCTGAACTGTCCATAATATAGAGCTGGGGATATCCGATTCTGTCACTGGTAAAGACAATCTGCCGTCCGTTGGGCGAAAAACTAGCTGAGGTTTCAATGGATCCTCTGAGCGTGAGACGATTTGTCTCTCCGGATGCGGGATCAAGCACGTATATATCCACATTCCCGCCCCTGGAAAGTGTCAGCGCAATCGACCCACCGCTTGAACTCCAGGTGGGTGAGGAATTGAGCCCCGGACTTGAAAGAATATTCCTTGCTGAAGCATCCGAAAAACTGTAACACCATAGATCGCCATTACCGGACTGAAAGGATGTAAACGCTATTCTGTCACCATCGGGCGACCATGCCGGAGTTGTAATAACATCATCATCAGTCATGACATGTCTTTCTGATCTGGGGTCCATTGATTTGACCGCCAGAGCGTAGCTGGACCCGGTTCTGGTTATATAGGAGATCCATGTGGAAGCGATTCCGTTTTCACCGGTAAGGTCATATACGAGATCATCAGCAAATGCATGTACGAGTGAGTAGATCGTATTTCCAGAATAGTTCCTGGCCAGAAGCGGTTCACCACCCGAAAAGACTTCTGCCCTGAACTCAATTCCATCGGTGGTATTCCTGACCGCAACAGTTACTTCAGCATAACCATCATCCTTTGTTATCAGGAGACCGGAAAAATCGATATCCTCCCGCAACTGTTCTCTCGCAATGTCTGCAATATCTTTGTCACCGTAAACACTGATTGAAACTGGTATACACTCGGCGCCTACAGGTGTCATGGGGATAAAATCACCTGCCAGTGCAGTTCCCATGCAGATCAATAAAGACATTAACAGGCTTGAGGTCCTCATTCGTTCACTCCGGTCCCAGAAATTCAATATTAATGATTGCCGGAACATTTCTTCCCGGCGGCATCGGTGGAATCTGCGCTCTTGAAAGCGCGTTTTCCACTGCTCTGTCAAACGCTGACGTTCCACTCCTCCTGACAACCTCAATCTCAGATGTCCCGTCCGGATTGACTGTTAGAATTACCCGGTAGGATCTTTCAGGTTCCACAGATGTTCTGTATCCTCTTCTTACTGCGTTGAACACTCTTGATTCGTACGTTCCCGGTCCTGGAACTCCTGAACCGGCAGCCCCTTCCCCGCTGACAGATACGAATTCTGATGCTTCCACGGAATCCTGAGCTTCTGATTCTTCAAGATTCTCATGCTCTGGCTGTTCTTCAACAACTTCTTCCACCTGATCAGCAGCTTGATCTTCTGTCTCCTGAGGATCATTTATCTGTTCTTCGTGTACTTCGGGTACCGATACCTCGGTTGCCACTTCAGCCGGGTTTTCGGAAGGATGCCCTGTATCCGGAGGTGAAGATGTCATTTCATTCGAAGCTACTGTGACCATGTTTACCATTATGGCATCACCTCCGCCGGGAAGCGCCATAACGCTGCCAGATGATGCAATCAGTCCAACCACGAGAATAAGCATGTGTCCTGCTATGACAAAGATGACATCTCGACGGCGGAGTGAGTAACTGTTCCTTTCGAAAGATCTGGAATCAGTGAATTTCATCAGGTTCCAATCTCGATTCCTGGATAAGCCCCACATTAAGATATCCACCGCTGCCAAGTTCAGTGAGCGCATTCGCAACAACTTCGTATCTCACATCTCTGTCCGCCCTGACAAAGACTTCGGAACGTCCAGAGTTATGAGCTGCTTCAGCAACATCCGAAAGATCCTCCAGCAGAACCTGCTCACCGGAAATGGACAGGTTACCATAGGCATCAATCTCGACAACCAGTGACTCGCCGGGATCAAGGCTGCTCAGAATCCTTCCCTCATCCGAAGAAGGTGGGGTGACATCCGCACTTCGCTGTATCACCGGAGATGTCAGCATGAAGATCACCAGTAAAACAAGGGTGACATCCACCAGATTCGTAACGTTAATTGTGGAGAACTGCTTATACCGGGTTCGTATCATTCAAGACTGCCTCTTCTACATACATCCACAAGTTCAGAAAGAAACCGATCCATATCTCCGGCAAGCGAATTGATTCTGCCGACAACGAAGTTATGGAAAATATTCGCGGGAATCGCAGCCATCAGCCCTGCAACAGTTGTGGTGAGCGCTGCCGCGATACCTGCTCCCACTGCGCTGAGATCAGCAACGCCAAGTTCCCTCATTCCTATGAAACTCGACAGGATTCCCCATACCGTGCCAAGCAATCCAAGCAGAGGAGCTACACTTGTTACAGTCGCAAGCAGTCCAATATTCCGTTCACGCTGGGCAAGATCCTCTCCTGCCTCCCTCTCAAGAGCACTGGATAAGCTTGATGCTTCCTCGATAGAAAGGGGTTCTGTAATTCCTCTATCTGTTCTTCTCTGAAGAAATCGTCCTGCCTCAGCGTACATTCGCGCAAGCGGTCCTATCTCGTTACTCCTGATCCAGAATTCACCGCCAGGCGGTCTGCCTGTTGTCCTCAGTGCATCCATAAAGATTTTCGATGAACTGAGAATCGTCCTGAATTCCCGAATCTTCGCTATTGCAACTGCCCATGAACCAACAGAAAGGACGGCAATAATCACAAGAATGAGTTTTGTGACTATATCAGCCTGACGGACTATCTCAATAACCTGACCTATCAATACTGTTCCTCCTTCAGCGCTGCAACCGCTTCAATTTCAACAAGAGCACCCAGTGGCAGATTCGAAACCGCGACAGCAGATCTCGCGGGAAAGGGTGCTATGAATCTTCTGGAATATATATCATTTACAATTGGTGAATCCGATATGTCTGCAAGATACAGATTAATCTTTACGACGCTGTCCATGTTTGAACCGGCATCCAGCAGAATCGCTTCAAGATTATTCAAAGCCTGAACCGTCTGTGCCGCAATACCCTTTTTCAGTTTCCTGTCTTCAGGATCAATACCGATCTGCCCCGCTGTGAATACAAATCCCTTTGAAATCACAGCCTGACTGTAAGCTCCGACAGGGAGGGGAGAGTTGGCTGTCTGAACGGTCTTCCGCGTCATTCAGGCTCCTCTCTGAAATGAACATATACAGTATATACATACAAAGATACTTATCTGTTCCAAAAGAGCGTAATATTGGGAATTCAACCAGGGGTCACTATCCAGTATAGCAGAAGGGGGCAGATACCCCCTTCTCTTGAGTTTGGCCCTATTTCTTAAGTATCCAGCGTTAATCATATCCGGTAAG
>CBDVBK010000042.1:0-31545 GCA_965372215.1 uncultured bacterium | reverse complement strand
CATGTAATCATCCGGGACACGCATAGAGTTGCATGTAATCATCCGGGACACGCATAGAGTTGCATGTCCCTCAATAGTCTATGTCGTTGCTTGCCGTGATAAGGTTGATGTTGTCGATTCCGGGGATGCTGTTCAAACCTGTTACAATTTCCTGTGACGTCAAACCTGTTTTCAATATAAGATCATATGTCAGAATAAGATATATACCGTCTTCCGATGGTTCGATGTGTATTATGGTGCTTTGTTTTGATCTGTCAGCAATGAAATTCACATATCCTTCTTCATCACCTGATTCCCTGTTGAAGCGGAATCTCAGTATGAACTCGCTTCTGTGCATCGAACCGAAATTGGTTTTCGCGAGAAAAATGGCTACTACACCAATAAAGAACGTTGAATACACTGTCAGAATATAATTTCCCGTTCCGGATGCTATACCTTCGGTAAGAGCGAAGAAGATAAATGCCGTATCTTTTGTGTCTTTTACCACAGTTCTGAACCGGACGATTGTCAGTGCTCCGACAAGCGCGAAAGCCCTGGCGAGATTGCTGCCGATTACCATCATTACAGCACTTACAGTAATACACATGAGAACAAGGGTCACGACGAATGACTGAGAGTAGGAAAGCCCCTTATGTGTTTTCTTGTAGATAAATCCGATGATCAGCCCGGCAGCCAGCGCAATAAGAAGATTTATTACAATAGATTGCGGACTGTAGCCAACCTGCTCGGAGGTTGCTGTGAACCACTGGTTCAACTCAGACAAGCCGGTCTCCTCTCTAAAACTTTATCCAGATATGAAGCATACGAATTCATATAGACAATATCAGTAGCATGTGCAAATTTGGAAAAAGAAACACGCTTCATCTCAAATTCCTGAATCAGTCTGTGAAACCAGCCTGGAAGATGATACCGGAACTTGATTTCAAGCACCTGAAATCCATTAGCAATATTATGGAATCTGCCAACAGGATGTCCGTCGGAACCCGCTCTGTAAGCGACGACCTGACTGTCAAGCGTTACTCTGAAATCAGGGTTGGCTCTATTCTCGAACGCGGTTCTTCTGTAGTCCACCACAACACTTGGGGAAAGCTTCTTCCTGAAAGCATCGAATACAAATCTTTTCCCGGTGCCGTTAATACTTCCGGAATCCAGCAGGAATCCTGAAAACGAATTTGTGCCCTTGCTCATCGAGAGTTCGGTGCCCTCCGGATCAAGCAGAAGCCTGTGTTTAAAAACAAGGCTGTCGTCTCTGCCTTTCAGCTCCAGGAAGAGCGGGTTGGTATAAGCAGGAGTAGAACAGTAACTTCTGAAACGAAATTTGTACCGTTTTCTGAGTCCAGCGAGTTTCTCATAAAACAGGTCGAACCTGTCAGTGTCGAAGTAATGACTTCTGATGAAGTAGCTGCCGTCTCTGTCGGAATGGATATCACGTTCGAGTCTGAGTTCCAGCTCACGCAATATTCCTGATAGAACGCTTCCGGATATCAGGTATTTGAATTCGTACCTGTGAAAATGCAGGCGGGGAGTTTCAGGAGATTTCATCAGATATCGAGGGTTACTTCCAGAATGTAATCCGAGTGTTTTTCCTCGAAGATAATATTATGCGGTCGATGATTTACTACGGAAGCTCTGACGCACACAGGAGTTCCTGTATCAACATTTACTGTAATGGTCAGTTCATCTTCTCTGGAGTCAGTTGATCTGTCGGGCTGCCAGGAAGCCATGCTTACGGATGTTCTTATGCTTTCAAGAATGGGTTTGTCCGTTTTCCATGTAATACCTCCGGTTACCCACCATGTCTGAAATTCCGGCGGATCCACGCCTCCTATTACATTCACCATTTGCCAGTTATCACCCCTGAGATACTCACTCCGGAGAAGGAATGAGAAATCTTTGTTGATTTCAATGCCCAGCTGAAAATCCGCTCCCATTGCTTTCTGTCTGGCCGAGCAGGTATAACCATCCACCGATTCAGGATCCGGCTCACCGAACCTTAGAGCTGACAGGTCAGTTCCAACAATGATACCCAGAGGCAGGTCAAATTCAGCTCTTCCCACATACTGGATCTCGTTGTTCTGGTTAAGTGCGTCCGGAGAACCATTGAAGACTCCCAATGAAAGGCTGGGAAGCCAGACAGGATCCGGATTCAGTATTCCGGTTACTCCGATATCTCTTCCCGAGTACAGCAGATCACTCAGTTCTCTGTGGGTTATTGAGTGATCTATCGCCTGAAGGCTCCATGTGCTTGTTATCGTATTCAGGCAGAATGGCTTCTTGAATTGTCCCGCCTGCAACCCGATAGTGTTGAAAGGCTCCCAGAGGATGTAGCAATCCTTCAGGAAGATCTCATCGGGTTTTATCTCCAGCTGAAGCTGTCCAGCAAGATTATCATCAATATCAAAATCCGCTGTCAGACCCGCTGATTCAATGCTGAATGATCTATCCGGTACGGTCAGAGCTCCTCCGAATTCGGTGAACCTTACTCTGGCGTAAGCTGAGAGTATGAAGGTATCCGCGTTGGCGTTTTCAACATCCACGTCCGCTGAAACAGTTGCCACCATGAGTATTGTTAAAACCAGTGTAAGTGGAATGGAGTATTTCATTATTTTTTCCTGTTCTGTTGTTTTTGCGATTAGAACATATAGTATAACTGTCAGAGCCTTCAGAATAAAGCTTTGAAAATCGATTGCCTGTTCATATCTATGGAAGAAGGACAAACTTGCGAGATGCTGATGTTCCACATGATCTTATAACCACGAAGTAAACCCCCGGAGTAAGGGAAGGGGGTAGACTGCATGACAGACTCCCTTCCAGATCGGTAAGTGACTGAGGTTGCAGGACGAGTCTTCCGGCAATGTCATAAAGAAGCAATTCTGCTGGGATGTTCGGAATTATATAATTCAGGTTGAATGATGTTGATACCGGATTAGGCCACAGGGTTTCAATTACCGGCTTGAGGATAATGGCGGGCCATCCCGGATTTGGTCTGCCGGGAGTTCCAGGCAGTTCAATCGCCTGCCAGCTCAAGGAATTATCCAGAGGAAGACCAGGTGAACTCAGTGAAAGCACATGATTGTCTTCCAGAGGCCAGGACACGGCATCATACATCACTGAAAAGATAAGTCTGTCGTTTTCAAGCAGGGTGACTCCATCCTTTTCATTATTGAGTCCGAAGTTCATTTCCTCGATTACATCGATGTTATATCCATTCACTGAACGGAAGGATTGTTCATTCTCACAGACTACAAGAAAACTTCCCGGATTGATCATCGTGTTGGCCGGAAAGCTGGTTTCGTTATCCTGACCATCGACAAGTATGTATCCGGAAATATCCGCTCTGAACAGACCCGTATTGAACAGTTCGATCCAGTCTCCGGAATCTCCATCGAAACAGATTTCAGACAGAATGACAGAAGAACTTGATTCATTACAATCTACTTCCTCTTTTACTGTTACAGTCATAGCAGTCTCCCACGAGGGGTCCATCAGAAGAAACTCCGTATTCGAGGGTGAGGTCAGCGCAAGATTACCCAAAACAGTATTGTAAGGCATCAGATCACTCAGAAGTTCCGAATTATTGGTTAGGTAAAGCGTATCACCGGGTTCAATGACTGTCTGTTCCGATGCGAACAATCTGGCGGGTGGATCTCCCGCCTGGAAACCGCAAAATGAAATATCCTGTGGCGAATTTGAAGTATTTATAACAGGAAGACTCCACAGGAAAACAGTGTATCGCACAGGGGCAAGCACTTCGAATACTCCAGGATCAAACGAATAAATGCTCCGCCTTGCTGTCGGAGCGCATACTCGACGGGAGATTGTGGTTGGAGGTGCGTATAAAGGATAATAAAAAGCAGTGTAGCAGACTCTGCCTTCAGCTGTGGATCCCGCTCTTACAGAGAACTTTATGTATCCATATTCCGGAGGGAAGCTGATCGTCCGACTCCACCTGCACATGGATGCATCGTCCGGATACATTGTTGTGTAGTGTTTCTCGTCACCATTTCTCCACCAGATAAGAGTTATGTTGTCAACCGGTTGCGCATACTCGATACTGACTTTGACTGAATCCGAGTTTCCTCCGGGTTCGAATTCCCATTCAGAGAGGGTCATTGATACCACTTCAAGTGGTAAATGCCCCCTGGCTATTTCAGGAAGAAACGCTCCACGTTCGGTTACAGCCTCTCTTAAAATCCCGACTGCCTCGTCGAAATCCTCGTTTGAACCCTGTTTGAGAGGATCAGCGTATACGCTTTCTCTTATTTCCGCGTAGATCGAATCGATAACATCAGGTAACTCATACCTCATGATTTCACCTGTCTGAAGGATATAATCCTCAAACATGTCTCTGTACTCATCCTGTAGAAACAGGCGGGCAAGCATGGGTGAAATACGGAAACAGTACATCGATGTTTTTTCGATCCAGGCAGGATTGTATATGCCTTCCCACGAATTCCCGAAGGATGCGTCCCTGTCCCAGGGGTAGTAACGCCACTCACTCTCCGGAGTGTAATGAAGGTAGTAGTTCTTGCTGATGGCGTCAGTGTCAAAAATAGCAAGACTGACTGCGGCGTTTGCTATGAAATCCTCGACATTGAACGATAAAGGGGAGAAGAGGTTAACGGCGTCAATAAGCCGGCGAACAAGATAAAGGTATTCTCCGCTGCCCCTTTTAGATTCGAATCCGGTGGTTCCCAGGGTATCACTCGGTTGCCAGGCGAGTCGGCCAAGATGATCTATTGATTTAAAGACAGGTCCATTACCTGTGCCTGTCCGGTCGAAGAAATACTCGTCGATTCTTTCCACCTGTACATACACACCATAGTAATCGCCATTTACATAGAATTCCACATGCTCGGTGCGGGGAGTGGGACGTCCGAGCTGACTGGACAGCAGGAGTCCGAGAGCATTTCGCATAAGTGAGAGGTCTCTGTAATGAGCGTCAAGCAGAATATGAGAAGCGTTTTCAATTGATGGATCGAACAGCTCGATTTTCCAGCTCAGCTTTGGCTCCCATAGAGAAGACCCTCCTCTGAATCCCGCAAGGCAGCTGCATGCGCCGGCTTCCGTTTCGATGAATGCGGGAAGCTGGTAGTCTGCAAATGGATCGGAGTACAGGCTGTCAAGGAGCTGTGGGTCCATTTGAAGATGATAGGAATCAAGAGAACCCTGAGTGCTCAGAATAAGTATGGCTCCAAGAATAATTTGCATTATCTTCTTTCATTAGTTTTCGGGAGTACAGAAGCAAGTAAATATAATTGATGTGCAAGGGAGGAGAGGATGATGCCTGAAGAACTTAAAAACGAAAACAAACCTGTTGAACAGAGCAATGAAGAAACAGTTGAGCAAAACGATTCAGCAGGAGCGGATAAAAAAGTCAGTATCCATGAAATAAGCTGCAGTAACTGCGGCGCTCCGCTTTCCTACATTGAAGGTGAAGCGGTTATCACCTGCGAATACTGCGGGACTACAACCATGCTTGCCGGTTTCGACAATATTGTAACTCTTAAATCTCATTATCTTCTTCCTCCAAAAGTCGGTCGGGATGAAGCTATCGGGATTGCATCCTCCTGGCTGGAAAAAGGTTTTTACAGATCAAAGAATCTGCCTAAAAGGGTCAGCTGGAAAAAAACGGAAGCCAAGGTTCTGCCCTACTGGATAGTCCGTTGTACCGGAAGCACCCACTGGAGCGGGATGCAGAAACGAACGAGAACAATCGGCGAAGGAAAGAACAAGAAATCTGAGACATACTGGGAACCGGTTCAGGGTCGCATCAAGGAAGATTATACATGGCCCGTGTACGCAAGAGAGGATGATTCGGAATTCTGGGGTATCCGGAATCTTGAGCCTGGAAAGCAATGCGTATTTCCCGACTGGGGCAAATTCATTCTCAGATTCGGAGGCTCGAAGAAAGCACGTAACATCAACCTTCTCAAAGACAAGAAGGATTTCTCAATTGATGACCTCAAGAAACTCAACATGCAGGAGCATATCATCAACGGTCAGATAGTTCAGGAAAGAGCTGAAAGATCCGCAAGAGACCGGATAATCGAACTTCACCATGAGAAGGCGGAAAGCAAAGCGACCAGAATCACCGATTGTGACACAACTGTCGATGTCCAGGGAGTGGACCTGGTCTACGTTCCCGTCTGGGAGCTTGAATACGCGTATAAGAATAAGAATTACCATATACTTGTGGATGCCAGCCGCCAGGAAGTACTATCAGGAGAGGCGCCTGTCGGTAAATGGGCAAAAGCAACCGTTTTCGATATCGTTTTCCTTTTAATAGCAGCCATTTTCGCTGCTATTGGCGGTGCAACCGACGGTGTTGCATGGCCATGGATAGGGGCAGGTGTTTTCGGCGGAAGCGCTATCGCCTACTCCATCTGGACAGCAACAATGAAGGAATGACTTTCCGGATTATTTAAAACCAAGCCGGTACAGCCTTGGATAGTCTTCTGGAAAAAGATCCCAGGCAACTATTCCTTGCTCGTTAATTTCAACATGAATCATGGCTGTATCAGGAAAAGTCGTAAGGTATACTTCGCGAATTTTCTCTCCATCAGGTGAGAAAACATCCCAGATCATGCCTGGAGCGGTTCCCCTCTGTGCCCAGAGATTGCAAAGAGAATCAACTCCGAGACGCTCCACCTGTGGTGCATATTCAGGAAGTTCTCCAATTAAACGTTGAGCATCTCCATTTTCATCCTGCACCATGAATGTTACAATAGGTATATCCAAATATTTCTCAATATTATCACTGTAGAGGAGAACAGGATCGGAGTATATCGTATCAATCGGCTGGCCATCGAGGTTCAACACTTCAATAAGATATTCCTCGGAGTTCATCCGGTGCAGGTATACATGTCCATTCCTTCCTGCGGCAATTGCCAGATATCCGGGCCTGAAATCGTACTCTTCCTGACCAAAATCGAAAAGATGAGCGAATGGTGTTGCCCTTGGCTCCTCTGATGTTCCCTCCCAGATATTGAGCTCATAACCCATTTTGTAGGTTCCTTCTATCTGACGGGTGGGACAGGAGTACATGACGAAGCAGGAATCACCAGCCGCCGCCATAGTCAAGGGCATTTCAAAGCCCGGGTTGGATCTGCTGCCGAGATACTCGCCTTCGGAAGAAAAGAAGCATACTTCCATGCCCATCCAGTCGAATACTGCTATTCTCCCATCGCCCAGCACTGTCATTGCGCCGGGAAAGGTAAATTCTCCCGGAGCTTCACCAATACCTCCAAAGGAAGAGACGAAATCTCCGTTTCCATCGAATGTTGAAATAAATCCCGTTAATCGATCGAAGAGGATAACATTCCCATCGGGTAGTATCTCAGCTTCTATTATGGAGCCGAACATGTAACAGCTGTCACCCACAAGAACACCGATGGAATCGGTAACTATGAGTGTATCAATTTCAGGACCGGCCGGTTCTTCGATCCCGACCGGGGTCTGTTCCCCGCCACAGGCGATAACAAACAGCATAGATATTATAAGATAGAAAAGAAATTTCATTTCATTCTCCATACTCAATAGAGTTACATTTTCCACCGGTGTACCGGTCGCATAGCCTGATCAGAGTATATAATTATGCCTGAAAGAGAAGTAACAGAGTCTGTAACAATTGGTTGACTAAATTCAGACATGTAATGATCCGTACATCATCTACATTCTATATACGAATAAACATCTTGCCTGTCAAATCTTGACAAGATAGCTATATACTTGCTACATTAGTACATACACGCACGAAATATTAGAGGGGATTTCAATGCAAAGTTCAGCCCTGGAATATCTCATATGCCCGGAATGCAGGGAGCATCTTTCAATTAACCACACAGCAAAGCGAAACGGTGATATCAGATCAGGTTCAATGAATTGCGTAAAATGCGATAACAAGTATCCGATAATACTGGGCAGACCGGCCCTGCTGCCGAATATGGCAGTCAATACCTGGCAGGCTCCTGTGGATGAAGTTCTTGGAGTGCTGCCCGGTACTCCTGTTAATGGGTTGCTTTCTATGAACAGGCTGAAGGACATCGGGATTGACAGGGCAATAGATGAATTGAGCAATCGGAGTACAAATACAGAAGTTGTTGAATCAGATTCGAACGCGGTCATAAAAGAACTGCTTGGCAAGGCAAGGTACCTTGATTCGGGGGAATGGTTCAAACACAAAGGAAGGACGTTACGATTGCTCAAGTTCCCGGCTGAGGGCGGTGTCAATTTGGACATCTTCAATGAGTTCATGAACATGGTACAGAGAACAGAGCCGGAGAATCTTATTGATCTTCTCTCAGGAGGGGGATACGGAGTAACGCATCAGGCGTTTCAAAACAGTGAACTGAGACGGGTTGCCGCGGTTGAACGGGATCTGAAGTGCCTGTGGAACATCCAGTACCGGTTCAAATATATCGGACGAAGTTCGATCAGCGAAGCAATCGGAGGGGACGTACGCCGGCTTCCAATAGCATCGGAGAGTTTTGATAGCGCCATGACTCTGCAGGGACTTGTTGAACTGTGTGGAATCAGCGGATTCCTGGAAGAAGCATATAGAATCCTGAAACAGGGTGGCTATTACGTAGCTCTTTATTCGGAAGATCCTGTCACTTTTGATATCCTGCCTGTTTCCGAGTTCAGACGATTTGCCATTGCAGCGGATCTTTATGCCGGGCATGAACACTTCATAAGCGCGGCGGAGAAAACCGGTTTCAGTGTTATCAGTACAGAAGCTTTCGAAGGTACGAGGGGGACGAAAAGAATCACTGTATTCAGGAAAACGTGATGGACAGAACAGGTGAAATACGATGGAAGCATCAGCGGCTGAATAACGGATGTGCCTGGACATGTCTTGCATCGCTCCTCAGCCACAGGGGTATCGATATTGAAACTGAACAGCTTGTTGCTGAAAGTATCATTCCATATCTGATTGAATACAGCAGTACAGACAATTCATTAAGGGCGGGAATGCAGATTCAGCATACTGATGTATTCAATAGCATCACTCTCCATTATGGGCTGGAGCATATCGATCATCGTTTTTCAGAATGGCCTTCATATCGGAAGAAAGCCATGTATCTGCTGGGAGAAGGTATTCCCTTCATGACAAGCATTGCAATTAATTCCATTCCTCTGCCCGCATACGACAAATTCAGGAAATCGTGCGGAGAATCCAGGGGACATGCTGTTGTCATCTTCGGTTTCGATGAAGAAGGTTTTCATGGGCTGGATCCGGATGGAGGGCTTGATCGAAGCGTATTCCATCAATTCGATTCGGTTAAGGATGAAGTTCAATTCAGAATAACCTCTGATAACCTCAGGAAAGGGCTGGAGCAGAAGCCAGGCAGGAGCTTTCGGATTGGCTGGCAGAGACCCGTGGAACCGGGACATTGTCCGGATATGTCGGATCATCTCAGAAGAAGCAGAGAATCTGTTACGGTATTCAGGAATAGAATGAATGCTTTCAATGAGGAAATGAAATGTTCTGCTCATCTGTCGTATGAAACTTTCATGGAACGTGTTTACAGCATAATTAAACCGATCACGCTTGATCTTTTCACAGCAATAGAAACAATTGATCCGAAATCGGAATGTCAGATAAAGCTTTCCGATGAACTGCGAAAGCTTCGAATAATGATTCAGGAACAGCAGTCGAATTTTGAATCAGATAATGTTTCAAGCCTTACCAGAATTGCTGACAGTATCTGCATTCTATTAACAGAACATATTAAAAGCTGTCCGATTTAATAGAATCTTGAGTATTCAGGCTGAACAGAGCTATATGGAACCTGTTACTAAGTAGATATCACTTATGATTGAAATCCGGGGATAGATAATATTTGCTGCTGCAGCAGTAATAATCACTGCTATTCAGGTAAATGTCATACGATCAAGCCCTAAACCCACGATATTCACTGCTCTGACAGCAAAAATTCAGGGGTTATCTGTTCGCAGCCCTTGACTCTAACTTGAAATAGCATATTTTACTGTTAAGGCAGTAAATATGAGGGGATCATAATGGCTAATATTGCACAGATCATTGGAAGACTCGGCGAACTCGTGCGGTTTCATCGTAACAAGGCTGGATTGACACAGATTCAACTGGCCAATCTGGCCGGGGTTGGAAAATCTACTGTCTTCGATATCGAGAAGGGCAAGTCTACTGTTCAGATCAGTAGTCTCTTTGCCGTACTTGCCGTAATGAATATTGATGTCCTGTTCTCAGGGCCTCTAAGTGCTGCATTTGAAAAATGGTTTGCAGCTCAATCATCAGATAGATGAGTGGCAGGAGATAAAATGATAATCCGATGTTATTTCCCAAATATCAGGATTTCATGAGTTCTATTATGTCGGAACCTGTAAGACAGGCGAAAGTGTTCATGCACGGTCAATGGGCTGGTATTCTGGAGGAGTGGGTGATCAACAGAGAATACAGGTTTGTTTATCGTGATAGTTACGATGGCCCTCCTGTATCGCTCACTATGCCTGTCGAGGAAAAAATCCATGAGTTCTCAAGGTTCCCCGCTTTTTTCGACGGACTTCTGCCGGAGGGTGTGATGCTTGAAGGTCTTCTTCGTCAGCGGAAGGTAGATCGGAATGACTGTTTTGCGCAGCTTATGGCTGTCGGGTGCGAGCTGGTTGGTGCAGTTACCGTAGAGGAAATCCTATGAATCGCTGCCCTATCACGTATGATGAGTGCGGCGTAAGCCTTTACTCACAACGGGGCTTGCACTTGCTGAACAAGAACCTTTCAAATCTGAACCATTTTCCACTGACTGCTCCAGAACAGCGAAAGGAAGCAGTTGTTCGAGCGGGGAAAATATCGATTCAAGGCATTCAGCCGAAACTAAGCGCACGTCTCAGCGTTAAAAAATCCGTTTTTGAAATAGTGGACAGGGGGGGTCATTACATCCTGAAACCGCAACACAGCATATACCCGGAGTTGCCGGAAAATGAGGGTCTTACTATGCATCTGGCTGACCTTGCATGTATGGATGTTCCGTTGAACGGATTGGTGTATTCCAGGGATGGTTCTCTCACATACTTCATCAGGCGATTTGACCGAGCCGGTAAAGGTACGAAAATCGCGACGGAGGACTTCGCGCAACTCAGTGGTAAAGACCGGGACACGAAGTACAACTTCAGCATGGAAAAGGTTATAGCACTTCTTGAACAGTACTGCACGTTTCCTGCTGTTGAGAAAGCAAAACTATTTCGAAGATCTCTCTTCAGCTTCCTGATTGGTAACGAGGACATGCATCTGAAGAATTTTTCCCTCATCCGGCGTGATGGCATGATTGAGCTGTCACCGATGTATGACTATCTGAACACGGTAATCTCCTTACAGGCAATAGGGAAACCAATTGACGAGATTGAGGAGTTTGCTTTGCCATTAAGAGGTAAAAAGCAGAACCTGACTCGAAAAGACCTGATCGACTACTTCGGCCGGGAGAGGCTTCAGCTCTCCGCAAAAGTAATTGACGGCTGCCTGCAGGCATTAGAAACAACTGTTCCAAAGTGGTACGATCTTATCAAGATAAGCTTCCTGTCCGATCCGATGAAGACACTCTATTCTGAACTGCTGCATCGACGTTGTGCTGTGTTGGGGCTATGAAAAGACATATATCTAACACTATAACACATAGTATACTATGTAGATAACAGCAATTTTAAGTGAAATAATTGCATTTAGCGTATTTCTGATGTATTATTAACGGATAAATGATATCAGAATGAACGGGGGATTAACCCGGTGAAGCTTACAAAAACTGCTGTTTCAAGACCTGTTGCTGTTACTGTACTTTCCATTGTAGCTGCGCTTCTCGGTGCTGTTGCCGTTATGAAAATGCCGGTGGATCTTCTTCCATCGGTAGAATATCCAAGGTTGACCATTGAGACTACTTATCCATCTTCCAGTCCTTACGAGGTTGAACGGCTTGTAACCGACCCGCTTGAGAATGCCGTTGCCGGTGTCAGAGGACTCAGGAGCTATACGTCCAGGTCCTATGGGGACAGGAGCCGCATAACCCTTGAGTTTGACTGGGGCGCGCGGATGGACTTCACAAGGCTCGAGGTAAGGGAAAAACTGGATGTAGCCGGATGGTCGATGCCGGATGAGGCAGGAAGACCGACGATAGTTGATTACGATCCTTCCCGCAGACCTTTCATGGAAATACTGATGACAATGGAATCGGGTGACTGGACCGAAGTCACTGATTTCGCGAGAAGACTGGTAACTACACGGATCGATCAGGCTGAAGGTGTTGCGGGATGTGAGATTCAGGGTGAGGCCGATCCTGCTGTCTTCGTACGCTTGAGAGAAGGTGTAGTTGAAGAGCTGAACCTTAATCCTCAGACGATAGCGCTTGCTCTTCAGGGCGCTAATGTATCCATGTCCGGCGGGCTCGTGCGTGATGGACAGAGGGAGTACTTTCTTTCACTTGAGGGTGAATTTTCAACTCTTGAGGATGTTGAGAACACCGTTGTTGGAATCAGAGGCCATACACCGCTTCTGTTAAGAGACATAGCAGTAGTATCAATAGGAGAGAAACCGGTAACTGAGTGGGCAAGCTTCAATGGTGAGCGATGTCTTATCATAAGAGTACGCAAGATGGCTGAGGCCAATACCGTTGAAGTAGCAAAGCAGGTCAGTGAGCTTGTAGAGGAACTCCGGGGGGAATACGAGGCTCTCGATCTTCAGATCATACAGAACGATGCGGATTTCATAGAGGAATCAATCGGTGAAGTAATACAAGCTCTCATTCTTGGTGGATTATTGGCTTTTGGAGTTCTGTTCTTCTTTCTTAGAGACTGGAGAAGTCCTCTGGTTCTTGGCCTCTCTTTACCTCTAAGCATAGCCATTGCACTGTTCTTCCTGTTCATTTCGGGAGTTACACTTAACATTATGTCTCTTGGAGGACTTGCTCTTGGAACCGGTCTCCTTGTGGACAATGCGGTCGTAGTGCTGGAAGCCATATACAGGCGCAGAGAAAATGGAGAACAGGCGATTGAGGGTGCCAATTCCGGAACCACCGAAGTTGGGAAAGCAATCACCGCCAGCACCCTGACAACACTCATAGTCTTCTTCCCGGTAGTCTACATGGAGGGAATTACCAGTCAGCTTTTCAGAGATCAGGCTCTGGCAGTCGGATTCGCGCTGATAGCCAGCCTTCTGGTAGCTGTTACAATTATACCTACACTGTCCGCAAGGATAAAACATCTTAAGAAAAGCACTGATGTGACTACGAAGATGAAGGAGCGATATGTCAGATTCATGCAGAAAGCTCTCAGGCATCCGGGAAAAATTCTGCTCGGTGTTATGGCAGCTTTTGCAATTGCTGTCCTGGTCGGCATGGGGCTTCCGATGCAGCTCCTTCCCAGCACACCCGTAGACCAGCTTGAGATATCGTATTCCGCTCCAAGGGGAACATCCATGGCTCAGATGGTTGAGCTTTCAGGAGTTGTGACTGATCTTGCGCTGTCCTCAGGCGCGGACTGGGTTTCAGGTCGAAGCGGAGTCCGTTCAGAGGAAGGTGTTGACGCAATTTTAACTGCATCATACCCAACTCCTGAGGATGCCACAGGCGCTATGCAACCACTTAGAGATGCATGGAACTCGGTGTTCAGATTCCCGATAACAGTTGAGAAAAGACAATCTCTGCTGGGAGAGATTCTAGGTGGCGGCAGTTCCTTTACAGTCTACCTCGAGGGTGAAAGTATTGATGTAGACCTTGAGGCAGCCCAGGGACTTGTGCATATCCTGTCCGAAATGGAGGGAGTTGAATCCGCTAATTTACAGTATCTTCCAGGTAAGCCGGAGATGGTGCTTGATCTTGATCAGGAACTGATCAATATGTTCGGACTATCCGCGTCCAATGTGGCTGATTTTGTAGAAAGCCTCTCAAGGGGGATCACAGCCACAACCTATTACAGACAGGATGAACGGGTTGACGTGGTTCTGCTGGCCGGCAGTGGAGAAGGTATTTCAATTGATTCACTGTTCCTAAGGTCCATACCTACATCATCAGGATTACTTTCAATTGATAGAATAAGCGAGCCTGTAAGACGACAGACTCCCGGATTCATAGAACACAACCAGGGAAACAGAGCAGTTGCCGTACAGATACAGGGATCCGGAAGTAATCTGGCAAAGATATCCAGCAAGGTATCCACAGCTGCGGATACACTTCTGAGAGAAGTTTCCGTTCGTCTTCGAACAGGAGATGAGATTGAGGAAATGAACAGAACCACATCCAACCTTATACTTGCTGCTCTTCTCGCAATTGGTCTGGTTTACGTTCTGCTTGCCGCGCAGTTCGAATCTTTCCGGGAGCCTTTTGTAATAATGTTTACAGTACCGCTTGGTGTTATCGGTGTCGTTCTTGGCCTGGCCCTGTTCGGACAGAGCTGGAATGCTCTCTCTGGAATAGGTCTTGTAGTTCTCTGTGGAATCGTGGTGAACGACGGCATTCTTCTCGTTGAACGGATCAGTCAACTCAGGATAGAGGGACTGGACAGGAATAACGCTATCATCCAGGCGGGAAGAGACCGATTCAGACCTGTTCTGATGACCACGGTAACAACAGTTCTCGGTTTAACTCCGATGGCCATAGGATTCGGTTCCGGAGCCAGCCTTCGCCAGCCGCTTGCGATCGCGGTCATTGGCGGCATAACTGTTGCTACAGCACTCACTCTCGTGGTTGTTCCGATTCTGTACAGATTACTTTCGAGCAGGAGGGGTTCCTTTGTCGGTCGTTGATCTGGTTCTCCACAGACCGCGAGGAACAGCTGTAATTTTTATTGCTCTTCTTATTCTGGCCTGGGTCTCATTCAACAGGATACCGATAGAGGGAACACCGGATACTACTCTCCCTACGCTCAATGTTTCAGCTTACTGGTCAGGAGCCGATCCTGAAGCCATCTGTGAACAGGTTACACGCCCAATAGAACAAACTGCCCGGGAGATTGAGGGTGTTGTAGAGATATCTTCAACATCCAGGAATGGAAGCAGTCTTGTAAGTGTCTCATTCGAAAAAGGCACTGATATGGATGTTGCGGCAATGGAATTGACGGAACGGGTTTCATTCCTCCGGGATGAACTGCCGCAGGCCGTCATAACCGGAAGTGTGACACAGGCGGTACCACAGGAAATCGAAAGTGAGGGGTTCCTTATATACGCCCTCACCGGTGCTGAACCTTCGATCCTCAAACAAATAGCCGATGACGTGATTGTTCCGAGGCTGGAACGGATAGACGGAGTAAGTTCAGTTATTGTCGAAGGTCTCGGTCAGCAGGAAATTATCATGGATATAGACCAGGACGCGCTCAACTCTCTTAATCTGACCCTTTCACAGGTTGCGAGTGCTGTCCGTTCAGGAATTGTTGATCGGAACACAGGTGTCGTGATTGACAGTTACGGACTTGAAGCAGTTCTCAGGATATCAACAGTCCCCGGATCAGTATCCGAATTGAAGAAACTTGTTATCTCGAATCGGGGAGGGAGATTCATTACTCTCGCCGATATTACAAACAGGATACTCGTTGATTTCAATAACAATGATACTTTCATATTCAGGTACAATGGAATGAACCAGGTTGTTCTTCAGATCGACAGAAGTGCGTCAAGCAACGCTATTCGAGTAGCTTCTTCAGTAAAATCCGGAGTCGAGGAACTTATTAAGGAACTACCCGCTGGAATCGAGTTTAATCTTACAGAGGATGGAACAGAAAGTATTACCGATGACCTGAAAAATCTGTCCTGGAGAGCTCTGATTGCTCTGTGTGCGATAGTCCTTATTCTCCTGTTCCTCAACCGCAGCCCCCTTTCCACTCCCCTTATCATAAGTTCCATTCTCTTCTCGGCCGCAATGGCTGTTACTGCCGTATACCTGGCCGGTTACAGTATCAACGTTCTTACGCTCAGTGCTCTTGCGATAGCGTTTGGACTGCTGGTTGACGGAGCTGTTGTTGTTCTGGAAGCTATCGGATTCAGGCGAAGAGAGGGTTTATCACCAATGGAAGCGGCAAGGATAGGGGCGAAGGAAGTCGCCATGCCGATTCTTGGGGGCATACTGACCACTATGGTCGCCCTTGTACCGCTTCTTGGCAGTGAAGGATTCCTGAAACTCTATTATCGCCCGTTTGCGTTCACTATTGCCGCTACACTTACGGCTTCATTCTGCATATGCCTTACTCTGGTTCCCTCAATAGCCGCGAGATGGAAGTCCAAAAATTGGTTCAAGGAAAGAAGATGGGACAGACATCTTGCAAAGGGGATAGCGGTTCTCCATCACAGGCCTCTTATAGCGGTTCTGATCGCGGTTCTTCTCGTCGCTGGAGCCGTATGGGTGTTTCTAGCAAAAGTCGAGAAGGGGCATGAATGGGCTTTTTCCTTCGATAGGGACTTCATCTATGTAGGAATTCGGTTTCCACCCGGTACTCCTCAGGATGTTGTCGATATAGCCGCAATGGGATTTGAGGAAATACTGGCCAACAGAGAAGGTATTTCTTCGACCAGGACACAGGTGATTGGTGAAAGCGCGAGTATCCGTTCTATATTGACGGACGAAGCTGTACAGTCCGGCTATGGGCTGCAGATCGAAGCTGAAGCAAGAGCGTTTGCTACGACCCTGGCTGGTACCAGGAGCGTATACGTTGTAGGTATGAATCCCGAACCGTACTTTCGAAGCTCAAGAAGCGCGGGGATGATGCAGACCATAGAACTGCGCGGATTCGATTACCAGGGACTCAAGGATATAGCGCTCGCGATGCAGACAATGCTCGAAAGGCACCCGAGGGTTGGAGAGGTTGATATCAACTTCAACAACCGAAGACCTGTACGCAGCCAGCTTGCTATTGTCTTTGACAGACAGGAACTGGCAGATCTGGGAATCAATCCGTATCAGATATTACAGGCATTCAGGTACAATCTCGCAGGCGGCTATGGCGCGGAGGTTCAGATAGGTGATGAAAACCTCGACATGACCTTCAGGATTGACGGGATGGACAATCCTGAATTATCTGATGTTCTGGAAAGCAGAATACTGACCATCGGTGGAACTATGGAACTTGGGGACATCGTCCAGATCGATACGCTCGATGTTCAGGGTTCCATTGAAAGGGAGAACGGGGAGTACATACGAACTGTTGCTTACTCTTTCATGGGAGCGGAGAGAATGGCAGCCCGTTTCAGGGTCACTCTCCTGGACAATCTTGTACTTCCATCCGGATACAGGATTCATGAAGCTGAGTATATTCCGTTCTGGCTGCAGGACAAAGACACCGATTTGAATCTTCTCGTAATCCTTGCAATAATTGCCGTATTCGCAGTGACCGCGATTGTGTTCGAATCATTCAAGGCTCCTCTTTACATCCTGGCGGTCATTCCGATGGCTATGGTCGGAGTTGTTGCCGGATTCTGGATATTCGATAAGGTTTTCACGCCACAGGCTTACGTTGGGAGCGTATTTCTTGTTGGCATTGCGGTGAATAATTCCATACTCCTTGTTGACAGTTATCAGAAGAAGAAGAGAGCCGGGATGGATACAAAAAAGGCCGCTGACATGGTTGTCTCCGAGCGGCTGCGACCTATCCTGCAAACCAGCGCTACTACTATTTTAGGATTGCTGCCTCTGGTTCTCTGGCCAATAGCAGAGGTTGATGACCTCTGGAGTACATTGTCATTTACAGTTGTGTGCGGAATGGTGATTTCAACACCTCTGGTTCTCATTTCGTTGCCGGCACTAATACAGCTGACTTCCCGGAAAGGGAGGAAGAAGAATTGAAAAAAGTAATATTAGGACTTTCGATAGTGTTTCTCATGTTTGCCGCTTGCGGTGGTGAGGAAGAAGAGGCTGAGATGGAAACTCTTGAGCCTTCTCCTCTTCCGGTAACAGCTGAAGCAGCTGTGGTGGATACTCTTTTCGAAGTCGTTAATTCAACCGGCAGGGTAATCTCTGCCAGGACCCAGTCTCTGTCCGCAATGATACAGGGAGAGGTAGTACAGGCGCCTGATCATGCAGGTGAAGAAGTGAGAGACGGTGAGATAGTATTCAGGATTGCCTCAGGTGAAAGTGCTTCCAGGCTTTCGAGCGCAAACAGTTCATACAGAAACGCGCAGGCTCTATACGAATTCGAGTGTGAGAATTACAGGGGTGAACTCACGCCGGAGATTCAGAGTATGCTGCGCCAGACAACCGGGTTGGCTGATGCACAGACAAATCTTGCAGGAGCTCAGACCCAGTACAGCAATTCAGCTATCACTGCAAGTTTCAACGGAGTTGTTTCAGATATTGCCGCAAGGGAGGGGATGGTTGTCTATCCCGGGACCGTACTGGGTGAGATCATCGATCCATGGAGTCTTCAGGTGGAACTCAGCCTTGATGAGAGAGCACTTGTTCAATGTATGAAGGGACAAAGGGTTTATGTGACCATTCCCTCATTGAACGATACAACCGTTGTTGGAACTGTTGCATCCGTTTCCCCGATTATTGACCCCTCACTCAGAGCCGGTGAAGTGGTTATTGATCTTCCGGTTATTCCAAATCTTCGATCAGGAGCTACGACAAGGGTAGAGATAGTAATTGCCGTCTACCCCAATCAACTGATAATTCCTGAGGAAGCGGTTCTGATAAGAGATGACCGAGATATGGTTTTCGTTGTCACCGATGGTCATGCTAAATGGCGAAAATTGACGCTCGGGCCAAAGGGGAGAGGCTATGTCGCGGTGCTGGAGAGTGATCTGGAAGGTGTGGAAGAAGGCGAGCAGGTAATCACCTCCGGTCATTACTCCCTCGCTCACGACGCTCCGGTGGCGGTGGTTAATTAGGGATGGTTCTACTCCTTTGATACAATTAAGACGATCCCTCATAATACATATGAGGTAAGTAAGTAGCATAGAGAAGTCCATAACTATTTCCATTTAAAGACCTAGCAAACAGCAAGGTAAACGAATATGTTTGGCTATAGTATTCATCATTTTTGGACTTCTTCGGGTAAATAGGTATTTAAACTTTATACATTTCTGTGTTTACAAGTAGTATCGATAATCGAATTCCAGCAAGTTTAATATCTTTACAAGGTGAAAATATCAATGACAATATCTTCCAGAAGCAAAAAGGATCCTGAAAACAAAGATACTTTCAATTTGTTGAAACGCTCCCTTCACTATTTGAAACCGTATTGGCGTATACAATTGATTTGCTTACTTGTTGCCAGTATACTCGCTGTCCTTTCGCTTGTTAATCCTTGGATCAACAAGTTGTTAATAGATAATGTATTACTTGCTGGTAATATAAGTGGCTTAAAGCTTATATGTGTACTTTTTCTAGGAACATTTGATCAGCGTCTAGCCATATTGTCTACCGTATTGCCTCACTGAATAATGTTACCAACGACAAATAGAATTCCCTGATTTCTGAAATTGAATTAGACTATCCAGACTATCGAACAAATAAGCGTTCAAAACCTCCTAACGATAAGTGCGATTGAATCTTTCTATGTAAGCGTTCTGGTTGGTTTTCCGGGTTCGATATGTCACAGCTCAACTCCATTCTCTTCGCACCATTGGGCAAGTACCTGGCTGATGAATTCATGGCCATTATCGCTTCTGATTGCATCGGGTAGACATCTCCATGTCTGAGTATGTGGTAATGAATTGGATCCGGGTGTGATCATCTATACTGTGTATTCCTTCATCACTATTCATTTCCTTGTCAAAGACCACCTTAAGATGTTACTTTATCAGTCTTTTCGAAGTCTGGCATCGACTTTGGGCTGCTGCTTGCCAGCTTTCCACGGATAAGCAAATCCGAAAGAACCTTGTCATCCAGCTCAATCAACTCCTCGAAGGAATATTCCGACCACGACAATCGCGCCAGGAACTTGCTTACTTGCGTATGAGATACCCAACGCGATCGGCTATACTCCTTGTGCTTTCAATACCCTCAAGACTGTACTTGATAATTCTCATGATTTTCTTCAACGAAATTCCCTCCTCGACATTTCCACCTCCAATATTTCTGGAGATGATAATTCATTGAGAATTATGCCGCTGTCGGTTAACTTAATTGTGAAAATTGTATCTGAAATGATGGGATAAGCTACCCTTCTAAAAAAATAGCTAGGGTGTATGCACCTTGACAACCCAGGGCACTGAATATTATTAAATAATTATAGGATATTGACAAAAACCGTCTGAAAGGATGAGACGCAAAGCTAGGTGCTTACGTCAAAAGGGATAAGGTCGACACATTTAAATAATAAGAAGGAGGTGTAATTATGAATGAACCTATGATCTTTGGCTCAAAGGCAGATATTTGCTGTGGTTGTGCATTATGCACATTATGCAGTGCTTCGTGGTTAATAGCTGCTGGGCTTGTAGGTTTAATTGGTCTCGGTTAAATACAAGTTCTCTAAAAACCGTCCCTTTATATCTTGGCTGAATACATTATTCATTATAGATTATTTAGGGGCGGTTAAGCTAATAGGATGATAGATCTAAACAAGAGATTATCATATATACTTGAATATAGATGAGGATGTATAGTTTTTATCGGTATATGTATTAACAAGCTAATATATGAATCAACTAGGGATAATTAACTAAGAATATGATATTGTATTCCAGTAATTACCAACATAGCCTTATGTTACCCACTATTGTCAAAGGAGATTTAATGCAGAATAAATATATCTCTCTATCAATGAAGGAGCCTAACATACATTTATGGCCCGGTATGGGATTTCTTAAATTTAGAGACAGAGCAAACCATCCACCAGAAGTGATAGCAATTAATGATAGCGCTGCAGAGATCCTTTTACGCTGTGATGGTACAAAAAAGATGTCCCGAATAGCATATGAATTATCGACTCATTATAAAGAAGACTATGAGAAAGTATTTCCCATGGTCATTAAATTCATTAAATCCCTTGATAGTACAGGTTATCTTCTATTTAGTAATATTCCTAACAAAGTTAAAGTTTGCGTTACCGGTAGTAGAGAGTACCCAATACCAATGCATGCCGCTGTAGAAATAACAACCAGATGTAATTTATGCTGTAAACATTGCTATAACTCAAGTGGTCCTGAATGCGATGAAACGATGTCATTTGAAAAAGTTATTATACTATTCAACATACTTGAAGAATGGGGCATAAGTACAATCGAATTAACTGGTGGAGAGCCACTAACTCATCCAGACTTCAAAGAGATATTAATGGCTGCACAGGAGCATTTTCACTTAGTGGGAGTAATGACTAACGGTGTATTGTTAGATGATTCAATTCTCAATATAATGAATACTGCAAATGGTATTTCTTTCATTCAGATTGATCTCGATGGTGCAACACCTGAGTATGTAAATTGGTTTCGTGGACAAGATAATGTATTCGAAAGAGAGATACAGGCTATTAAATCAGTTGTAGATAAAGGAATCATGATAAGAGTAGCCATGATTGTCGCGCCAGGTAATCTAAATCAAATGGAAAACACAGCTTCCTTAGTAAAAAATTTGGGTGCAAACGCATTTGGAATGTCTCTTGTAGTCCCTCAAGGCCGTGCTAACAACTTTAATTTATTACTATCGCCACATGAGTTAGAAGAATACTCTATAACTTATAGAAAACTATCCCAACAGTATAAGGATTTTATATATCAAGAAAGAGAATCAAAGATTATGCAGTCTGGAGTAGAAAATTGTGGAGCAGGTTCACGTTCTGTTACAATCACACCAAACGGAAATGTTAAGATATGCCAAATGTCTGATGAATCATTATTTTGTTTCGGAAATGCATTTGATAATAGCAGCATTGAACTATTTGAAAAATGGTCAGAGAATATGGCACAAATAAAAGCACCTTCTGAAAAGATATGTGGAGATTGCAAACACTTGGGATTTTGCCTTAAGTGTATTAATCGTGGGGTTATTAAAGCAAAAGAAATTTCTCCAGATAACTGTATTTGGATACAACCATATCTTTCCATTTTTATTGAGAACTAATATATGAATAATGATGTAATAGAAGTAACAAAATTATGCAAGAGCTTCGAATATGCAAAAGCTCTTGATGGAGTCACGTTTACAGTCACTAAAGGAGAAGTATTTGGATATCTAGGACATAATGGATCTGGTAAAACAACGACAATTCGGTTGATTCTTGGGCTTCTAAAACCTGATTCAGGTAGTGTATCGCTGCTTGGGGAAAATCCTTATCCTGATTCTTCGTCGCTCCAGTCACTTCGCCGTCGCATTGGTGTACTACTTGAAAAAGACGCAATATATCCAAACATGACTGGTTGGGAAAACCTTGTATATTGGGCTCAGCTATACGGTTTGCGTGGAGTGGATGTATCGAAGCGTGTCAGTGAAGCCATTGACCTTGTTGATATTGGCACCCCCTCTCAATCACTAACCAGGACTTACTCCAAAGGTATGCGCCGGAAAATTGCAATTGCAAGAGCACTACTTTGTCACCCTGAGGTGTTGTTCTTAGATGAACCAACAAGTGGGCTTGATCCTATAGCTCGGGTTCATATACGAACAATTCTTGAGGATTTAGTATCTTCCGGAGAATGCACAATCTTTCTTTCATCCCACGATTTAGAGGAAGTAGAAAAATTATGCAATCGTGTTCTAATAATAGAGAAGGGTCGGGAAGTAACTTCTGGTACTGTAACAGAACTTCTTAATCCACAACCTGAATTGGCAATACAGTTGAAGCTTAACAATGGGTGCTTTCTTGCAGATTCATTATACAAAAAAGTTGAAATGTTACCTTTTGTTCAAAGTCTTGAATTACAGAATGATTTCCTATATCTCAGATTAACAAGTCATGATATGATTTCTGATATCATTAATTTATTAGCTACTAATGGTGCAATGATACATAATATTGAACACAATATACGATCTCTAGAAGATGTATATTATGATATTATGACTCGTCGGCAATCACAGAATAAGCCTTTGGAGAATTCATGACAAATCCATTAACTATCCTTATTCGTAAAGAAATTAAATATACAATACGCCAGCCAGTATATTGGGTTAGCAATATCATATCTTGTGTCTTTTTTATATGGATCGGTGTTACTACAACCTCAAGTGCAATCAACCAAATTACTGAAGAATCCACTGAGGTTGCGCAGTACATGTTTGATCTCTTTTCTCATTCAATTTTGACATTATACCCATTTTCTTCATTTGTATTTATGGCGCTATATATATTCACACAACTCTTCACTGCAGAAAAATTACTAGGCCAGATGGAAGTATTACTGACAACACCACTTCGTATCGAGCAAATATGGTTGGGTAAGTGTCTATCAATGTTTGTAATGATATATCCCTTTGTATTAATTACATCATTAATCATGATTGGGCTTTGGGGACATCAGATAGGAGGTAACTTTCAACCTCCTCTTCCGGTTTTACTCATCGCATTCATAGGTAGTCCGCTTCTCGCATTTTTAGTTGTTTCTTTCCTTGGGTTTCTCTCTTTAAATGTGAAGCGTGTTAATACTGTACAAAGTCTTGTTTTTTTTACCGGATTTGGAAGCGTATTTGGTGGATCTTATGCTATTCGGACATTAACTGGTAGCATGCATCCAGGTGACAATCTAATTACGTGGCCCATAGCAATTTCTGTTCTTGCAATAGTGATTATCTTATTCATTGTTCTATGGTCATTACGGTGCAGACTTAACAAAGATCATATTGTTCGAACTATAAGCTAGAGCAATAAGAATCTTGATTCCAAACCGTTCCGGGAATCTTTCCGAAACATCATATTTCCAAATCTAACCTCCGATTCCTGCCTGAAACTGACCATACTGCCCACGTAGCCTCCCCCGTTTGAGCGACAGTTATTAGAATGAGACTTTCTGCGAAAACCAATCCAGGAGGTCGAGTTGAAAAGATCAAGATTCACAGAGACACAGATAGTGGCAATTCTTGCAGAAGCAGATGCAGGAATGGCAGTCACAGAGGTGTGCCGTAAGCATGGAATCTGTGGGAACACTTTCTACAACTGGAAAAAGAAGTATGGCGGAATGGGTGTTCCGGATGTCATACGATTGAAAGAGCTTGAGGCTGAGAACAGTCGTCTGAAACGCATGTATTCCGATCTCAGCCTAGAGAACGATGCCCTGAAGGAATTAATCTCAAAAAAGCTCTAACGCCACCGGAACGCCGGGAATCAGCATCTTTTCTGGTGGCGGATCAGGGATTGAGTGTAGTGAAGGCCTGTGCTGCAGTTGGTCTATCCAGATCAGCCTGGTACCGTGAGCCAATAGACAGGCTTGAGAGGGATCGAGAGGTAATAGATGCCCTTCAGGAGCTTGTGTGGAGAAGAAACCCAGATGGGGATTCTATTTATGCTACAACAGACTTAGGCTGGATGGGCACAAGTGGAATCACAAGCGAGTCTACAGGATTTACAGGGAGTTGGGCTTGAACATTCGCAGAAAAACTAAGAAAAGACTGCCAATCAGAGATCCGCTACCCATGGAAGTGCCAGACCGTCCAAATGCTGTTTGGTCAGTGGACTTCATGAGCGATTCTCTTTACTTCGGAAAGCGATTCAGAACACTGAACATCATGGATGAGGGCGTCAGGGAGATCCTCCACATCGAGATAGATACGTCTCTCCCCGGAGCAAGAGTGGTGGAAGCCCTGGAAAGACTAAAAACCTGGAGAGGTCTACCTGATGCAATTAGATGTGATAATGGCCCTGAATTCATCAGCCAGGTGCTTGCCCAGTGGTGTGAAGAGAATGGAGTTGAACTGAGACACATCGAACCCGGAAAACCCAACCAGAACGCTTACATAGAAAGATTCAATCGCACTTATCGTGAGGAGGTATTGAACGCTTATTTGTTCGATAGTCTGGATCGTGTTCGAAAAATTACAGAGAATTGGATGAGAAGTTACAATGAATGGCAGCCACATAGCTCTCTTGGGGGCTTGCCGCCAACTGTTTACAGGGAAATGTTAACAGCAGATGTCTCCTCTTATGAACTGTCCTCTTAACAGGGGGGCTTACGAACCAGTACCCACTGGTTGCGATCGAATCAGCTCCGTGTATGGTTATCCGGCCTTGCATACATCCTGTTGAATGGAATCCGGTCTTTTGCACTCAGGGGAACTGAGATGGCCAGAGCCAGATGTGATTCGATCCGTTTGAAGTAATTCAAGATAGGAGCGTTGGTTAAAATCAGCGTTCGCAGAGCACACCTGTCCATGTCCAGCGGTTATCCGTACAAACTAATCTTCGAAAAAACATTCCTGAATCTGCAGAGACTTCAGGTGTAATCCCATCTGAATCAATGACTTGTATTATTATGCTCACAAGGGTAGTTGTAGAGATCTATTTTACGAAATGGATTCCTGTAAAAGACGGTTCCAATCGTCGATATGGGTCCATCAAATTCGAAAAGAGTAGAAAATACCGTCTGAAATCATCGCAACAATCAAATCGGTGACTTCAGACGGATCTTAGCATAGCTGGTGACGGATACGGGCTGATATGGTTGGACCCGTCAATGGGCAATAATCGCATCTCGTAATTTGTCTCCTCTCTTGTTCGGACCGGAACAGCACTCAGTTCAGTCAATCGACGGTTTGATCATGCTGATATTCGCGGGTTGGTTACCGCATTTCATTTATTCGTCAGGGGTTACCTCAATCTAGTATCGTGCATACAGCACTGAGCCGCGCACATAACCCGGCCGAGGATTTCCCTTCCCGGATGTTTCACCGACTGCTGTTCCGATCACTTCTTATAACTCTCTACCAATTGCCCAGATAAAACCCGCAAGTTCTCGAGCAACTGCAACACACACTTTATTCTTAAGCTTACCATTCATCAAGAGTCGCATGTACTTCCTGTGAAGACGTACTTGGGCTTTCCAGGCAATGTCAAGCACTTTCTGATCCAGATCTTCACTTCTCAATCTGAGGACACGGTACATACTCGGGCGGTGCCTGTAGTGCCAGGCTGCCTCTACAAGAAGGCGCCTGACAAAACTGTTACCGCAACGAGTAATGCTGCCGCGCTTTTCTCTAGGACCAGAAGAATGTTCTGACGGAACAAGTCCGTAGTAGGCCATCAGCTGTCCTGCAGTCCCAAACCTCCGAAGATCACCTGTCTCCGCTGCTATCACCACCGCTGACAGGAAGTCGATACCACGAAGAGCCTGAAGATTACGGACCAATGGATTGAGTTTCCAGTTCCTGCACTGAAGACGAAGATCCTCCTCTATGTTCTCTATTCGATTGTCGGACAATTCCACCGTTCTGAGATAGTCAGCGAGTGTGGCGTTGTCAGCTTCTTCTTCGAAGTGCTGCCAGCGAATCCAACGCATATGACTCTTTATCCATCGAGTCTTCCGTGGATAAACACGACCACTTCGGAGAAGAAAACTGTTAAGCTGCTGACGGGATTTCTGACGGGCACCCCTGGCATCTTCTCGTAGACGCACAAGATTGCGCATGCTCTCTGTCTTACAATCGGGCACCCATACTTCCACAAGATCTCCCGATCTCAGATAATGTGCGAGATTCGCTGCATCAAGACGATCTGTCTTTATTCTCCTGCCGCTTTGTTTCGGTATCAAGGAGGGGGCTATCACGCGGCAATCAACACCGGCAAGCGATAAAGCTCTATAAAGGGTATAACCTCCCGGACCCGCCTCGTAGCAGCACTGAATAGCATCAGTAGAACCAAGCTTGCGAAACTTTTTCAAAAGACTACCTGTATCACTCGGAATCGATGCCAGGAACCGGGCCTTATCACGTCCCTCTTCTGCAACAGCAATCTTGATGCTGTCCTTATGGACATCGAGGCCTACATAACGTATGAACATTCGGACCACCCTTCTGGTACGGTTATCGTTTAGCACTTACAACTAACGATATATAACCGTCTGGTTGTGTGGTCCAACCATTATTTCTAGTGATATGATCTATTGACATTGAAGTATTAATCAGTCAATATATACACTTATCTAGTGATATGATCTATTGACATTGAAGTATTAATCAGTCAATATATACACTTATCTTCTTATGTTAATTGAAAGGAAGCAATGAAGCACGGGAATAAAGTAATAGCAAATCCTTCGATTGTGCTTAGAGAAGAGTACGATGACTGGGCCATTCTCTTTGACCCAGCTACTTCTAATGCATTCGGCCTTAATCCAATAAGTGTATTCATCTACAAGCGCCTTGATGGTACTAAAACACTGGACAAGATTATTGCTGATCTACGATTAAATTGCATAAATGTGCCTGACGATGCGGACATGCTTGTACATGATTTTGTAGATGATCTCATTAAAAGAGGGATGGCTACATATTTGTCATCGAAGGAGCAGGATTGATTTGAAGGTGATGAAGACTCCAAGATCAGTTCACCTGCATATTACAAATAGATGCAATCTCATGTGCAAGTATTGCTCTGATTTTAAAGAGGATATAATAAGTGACTTGCCTACAGATGATTGGCTAAATTTTTTTGATGAGCTTAACAGATGTGCCGTTCTATCCGCGGGTATCGGAGGCGGGGAGCCCTTTTTGCGGGACGACCTCAAAGAACTTATCAAAGGCATTATTCGAAACCGAATGCGATTCAATATTGCGAGTAATGGTACTTTAATAACAAATAATATGGCAGAGTTCATTGCTTCGACGGAGCGCTGTGATTCTATACAAATCTCCATTGACGGTTCATATCCAGAATGTCATGATGTTTTTCGTGGTGACGGAAGTTTTAAAAGGGCAGTTACTGGTTTGAGATTTCTCCAAAGACATAACATTTCTGTAGGAGTTAGGGTTACAATCCACAGGCAGAATGTGTATGACCTTGAGGGGATTGCCCGTTTTCTCCTAGAAGAGCTCAAGCTTCCAAGTTTTTCAACCAATGCTGCTTCCTATTTTGGTCGTTGCAGGTCTAATTCAGAAGAAGTGCAGCTCACTATTGATGAGCGTTCATACGCTATGGAGACACTGCTCCAGTTAAACAAGAAGTACAAAGGTCGTATTAGTGCTGCAGCTGGTCCTCTGGCAGAAGCACAAACATGGTCTGAAATGGAACAAGCGCGAAAGAATAAACAGAAGAATCATTCGAATTGCGGCTACTTGCGATCGTGCGGAGGAGTGTTTTCAGAGATGACCATCTTGGCAGACGGAGTTATGGTGCCATGCAGTCAGATGGGACATATCGAACTTGGCCGTATCAATCGGGACAATCTTAGAGAAATCTGGCAGGATCACCCTGAATTAATCAGATTAAGAGAGCGAAGAGATATACCTCTCAATGTTTTCGATTTCTGTCAAGGGTGTGAATACATTCCGTACTGTAGGGGTAACTGCCCGGCACTGGCATACACCATTACTGGTGAAGAGAATCATCCAAGTCCTGATGCCTGCTTAAAACGGTTTTTGGAAGCCGGAGGAAGGTTACCGAAGATTATATAATGAAAAAGAAACCAACAGAAGCAAAAGAAGAGCAAACTTTTCCCCTGAGACAAATATATTTTTATCTGACCAAGGGATGTAATCTTAAGTGCCGTCATTGCTGGATAGCTCCTGAATACCAGTCCCCTGACAATAATCTTCCTGTCCTTGATCTGGAGTTATTCCATTCTATCCTCAAACAGGCAAAACCGCTAGGGCTTTTAGGAATTAAGTTAACAGGTGGTGAACCGCTGCTTCATCCCCAAATTAACGAAATCTTGGAAACAGTACGATGCGAGAAACTTAACCTTGCAGTAGAGACAAACGGTATTCTCTGTACACCTGAAATAGCTGATAAGATGCGGGAAAGTACTGATAAGCTTTCGGTTTCAGTCAGTTTAGATGGTTTTGATGCAGAAACACATGATTGGGTTCGAGGTGTGGATGGCTCTTTCGAAGCAGCTCTGGCGGGAGTAAGGAATCTGGTTAAGGCTGGAGTAAACCCCCAAATCATCATGTCCGTTATGCGGAAGAACAAAGAACATGTTGAGCCTATTGTTCGCCTTGCTGAACAATTAGAGGCAAGTTCAGTGAAGTTCAATCCTGTACAGCCTACTGCTCGGGGAGATGCAATGCATAAGGCAATGGAGACCCTTACCATTGAAGAACTTTATGAGCTTGGGATTTGGGTAGAGGATTGCTTATCAACTACAACTGATCTTAGATTAGTATATACACGACCAATGGCTTTTAGACCGCTCAGTAAAATGTTTGGAGATAATGGAAACGGTTGTGGTACATGTGGCATTCTGGGAATACTTGGTGTTCTCGCCGACGGATCGTACTCACTCTGTGGAATCGGAGAGCATGTTCCAGACTTAGTGTTTGGGCATGCAGATGAGGATAGGCTGGAGCATGTATGGACAAAGTCACAAGTGCTTGAAGAACTTCGCGAAGGATTTCCCACCAAGATGGAAGGCATCTGCGGTGATTGCTTGATGAATGCTATCTGCAAGGGGAGTTGCATTGCTCAAAACTATTACCGTAACAACAATCTTTGGGCACCATACTGGTATTGTGAAGAGGCTCAAAAGGCAGGTATATTTCCTGAAACGCGATTGAGAGTAAATAGTATTTGAATGAACTGAGTTTCACAAGTATTTGTTTTTGATTGGTATGTTCAACTTGACCGGTTTAGACATCGGTTAGAAATGGAGGAGAGGTAGTATGGAATGGAGTAACCCAGGACTGATTGATCTAAGCATGGGCGGTACAGACGCAAATAAAAACTGTAAAGATGGTGGTGCTCCACCGAGAGAATGTTACTTTGGAGGGGTACTAAATCAAGTTCTATGCGACGGTGGTGGCGAAATAGGGGGGGAACCACCTGATCTGTGTACTTGGGGGGATGCTAACTTACTGTAGCAAAATACTGCTATTTCAGGAAGTGGAGCCTTTCATTAGCAAATAGCGAAAGTAGAATGGAGTTGAATTTACTACTCCCAGTAGTAGTAAAGGTTTCAACGCAAAGTACACTAAAGTATACCGAATAACGATATGCTACTATAATGTATAATAATATATAGATAAATAAGGAGTATGGAAAATATCATTGATTGAGTGTGGTTCTACGGAAAAATGATACTCTGCAACTAATGCAGGTCAAATGTAGAATACCGAGTGACATAGAAATTACGGCTAACCGCGGGAGCAACTAAAAGGCAACTTGTATTGCTGGAATGCTGATTCAGAATCATATATGATGAGAAATCAGTTCATAGGTTTCATATTTATGATAATTAAGCTCTTCCTAATCTGGATATCCACGTGCCTTGATAGTTACTTATCTCCTATTTGTTATAGTTTCATTTTCTTTCTAATCCTAGGTATCGGATGCAAGGAAGCAGAGCAAGAACCAACTATTGACGATCAGATCATCCATTCTATCGATACCCTCCAGGTTGTTTTTGAGATTGGTGAGGAAATGGGTGATTCCACAAACACCTTCTGGTCGATTGTTGGAGCTGATATTGATGATCAGGGTAGAGTTTTCGTCGTTGATGAAATAGACGCCAGTGTGAAAGCCTATGATCTTCAGGGAAATTACATACAGCAGGTCACTCGCAGAGGAAACGGTCCAGGTGAGTTACATCATCCTCGAGGATTGTGCATTATGCCTGATGGCAGGCTTGTAATCAATGCTCCAAGCAAGTACGGGTATGTCGTATTTAATGATTCACTGGAGTTCGTTGAGGAAGTCAGTTTATGGCTGAATAATTCCCCATATCATATTTCTCCGCTAACTAACAATAAACTGGTTGCATGCAGAAATGATGGGAATATAGAGACAGATGTAGAGCGACGCACTGCAGCAATATACAATTGGGGTGAACCAGAATGGGAAACTCTGTTATGGAAAGATTCAATTGTGGTATCCAATAGCGAGTATGAAAGAGATCCATCAGTATCTATTGCTTTTTCATTATTTCATCAATTAAGTTCGTACGGGGATGGAAATGGTAATGTGTATTTTGGTCAAGTTGATGAATTTGAATACAGAGTGGTAGGCTGGGATTCCACCGGCATGGAAATACTCTGTATCACAAGGCTTATGACTCCAGTTGAAAAATCGCCTGAGGAAATTGCCAGTGAAGAGGTATATATGAACTATACCTTCCAGAGAATGGGTGGTTCACCTTCATATAACCTTCATCCCCCAATTTATGAAAATATGATCAGTGACGTTGGAATCGGGCCGGATGAGAATCTTTGGGTAAGACGTGGCACACACAATGATCTGTTTTTCGATATCTATGACCTTGAAGGCAATCTGCTCCTTCATGCTGTCTTTCCCATCATTAGCTGGAGTTGGAAGACAAAGATCACTCCCAATGGAATATTGGCCTGGGAATTAGATCCGCTGGAAGGCTTTCAGAAGTTGTATTTGCTTGAATAAACTTCCTAATCTATCAGAGATTGCGTAAGCCCCCCTGTTAAGAGGACAGTTCATAAGAGGAGACATCTGCTGTTACCTCCGTTTGACACGACTGGTCACACGATAGGGTCGTAACAGCAAGAAGTACAT
>CBDVBK010000041.1:0-31975 GCA_965372215.1 uncultured bacterium | reverse complement strand
TCAGGAACAGGCTTTTCCGCTTTCTTCTTCTTGTCAGGAACAGGCTTTTCCGCTTCCCTTTCCGGCGGACCAGCAGGAATAGGGATAGGAGTAACAACAGGCTCTTCCTCTGCTTTTACAGCATACTCTTGAGCAGAAATCCCGGTTTCCGGTATCTTCTTCTCCGTTGTAACTGCGGTTGGCTGATATTTCTCTAAAAGATCGAGCAATTCGCGAAGAACAGGTGCTGAAGGCCAAATATCAAAAGCGCGTTTGATATTCTCCAGCGCAGTTACCGGATCATCGGATTTCATACTGCTTCGAACAAGATCTGCTAATCCGTTAACTTTGATCGATCGCTTGATAAATCTTATCTTTTTCTTCACGAGCTTATTGTCAGGATCGTGACGTGTTGCCCGCTCCAGTTCCTGCAGTGCTCTTACTTCGTCGCCTGCCTTGCCTGCTTCATCTGATCTCTGAATACAGTCATCCACGAATCCTGATGATGAGATGTTCCTTCCAGCACTGTGTACTCTGGTGGATCTGCTCTTATTGAACTTATCCATTGCTGAAATTTCACGCTCAAGGGCGTTTATCCTGTCCAATATCTGTTGATTGTCCGGATCGAATTCAAGAGCTTTTCGATATGTCCTAAGAGCTTCTCCGCGTTCACCTTGCTGTACCTGCATTCTTGCAGTCTCCAACAGTTTTTTTACTTTATCATCTCCTAAGCTCATCTCCAACCTGCTCCCTCTGATTGCAATGCTGTGAGTCAGCTTTGATTTACATCAAATTGTATTTCCTATGACTCCTGTGTCAAGTACCCAGTAATTTGAAATACTATCCATCCGAGTATACAAAGATAGGAACGGAAGTATACATGTGACAACCTCTGGAAAATTCATCAGATCCCGGGAATATCCAGATGGCCAAAACGCCACCTGTATTCCTGCAGCAAAGATTTCCCTGAACCGCTGCCAGAAGCTAGTTCAGAAGCCTTCTCGATCAGGTCCGCATCGGTGATAAGTGAAGCAATCCTGAAAACCGGAATTCCATGCTGCTTCGTTCCAATTATGTCTCCGGGGCCTCTCAATTCCAGATCTTTCTCCGCAATTCTGAAACCATTATCAGTTGAGGCCAGAATAGACAGGCGTTTCTCGGACTCAATTCCACACCGGGAACCCTTCATGAGAAAGCACCATGAGTCTTTTTCTCCCCTGCCTATTCTACCGCGCAGCTGATGAAGCTGGCTCAGTCCGAACCGCTCAGCATTCACAACAATCATCACAGTAGCTTCGGGAACATCGAGCCCAACCTCTATTACAGTAGTACTGACCAGCACAGAGATCTCACCGGATGCGAATCTACGTGTAACATCGAGCTTTTCGGTTGCTTTCATCGCACCTGTCAGCAGACCAACGTTGTATTTCCCCAGCGGTCCGTCTCTGAGCGCCTGGAAGGATGTTGTAGCATCCTTCAGATCAAGTTCCAAAGAAGCATCCCGCAACGGATAAACAACGTACGCCCTTTCTCCAAGCTCAAGTCTTTTCAGCAGAGAACTGTACACATCGCTTCTTCTATCTCTGCTCATCACGAGTGTATGTATGCTTCCCCTGCCTGGAGGCATCTCGTCAATAAGAGTAATGTCAAGATCACCATATACTGTCATAGCAAGTGTTCTGGGTATTGGTGTCGCGGTCATAATCAGCAGATGCGGGCACAGCTGACGACCGGCCAGAAGTTTCTCCCTCTGTTCCACACCGAATTTGTGCTGCTCATCAATTATACACAATCCAAGTCCGGGAATTACTACATTATCCTCCAATACTGCATGAGTACCGATCAGAACACCCAGGGAACCATCCTCCAGCGATTCAGAGATAGATTTCCTCTGTGAACCGGGGGTTCCACCTGTTAAAAGACCGCATCTGATGCCCAGCGGCGACAGCATCCCTTTGAATGTTTTATAGTGCTGAGCTGCCAGGACTTCAGTAGGAGCCACTACTGCAACCTGATAACCGGCTCCACAGCATAAAGCGCATGCGGCAGCGGCGATAACTGTCTTACCTGAGCCCACATCTCCCTGGAGCAACCTTCTCATAGGTACATCCAGGGAAAGCTCTTCAGTTATTTTTCCTACAGCTTTCTTCTGAGCATTCGTTAGTTCATAAGGCAGACTTCTCAGAAATACGCTTAAAGTATCCGGTGGTGGTTCAATCAGTATTCCAGGTCTGAGAGAGGCATTCATCCTGACACGATTCAGAACAGACTGAAAAAGAAACAATTCTTCAAGCGCGAGTACTTTTCTGGCTTGCTCACCCTGAAGAGGATCCTCCGGGAAATGCACAGCACGAACAACTTCAGCACGGTTCTGGAAACCGTATGAATTCAGCACTTCAGAGGGCAGGATCTCATTTAAATAATTCATGTATTTCTCAATGACGGATGTCATCAGTTTTCTCAATATTCCCTGGGTTATTCCAGCGGTAAGCGGATAGACAGGAAGTACCAGAGGTGATTCCGCCGATTCACCGTTCAGAAAGATCAGATCGGGATGTACAATTGAAAGACCGCTGAAGAAATCGATCTTCCCGCTGGCGATAACCTCTGACCCGGGCTGCAGTCTGCCTGCAATGTATTTCCAGTTGAAGAAGGATAATTTAATTCTACCGGAACCGTCTTCAAGCTCAACCTGGAACATGCTCTTCCCTTTTCGGGATTTCCATAAGCCCCTCGACACCACTGTCCCTGATACATTCGATTCTTCTCCTGGTATGAGATTTCTTATTGGAGTAATTATTCTGCGATCACGATACTGCGTTGGAACATGAAGAAGAAGATCTCCGACAGTATGTATGTCAAGTTTAGCTAATTGTCTGCTTCGCGCGGGGCCGACACCCTTGAGGTACCTGACATCGGTCTCCAGCATATTTTCCTCCGTTCTCTTTCAGGAACATTGAGTAATGATACTAATTGAATTACAGCTTGTATACAGTGTCGTGCAGGCACCATTCAGGTCAGGGCTTGACGAACGGCTTCGCAGGATGTAATGAAGGCGGAACCGTGAAAACACCTGTGGAGGTAGAAACGTCAATGGATCGAGAAAAAAGAAATACGATTGATAATCGAAATAAGTCAGAATCAAATGATATTGATGCCATACTGAACATGGCTGATCATATGAGGAAAGACCGAAGCCCGGAGGAAGCACTCGCCCTCTACGATTCAGTATTGAAACTTGATCCGGATAATCCCCTCGCATACCTTGGTAAGGGGCTCTGCTGGTCTCTGTCTCTACTTGACAATATACCCACAGCGGAGATCTGGGACATAGAACATGATGAACAGGAAATGATCGATAACGCAATGGAATTGCTCGAGCAGGCTGCGGAACTCGACCCTGAACTCACCGAAGCGTACAATGCCATGGGCAGACTGTTCGCCATCATCGCGCAGGATGAGGAAGCTGTTGATATGTTTACACAGTCTCTGCAGGTCGATCCAACACAGCTTGATGTACTGGAAGATCTCAAAGAAATAACAGGTAAACCTGTATGGAAGCTTCTTGATAAAGGGATATGGATGGGCGAAGAAGAGGAATAGCACCTGATTCACCGCCACTTGCCTTATAGTATGTAATACTGTATTCTATATTTGTATATATAATTGTACAATAGCTATACCAGGGGTGAATTGAAGGGAGCTTTTTATGATTGCTTTCATTTGTATATATCTTCTCGTTTCAGGTGTACCGGGTGTTTTAGCCCCACAGGATAATCCGCTTCCACTATGGTCGGACGATATCCTCATATGGGACATGTCTGAAAACAGCACCTGGGCTGGCCCAGGCCTCACATACTGCACCGGAATATTCGACCTGCAGGGCAAACAGTACGCTGCCTCAATAATCGACAGCACAGGTACACAGGGTACTACTGCAAAAATTTTCACCTCCATAGACGGAGGAGATACTTGGATATTGGAAACATGGGTCACAGGCGGTACATGGTTACTCATAGATCCTGAACTTGTTTTAAGCGCTGGAATTCCAGCTGAATATTTATCAATTTATTATGCTGCCACATCAGCTACAACACAACCAAAAGGAATGAGATTCACTCTACCAGATTTCACTTTCGATAGCTTCTTAAATCCTAATTGGCCTACAGGAGCGGATACATTGAAGTCAGTAGAAGCAGTATGCCACCCTGAAACAGGTGAATTGTGGGTTTTTGGTAATGACAGTGATCATAACATTTACATGACCCGCAGCACGGATAACGGAGACAACTGGACAACAGCTGAACTGGTTGCGAGCGATGCTGTACTCCCTTCAGCGTCAGCCGGTCCTGCAGGATGGGTTTACCTGACATACAGAAGGATCTCAGACAACAAGATTATTTCAATCTCTTTCGGCGAGACAAGCTATTTCGAAACCGAAGTTGCTGATGGAGGAAACACATCGGCTCCGATCATTACGTCTGAAAAGGCCGGAAGCGGAGTCGTTTCGGTTATTTACCATGATCAGAATAGTGATATCAGAATGGCGCTCTCAACGGATAATGGCGCTCACTGGGCCGTGTCCAGCGCTATTTCCAAGGGTTACTATCCATTCATCGATGTGATGAATTACAGCAGAAGATGCGCTCTTGCATTCATTGATTTCACTACCGAGAATATCTACTACGCTTCCGCCGAGAATCTTGAAGCACTGCCAACTGTAAGCCCTGTTGTCGTATCAGAGCAGCCAGTATTCATGGGTGGTCCGCCCGTAATCAGACACGGTGGCCTTACATCCGGAGTATCCCTTTTCTATATGGGCCCAGGAACAGGAGGACCTGAACCTCAGGATCTCTGGTTCGACAATTCCCTGCTTACCTACTCGAATCCTGAACCTGAATTATCAGGAGCAATTTTCTCAATGGGTCCGAATCCGTTCACATCCTGTCTTTCCATCGAATTCGGTTTCACAGAACCTGGTGAATGCGCGCTTGATCTGTACTCCATGGATGGCAGACTCGTTGAATCGATCTACAGCGGTGTAACAAGCAGGGAAACAGTGCAAATTGGCGAGGAGTTACCTGCGGGTATTTACAGTGTTGTTCTCCGAACCGGTGATTCGATGACTACAAGAAGGGTTGTAAAACTCTAGCCCTTACAAGGTCAGTAACAACAGCGGCTGTCGGGCATTTACCCGGCAGCCGTTTTTCGTGCAGACCTGTCAGAAAATCGATTTCCGTTCTTCGATTCGCATCGATATCCTGCAGCATACTTGATCGGTTTCCGGAAGAGGAAAGTAGAAATTCCAGCATTATAGAAGCTTCTTCTTCAGCAGCTTCTCTGTGATCAAAAGGGATTACCTGAACAAGCTCCCGGAACAGATTATCAATCAAAAAACTCAATCCCGCATGACGCAACTGATTGTTCCTTACCCCCGCAAGAGCACCAAGAGGATTGATAACACTGTTTACAAGCCACTTTGCCCATCGGACAGTTTCCATATTGTCAGTGATTTCAATTGGAATTCCGCAATCCTGGAACAGTGATCTCGCGATTCCATCAGAAGCGAGTATAAGCTCACCCGGAGCTGTATCAACAAACCTCTGTTTTATAAGAAAAAATCCTGCTGTGAGTACGGCAGGTTCTACTCTTGTACTCCACGAAAGGCCCCATTCGGCTTCAAGGTCCATACCGTTCGTAAAGCAGATACAGCGATTTGAGGTAGATCTTTCCGCAAGTGGGGCAACATCTTTTAAATCAGGAGCTTTAACTGCGACAACGCAGTATTTCCCGTTTACATCATCGCCGACTTCGAACTTATCAACTGTTGCTTCGCCGCTAAACTCTCCTGTGGATTCGAGCCGGACTCTTCCGCGACCGCTACCTGGAGGACCTGTCAGCACAACATCCAGAGATCGTGAAAGAGCAACGGCAAGTCCTGTTCCAACCGCGCCGTCACCCCAGATTATTACGCTGTGTCTGTTACTTGGCACTTTCCTTATCTGGTTTCTTGTCTTCTTTTTTGAGTTTTTCTATTACTTCCTCGATTTTTTTTCTCCCTTTTTCCTTTGCCTCTTCAAGCTTTTCCCTTGATTCTTCAAGTTTCTCTCTGCTTTCATCATACTTCTCTTTGCCCAATGTAGAAACTTCCGCGTACCTGTCCTTCCCTGCTGCTATAAGCTTTTCAGCTTCCGCGCGAACCAGGGAATAGAATTCCTCACCCTTTTCGCGAAGGTCTTCTGAGGTCGCCCTTACTTTATCTCTTGTCTCCTTACCTCTGGCAGGAGCATAGAGAAGCGCTACGATACCTCCGGTCAGTACACCCGTAATGAATGCCCAGAATTCGCCTTTTCCATTGTTAGCCATGCTTTTCTCCTTTCACTTTCCACAGCATTTCTTGTATTTCTTGCCACTTCCGCATGGGCATGGATCGTTTCTGCCCACTTTTGGCTGATTCCTGACAACAGTAACCGGTCGACCTCCATCCAGGCGTCTTCCCCCTTCGTGGGAGCTTACGTTTGGCAGAACAGCGGATGGATGCATCGCGTTCCCGCTGACTTCCCGGTTTTCAGGCATGTCGCTTCTGGCACTTCGAGGCCATAATGAAAGAACCTGCCGCACTACAAGTTTATCTATCCTGTCCAGCAGTTCTTCAAACAGCCCAAAAGCTTCCTTTTTAAACTCGACAAGCGGATCGCGCTGAGCATAGGCTCTCAGCCCTATTCCGGATTTAAGGTGATCGATTCCGTAAAGATGCTCCCGCCACATGGAATCAATTGAACCAAGAACAGCCCTTTTCTCGAGCTCAGCGGACAGCTCAAGTCCGATCCTTCCCTTCTTCATCCTGTAATAATCCAATACCCTGTCAGCGGCTATATTCCTGGCTTCCTCAGCTGAATGTTCCCCTGAAGACAGATCGGACAAATCAATTTTCGTACCTGAAAGCTCTCCCAGAAGCGCTTGTCCACGTATAAGTTCCCATTCCTCAAGTTCGATTTCATCAGTAATCGATTCAACAAGAATATGCGACGAAACAGCTCCTATCATATCATCCACTTCTTCGGAAAGATCCTCACCCGTGAGGGCCTGAAGCCTCCTGGCATAGATAACTTCCCGCTGCCGATTAACTACATCGTCATACTCCAGCAGGTGTTTTCTGATTCCAAAGTTGTATTCCTCAACTCTTTTCTGTGCTTTCTGGATAGCCTTGGTCAGCAATGTGTGTTCGATGGGGTCCCCTTCGTCATCACCACCGCTTTTCTTCATGAAATCAATAAGCTTTTCGGATGCGAATAATCTGAAGAGATCATCTTCAAGTGAAAGGTAGAACCTGCTTGTTCCCGCGTCCCCCTGACGTCCGCTTCTTCCACGGAGCTGCCTGTCAATCCTTCGAGATTCGTGTCTGGCTGTTCCAATAACGAAAAGACCTCCGGGAACAGTTGTTCCACTGCTATCCTGCACTTTCTTGATATCCTCCGCGAGTTTAATATCCGTACCACGCCCTGCCATATTGGTCGCGATTGTAACAGCGCCTTTCTGCCCTGCCCGGGATATTATCTCAGCTTCATTCTTATGTTGCTTCGCGTTGAGTACGCTGTGAGGAATCTTCCTGGCTTTCAGCAGCCTTGAGAGCAGCTCCGATATATCCACAGATACGGTTCCCACAAGTATGGGCTGACCCATGGAGTGAAGCCTCTCAATTTCAGTAATAATGGCGTTGAATTTCTCCCGTCTGGTCCGGTAGACCTGATCGTTCAGATCCTGCCGTACAACAGGCACATTCGTCGGGATTACTACAACATCCAAATTGTAGATACTCTCAAATTCGTCTGCTTCAGTCTCGGCGGTTCCTGTCATCCCCGCGAGTTTGGAGTACATCCTGAAGTAGTTCTGAATGGTTATTGTTGCAAGTGTCTGGGTTTCGCTTCTGATCTCAACATTCTCTTTAGCCTCTAGAGCTTCATGAAGACCGTCACTGAAACGCCTTCCAGGCATAAGACGTCCTGTGAACTGATCCACAATAACAACTCTGCCATCCTGCAGAACGTACTCAACATCCTTCTCATACAACTGGAAGGCACGCAGGAGCTGGTCGATATTGTGAAGAGCTTCAGCTTTCCTGGAATGATCAACATATGCCTTCTGTTTGAGTTCGAGTTTTTCCTCCTCGGGGATATCCTGCATCTCGATCTCAGCGATCACGTCCCCAATGTCTTCCAGAAGGAAAAAGTCCGGGTCATCTAAAGAAAGTGTTTTCCTGCCGTTTTCGGAAAGGGCAACTGATTTTTCTTTCTCATCCATTGAGAAGAGAAGATCTTCATCCAGTTCATGAGTTCTTTTTTCACGGAGGAGAATACCTTCCATCCTCTGAATTGCCTGAAGTTTGTCCGGATCCTGCAGGGAACGAATGAGTTTTTTTTGTTTCGGGGCACCCTTTCTCGCTTTCAGGTAAAGCAGAGCTGCTGCTTCAACGTTGTCGTTATCCCACAGTTCATCTGCCTCGGATGCTATTCTGCTAACAAGAAGGGTCTGCTTTCTGACAAGCTTATAAACATCGTTCCGATATTCCTTGTAGCGGTTTTGGGACCTTGCAACAGGACCGCTGATAATCAGGGGGGTTCTTGCTTCATCAACCAGAACACTATCCACCTCATCAACAATAACATAGTTGTGCTCTCGCTGGACTCTGTTTTCAAGACGCACGGCCATGTTGTCACGAAGGTAATCAAAACCGAACTGATTGTTTGTACCATAGGTAAGATCTTTAAGGTACTGTTTTCTGCGCTCTTCGGGAGACATCTCCATCTGGATACAGCCAATTGATAATCCCAGGTATTCGTATACACCGCTCATCCACGCGGCATCTCTCTTTGAAAGGTAATCGTTCACTGTAACGAGATGAGCTCCCCTGCCCACCGGAATTTCCTGCAGCGGTTCAAATTCCCAGTCTTCGGGATTATCGCCCCACTCCTCCTGTGCGAGTGGAATCCATTCAGGATTAAGCTCAAGAGCGTTCAGGTACATCGGCATAACAGCTACAAGAGTTTTTCCTTCGCCGGTTGCCATCTCGGCAATTCTACCCTGGTGCAGAACAACAGCTCCCATAATCTGAACATCAAAAGGAACCATGTTCCATTCAAGCTCGCTGCCCGAGACCAGCCATGGTTTCCCAAGAAGCCGCCGGCAGGATTCCTTAACCACCGCAAAGGATTCGCACATGATATCGTCAAGTATTTCACCTTTAGCGAGTCTGACCCGGAACTGTCTCGTGTAATCCTTCAGTTCCTCTTCAGACAGTGTCTCCAGGTGTGTTGAATACTCTTCAGCTTCCTGAACAAAAGGCATGAGTTCGTTGATTTTCTTATTCTGCCTGTTGCCAAAAAAGGATTTAAAGGCTTTCTTGATCAAAATTCCATTCCCCTGTTAATTGAATCCATATCTAATAACATATACAATATCAGCAGTAAGTAACTCAATAATAATCAACCGCGAATAATTCTGAAATAAGCCGACTATTGTACTTCAGAAGTTCTATCCTTTGTTTCTTCACCAGCCCCGGGCCAGGGCGGCCTCCGCAGACATCTTCCGGCAAGAAGAAGCAGCAGAATGCTAATCAATAAGAGCAGCGCGGTTTTCAAACTCATTTATCAGATTCAGTAACGAGTCGGACTTCATTACAAATACCTCGGTGGAATCACCCGTCTGAAGTGCCTCTTGCAGGCGTTCCCTGGATTGAACAAGATCACCATCTCTCAGCGCGTCTCTTCCGGAAATGTAAAGTGCCCAGCCGAGATTCCTGGCAGTATCAGGACAATTCCGATTCTGCCGTGCTCTTCTCAGAGCCCATATCCGTCTTTCATCATCTTCTTCCGCTTCTGCCAATTCAGCACAGGCCTGCCAGTATGAGTAACCTGCATATCCTTCAAGACGCATCCAGTGTATCTGCTCTCTGGCCTGCTCGACCATGCCGTTCCGAGCAAGGTTTTCAGCAAGAACACATCTGTAGAACTCACTGGATGGAGCTTTCTCAACCGCATCAGATGCAAGATTAATGATGCTGTCACCGGATACTTCATTCTGAAGCAGTATTGCCAGCCAGATACAGGCGTCAGCGGCAGTAGAATCATCATCTGAAGCAGAAGTCTCATGGAAATACTCCAGCGAAGCTGACGGGTGAATATTCATCTCGCGTTCAGCTACAGCGAGGTAGTACCTGCATACTCCTCCTCCTCGCACATATGCCGTATGCGCCAGCAGTTCTTCAAACATCGATAGATTTCTCAATGCCCTCAGATACTCCGCAAGATACCACTGTTTTTCGGGCTCGGTGCGCCAGGCGGCAAGAGCGGGAACAAGAGCCTCTTCAGGCTGCTCCATTCTGTTGTATACCCATGCGAGCCTGTACAGCAACCAGGAATTACCGGGATCATCGACTGTCTCTTCAAGAAGTACAGGAAGTGCTTCGGGCAGATTTCCCACTGAGATAAGAGAATCCCCCTTCGAGAAAGAAAGTAAAATAATGTAAAACGGCAGGAACAGTTGCGGATGAAGCAGTTCTCAGAATCCTGTCAGGGAGGAGTCCGGAAGTGAACCGCTGCAATGCAGCTGAATAAGGAAATTCTCAGAAGCTCTCCATTGCAAATCTACAGCTCCAAGAACCCTTCCGGATGAAAAACCATGAAAATCGTACAGCCTTGAATAACCGATATCAACGGACGCGGTTACATCAGGGTGAAGAGAAAACATCATGCTTCCAATGTAAGTTCCGCTTCCCAGGGTTCTGCCGCCGCCTGACATCAGACTGAAACCAGCCCATCCTGAAAATTCAGGATTGAACCATCCGTCATCCGAGGACTGAATAAGCGTAAACTCCGAAGGTTCAAGCCCAATAGCAAGAACTGCAGATGAAACAGCAAACAAAAACACCAGTAATATAATTCGCATTTGTAACCATTCTCCTTTCAGAATACTATTATAGTAATATATTACCCGGGCAGGCAGGTCAATGTTCCATTTGAAAAAGGCGGTAATGTGGGAAAGTTCAGATATCCGGAAAATGTTGTTTTCAGGGAGGAGCCCGAAGGCGGGATACTATTCGATGTAAATACGGGGAGACTCAAACTCGTGGAAGACGTCGCATGGGGAATCTGCAATCTTATCGACAAAGGCAAAACCAGAACCGCAATCCTGTGCGAACTTGAAAAACTCTATCCCGAGGAGACCGATCTTGAGAAAGATCTTGACAGTTTCCTTGATGAACTTGTTGAGACTGAATTTCTGATCCCATCGGAGGAAGACTGATCTTGTTCATCCCCCCGAGAGAAGCAAATTTACTGATAACACATAAATGCAACCTCTCATGTCGGCATTGCAGTGTATACAGCCATGGTAAACTTCCGGGTGAACTATCCCCTGCGGAGTGGGGAATGATCCTGGACAAACTTGCAGACGCAAAATTGTTTACACTTACTCTTACGGGAGGTGAACCCTTCATGCGGGAAGATTTCCCCGAAATTCTCCATGAAGTACTCAAGCGACCCTTCCGCGTGAATATCAATACAAATGCTACTCTGATCACAGATGAAATAGCAGAACTGCTTGCAGACTCAATGCCCAGGCTCGATTCAGTAATGGTAAGCCTGGATGGAGATTCTCCCGCAACACATGATGCAATCAGGGGTGAAGGTGTATTCGAGAAAACAATGAATGGTGTTAGGAAACTAAAATATGCAAATATTCCTATTGTTTTCTACTGTACTGTAAATTCCGTAAACATTGACAGAATCGAACAGACAGCTGAACTCGCTGCCAGATATGGAAATAGCATTAAATTCAACACGTTTATTGATTCCGGACCAAATTCTGATTCAGAACTTAACCCCAACCCAACACAAATAAAAAAAGCAGGCAGAAATGTCCTTGAAGCAGCAAGGGAACAGCCAGGTAAAGTGACTGGTACATTGCTGGAACTGGCTATTCGGGCTGTAATGGTCAGAAACGGAAATGCAAAGAGGTTTACATCTGCAAGAGTTTGCGGGGCGATCATTGGAAAGATCGCTGTTTTCCCCGATGGCACAGTAACCCCCTGCGATCATCTTACGGATGAAAAGCTTGGAAATCTTTTGGATAGCAGTCTGGAAGAAATTCTTACAAGTAAAGAAGCTGAGTATTTCAAAAGAGTTACTGCCCTGCGAAAATGGCCATGGACTGAGTGCAAAACCTGTGAGTATCTCGATTACTGCAGCGGTCCATGCCCTGCCGGCGCTCCAATTGAAGGCGCTTCAAAGAAAAAATTCTCTCTGTTCTGTTTGAAGAATTACCTGCGGGAACAATAATGAATACTCCACCTCTGCGACATCTTTACGTTAATCCGATCGGACAATGTAATCTTGCATGTAAACACTGCTGGATTACACCTGAACGCAGTTCTCAGACTTTTGAAACAAGAAGAAGACTTGAAAGTGAATTTACACCGGACCAATTCGCTGATCTTCTTGATCAAGCGGTAGAACTCGGTTTGAAAAACGTCAAGTTCACAGGCGGAGAACCGCTGTTAAGGTCTGATTTCCCTGAATTGTATAGAATTGCCGCGGAGTGTCCCTCCGAAAAACTGATAATTGATATCGAAACAAATGGTACGCTTGTTCCGGATGGACTCTGGAAATCTCTTGAAAAATATCCGCCAAGACAAATTGCTGTAAGCCTGGACAGTATTCATGAAGAGGAACATGACAGTTTCCGTAATACTCCCGGTGCCTGGGCAAGAACAGTCGATTTCGTCAAAGAAATGGTAAAAAGAGAAATTAATACTCAGGTGATTATGTCTATTGTAGAACTCGAAGTAGATCCAGCTTTGCGAATGGCTCTATTCTGCCAGGAAACAGGAGTTTCCAGCCTGAAAATAAACCCTGTTCAACCCATTGGACGAGGTAAGGATATTTCAGTTTCATCAGGAAATATTGAGAAGCTCCTTTATTTTGCGAGTGATATCCACAGCAAGTGCGGCACTTCCGTTTCTGTTGACGTTCCTATGGCTTTTCGGCGACTTGATCGCATAAAAGATACAGGCTCATGCCCCATTCATACTCTGCTTGGAATTTTACCTGACGGAGGAATTTCATTCTGCGGAATTGGTTTTTCCTGCAGTTCACTTATCATGGGAAACTTTCTGAAAGATGATCTTCGTGAAATCTGGGAGAATTCGGATCTGCTCCGTAAACTGAGAACCGATGTACCTGCCCGATTTGAAGGCATCTGCGGCAACTGTATACATGTGAATAAATGTCTGGGTAACTGCATAATGCAGAATTACTACACAACAGGAAAATTCAATTCGTCCTATCTTATGTGCCAGAGAGCAGATGAAGCTGGGATATTTCCTTCAACAAGAAAAGTTAATCAGTATGCGTAAATCAATTCTCCGAATCCAATCCAGGGCAGTAAGCGGAAGAGGAGCTGTATTCCACTCTTCCGCAATTCTGCATGAGCAGAAAGGGATTCTGTTTCTTGCCCCTTCAGGTGGTGGTAAAAGCACAGCTGCTGCAATCCTGAAATTGAACGGTTTTGAAGTACTTGGTGATGACAGCACTGTTGTGTCAAAGGGAACTGACAATATCTGGAGAGTGATTCCATGCGCGAGCTGGAAATGGCAATCCGGGAAACGCCCTGATTCTGTTGAACTCGGAGCGCTTGTCTTTCTTGAAAAGGGTTATCCTGAATTACTTGAAAAGATCACACCAATATATGCATCTTACAGGATACTCCACAGGAACCAGCTTATGGCATACCTTGATCTTCCTGGAGATGAAAGATCTCCACTGAGAACTTCTGTAATGGATATCTGCAGAAATTTTCCTTCATATATCCTCAGGTATTCAAAGGCAGATATTCTGAAAAATCTCATAAATAGAATTTAATAATGAATTTCACATATGAAAAAAGTGGTATTTTTTACGGATATGTTAAAGGTACTTCAATGTGGCCGGAATTAATTCCGGGCGACATTCTTAAAGCTATAAGAGTTCTCCCTGATGATCTGAATCCTGATGAGATAATCGTACTGAATTACAGAAGTGAAAATCCTGTAGTGCACAGGCTGATTTCTATCGAAGAAGGATCAATTAGCAACATTGAACTTCACACAGCTGGAGACAGAGGTGGCACGGATCCCTCTGCTCAAATATCCAGGAATGAGGAACTTCTAAAGGTTATCGGGGTTCTGCGAAAAGGGAGATGGAAGACACCAGGTGAAAAACCATTTCCACTGGCTTCACAAATCCCTTGCGTTATCGTAAGAGTTCACTGCAAACTTGTAAGAAATCTGTTCTGGTAAACTACTTGACAATATTAGACAAACAATGCAGTAATAGCGTGTATGAAATGAATAAACAGGGAAGGTAAATAATGGATAGATTTCCTAAGAAATATGAGAAACCAAAGCTCATTTCGCTTGATGAAGGTCTAAGCAAGGGCTGGTCAGCCGCTTGCAGAGATGGTTTATCCGCAGGAACTGCTTGTGATACAGGTGGGGGTTTTGGACACAGTGGCGACGGCTTCATTGATCCGGAGATTCTTCAGCAAGGTCTGTAATCAAATAGTGACAGGTACTATTTAAATTCAGTTGCAGGTGATGGTCTGTTGTTTTAGCAGGCCATCATTTCTTTTAAATAGTGCCTGTCACTATTTAAATTCAGTTGTAGGCGCTTGCCTGAATGGTGTACATCTCGCGGTACATTCCATCTTTTGCGATAAGTTCCTCATGGGTTCCCTGTTCGATGATTGTGCCTTTATGCAGTACTGCGATTCTGTCGGCCATCCTTACAGTTGAAAATCTGTGTGATATCACGACAGCGGTTTTTCCCCTCACAAGCTCTCTGAATTTTGTGAACACTTCCTGCTCGGCTCTGGCATCCAGGGCGCTGGTCGGCTCATCGAGAATAACTATTGGAGCATCACGTATGAACGCCCTTGCAAGGGCGATCTTCTGCCATTCGCCAATGGAAAGTTCCTTGCCGCCCTTGAACCATCTGCCCAGAACCGTATCGTAACCGTCCGGCAGATTCGAGATAAGATTATCGGCTCCCGCAGTAACAGCGGCCTCGCGGATTGCGGATTCATCAAGGGTATGCTGAATATCACCAAGGCTGATGTTCTGTTTTACTGTAAGGTGGTACTTTGCATAATCCTGGAAAATAACGCTTATGTTTCCGCGATGATCCTCTATTTTGAAATCCTTAATTGGTGTTCCATCGATACTTATGATACCGGAAACCGGATCGTAGAGCCTGCACAGAAGCTTAACCAGAGTTGTTTTTCCTGAACCGTTTTCACCAACCAGTGCTAGCATCTCTCCGGGTCTTATAGTGAGGGAGACATCATCAAGGGCTTTGCTGTTGCTGGAGGAGTATTCGAAACTCACACGATCAAAGACAATTCCCTCGCTGACAGATGAGGGAAACGGTTTAGGTTCGGGAGGATCAACAATGGATGGCTTGATATCGAGAAAATCGAAAAGATTGGAGAGAAACAGATTGCCCTCGTAAAGCCCGGCAAGACTACCAAGCAAACCTTTGAGATATCCCAGCCCCTTCTGAAAGGCCTGGAAGTACATCACCATGCCGCCTATCGTTATCAGGCCGCCGAATGCCTGCCATGCAATAAAAGCGAGTGAGCCGTACACCAGTAAGGTTGCTATTGCCTGAGTTCCCAGATCGGCTGCTGCCCTCTTTCTGGCTATACCGAGCATTTCTGTCCTGAGTATGGTTCTCAGATCCCGGTATCTTGCTCTGAAGTGTTCTCCCAGGCCGAACAGCCGCAGCTCCTTGGCGTGTCCAACAGAAGTTATCAGCCAGTGCTTGTACCATGCCCTGCGTTCGGTCTCCGTTCTTTTTCGCTGCCATTTCCATGTTATTTTCGAGAACTTGAGCTTCACAAACACTCCGGGCAGCGCGGCAGCAACAAGAACAACAGCTATAAACCAGTGGAATGTCAGAAGCAGCCCGACCATAGCCAGCATTGAAACAGAGCTCTGAACGGTTCTTATGAGGCCGTTGACAATACTTGTGGGCCTGTAGGGAGCCTCGCTCTGTGCTCTGTGCAGAGTATCGTAGAAACGTGAATCCTCGTAATACGCGAGGTCAACACCGATGGATTTCTCGTGAAGGATATCCTGCATGTAATCGGTAACTATTCTGGCCTGGGTCTGTTCAACGATCCCCGAGATAGCATTTACAACAGCCATAAGGAGCGCGACACCGCCCATAATTCCGATAAGAAGACCGATGTGACCGAAAGAGGTATCTCCTCCTGAGATAACACTCTCTATCGAATCGATGAGAAGCTTCATCAGGTAGAGTGGAATCAGCGGAAGCAATCCAAGAAGAAGAGTAAGCAGGAGATTTGCGATGGTCAATCCTCTGCTGCTCTTCCAGACAAGAGACACTGCTCTTCCCAGCATCAGTTTCTTTTGATCGATTTCGGTTTTCATTGGTGTAATCTATAACGCTCCTGCGGCAGATACCAATATAAGACTGGTGATATCCCGTGGCTGGATGTATCAATTGAGCTGTATGAAGAATAACGAACCCGATGCGATAACTGAAGCAGCCTGCAGGTGGCTCCTGTCCGGAGGTGCACCCGGAACCTACACGGGCCCCGATCCTGGAATAGCTCACGGTCTTTCGCCTCTTCTAGCGAAGGAGACGGGACAAAAGGATATCAGCCTCTTCGCGGCAGCGGGGTGGTTCCGCAAGGAACAGATTATCAGACCGGTTCTTGAACGTATAGGTAAAGAGGGTGCTGTAGTATGGGCTTTCAAGGGTTTCGATCTGGCCCGCAGCGTGTATCCATTCCCCGGTTCAAGGCCTATGGCCGACGCAGATCTGTTCGTGGAGAAAAAATACCGGCATAGAATTCTGAGTATTTTTGAAAAGTCCGGCTGGACAAAAGGATCTCCGGGAGACGGTATCTTCAATGCAGATATTGTATCCGAGATGAAAATGTACAGGCATGGGGTGATGGTTGAACTGCATACTCACATATTCTACTTCCCCGCGACGTTTCCAGGAAAACTTCCAACAGATCTGTTCGAGAACGGAAGGCTTCTGGAACCAGGATTGATTGGATTCGCCTGGCACAACGCCCTGCTTCTTGTACTTATTCATATGCTGACAAACTGTGAAATGCGCCCTGTATGGTGGGTGGACACATGCCTGCTCTGCAAAAAGGTCTCAGAGGCAGGAATCTGGAATGCATTTGCGAGGAACGCCTCTGAAACAAAGCTGGGGGATGCACTCGCATCTCTTCTTGTTACCGCTGCCGATGCGCTGGGGGCTCCGGTTCCAGCGAAAGTGATTGAAGTGTTAAGCAGAAATGGCAGCGGCAAAGAATGTATAGTTGAAAAACTGAAGGCCGGTCAGAAGAAACCAACCCTGATGAATCTGAAACATCTTACCGGCTGGAAAAAAGTCTCATGGGCGTATGCTCTGCTCTGGCTTGTTCTTACCGGTCAGCACCCGCTGAGGAGAAATTAGTCAGTCAGAGTTGTCGTGTTTGACGGTGGAAGGCACTGAGTACGATTACACCAAGCAGTACGGCAAACCAGAGGGTGGCGAATCGCATGATGATGGTGGTAACGGCGGCATCCACTTCCGGCATCGCACTGATAAGAATCGCGGTACACACCGCTATAGCAAGGATCAGGGACCAGACAGTTTTTTTCAGATCAGAGTACTCCGGTAGCGGGAGCCCTGTCCGACACAAGGTGCTTCAGTTCCTCAACAAGTTTTTCAGTTCCGGGGATGTCATTGATGAGTTTCAGAGCCTTGGATGCCAGTTGGGAAGCTTCATTTTTCTCACCCTGCATTATGCATGCTCTCGAAGCGATTGCAAGTGCGTTAGCTTTGCTGGTATTCAGAAGTATGCTGCCGGATGGAATGAGTTCGAATGCTGTCATGGCCTGAACTCTCGCGTCAACTGGCTGTTTCTTCTTGAGATAAAGCATGGCAAGGTTCACATGAATTCCGCTTCTTGTTGGTCCTTCCCGAAGTTCAAGCGCTTGCTTCAGAAGGTCTTCCGCTTCGTCCAGCCGGGAGCCCGATTCAATCAGCATTCCTGCGATGTTAATATACATCGTCGGTTTAAGTGATTCGTCCCGCTCAATCGCATTCCAGTAATACTCTTCAGCCTTGTCGAGTTCTTTTCTGCCACCGGCGACATATCCGAGCTGAGCCAGGGCCATTCCGCTTTTGTCGCCTTTTTCCATCGCACAGGTTATGACAGCTTCTGCTTCATCGTAATTTCCCGATCTTATATGGAAATAGATCAGAGCGTTTGTCAGAGGATCAGATACACTTTTTCTGTTCATGTTTCGATTCAGATATGTGATCATGTCGTCTGTTTTTCCACCTGCGGCAAGTTTGGCTGCTTTCCTCAGCTGAATCTGCTTCCAGGTGCCCGAACTGATTAGACGCCAGGCCAGAAACAGAACAATCAGAATGAGAAGCGCGATAATTGTAAACAATACTGGGGGCATTAGTTAGCTCCATTATCTGTGTAATTCATATCGTATTCAGTGAAATCGGGCAAAGTTGTGTCCGGGAGAAATGCTCCGCCCGAAATATCGTGAAGAGTGCAGTAATACTGTGGTGCTGTTCCTTTCCAGAACTCCTCCTGCCTGGAATTCTCACCGCAGTATTCCGTGGCCAGTTTACCTGTAATTGTGCATATCACAGCCGTTTCGACAGTGTTTTCAGAAGGATCGGGGAAAGAGAACGTTCCGTCTGCAGGGTTATCTCTGAAAACGCTCTTCATGAAACGGGTCCAGATTGGAAGGGCGATACTGCTTCCGGATTGTCCTCTGTTATTCTGCAGTCTCATCCTCACAATATGGTTGTCGTATCCCACCCATACGCTCGTGACAAGGTCAGGAGTGAACCCCACAAACCATGCATCAGCGTAATCACTGGTAGTTCCGGTTTTCCCGCCGGCCTGTCTACCCGAATAAGGTCCTCCCCAGTACCATCTGCTTCCTGTTCCGGTTCCCTCACGGAGTACAGACTGCAGAATTGAATTTATCAGGTAAGCGCCTGTTTCCGACAGTACTCTTCTACCGGCTGAAGGCGTCTCGTTGTCTTCAAGGACATTACCATATCTGTCTTCAACTCTGAGTATAGCCACAGCGTCCCTCGCGATTCCTCCGGTGGCAAAGGGAATGTATGACTGCGCCATTTCCAGTGGATTAACCATGCAGCTTCCCAGAGGGAGTGAACTGACAACAGGAATTCTTGAAATGATTCCCATCGCCCTCGCTCTTGCGGCAACAGCCTCTACTCCCACAGCCATTCCAAGACGAACTGCGGAAACATTAAAGGATCTGGCAAGAGCTGTTCGCAGAGTAACCATGCCGTGGAAGGTATGATCATAATTCCTGGGCCGCCAGGAACCTGGAAACAGTTCAACCACAACAGGCTGGTCAAGAATAGTGCTTCCCGGAGACCATCCCTGCTCAATAGCTTCAGCGTAAACAAACGGTTTAAAAGCGCTACCAGGCTGACGGCGAGCTTGAACTGCGCGGTTGAATTCACTGTCACGGAAATCTCTCCCGCCAACCATTACCTTCACATATCCTGTTTGTGGATCAATAGCTACAAGTGCTCCCTGGATATAATCGGGGGCTCCAGAAGTAGTATCCTGTACAGCCTGCCAGTGAGCATATGAGCTTTCGAACCTGAGACGTTCTCCATTATTCGTGAACTCTCCTGAAGCAGAATCCCACACCGGTTCCATTGAGGTCAAAACGCTGTCAAGTGCCTGTTCAGCAAGTATCTGTATGTCAGGATCGAGTGTAGTATAAACTCGAAGCCCCTGTTCGTAGACAGCAGACCATCCGTATCGGTTAACGAGGTATTTTCTGACATATTCGGAAAAGTAGGTCCATTCCTGTTCAACTTCGGGACGATGGACATTCACGGTTAGTGGAGTTGAAATGGCTTCTTCTGCCTGCTCCCGGGTTATGTATCCTTCACTGGCCATAACACTAAGAGCGATATTTCTCTGAGCAAGGCACCTGTCAGGATTCTGAAGCGGATTGAATCCGCTGGGATTCTTAACCATTCTTACAAGCATTGCTGCCTGAGTAAGGGATAGCTCCGCAGCGGTGATGCCGTTAAAATAGGTTTTTGCCGCTGCTTCGATACCATGAGCACCCGAGCCGAAATAGATCTGGTTCAGGTACATTTCGAGAATCTCATTCTTGCTGAACTGGCGCTCAATTTCCATCGCGATAAACGCTTCCTGGATTTTCCTCTGTATCGTCTGATCAGGAACAAGAAACAGCCCTCTTGAAAGCTGTTGTGTAATCGTACTCGCACCCTGGCGGGACCCGGTTGTAATATTAACCCAGGCAGCTCTAATAATCCCTCTAAGGCTGATACCGCTATGATTGTAAAACGTTCTGTCTTCAGTGGCTATGAAACCGTTGATTACCCAGGGCGAAACTTCCTCCAGTGTAACCGGGTACCTGTTCTCAACACATGCCGTGGCCATGAGATTCCCTTTTATATCGTATATCTGAGTGGCGGCGGCAGGCTCATGCCCCCTGAGTCCGGCAACAAGGAGGTTACCTCTCGCGTCGCTGAACGCAGAACTGCAATCTCCATAAACCCGAAGCGCAAATCCGGTACTGAAGAAAATGCTGATAATGAAGGTCAGAGATAGCCAGTAGAGAACAGCTATCAGTTTCTTATTCATTCCTTACTATTCCTCCAGCTCATAGAGTATTATCGTCAACGGAGCTTATTCTTCTGAACAGTGGCTCCCCGGACTCATTGTAACCGAGGAAATAGGTGTATCTGCCATTATTGCCCATAAAGGTTATTTCGCGGCATCCATACTTGCCTGAAGGTTGAGACACGAATTCGGGATGATAATCACTATCATAGTTTTCGTAGGTTCTCCAGACGAGTCGATAACCGGAGGGTATGCCCTGGAAAAGGAACAGGTTCCCTGCCCAGTAAATTACCCGCTCCGGATCATTATCACCGTTCATCTCAACTGCAAGAGCTCTCCATATTGTTAAACCTACTTCGTTTTCCAGTTTCTGTTCCAGCTGATGAGGGTCCAGATCGATAATAGCCTGAGCCAGCGGCTCATTTGAACCCGATGTAAGCACAACCCGGTAGGTTCTGGATAGTGAGTCACGAGCTTCAACAATGTTACTGACAGAAAGAAAGAAATTCTGGAAACCGGCCAGACGCTCAACTTCCAGTGTAACATCGGGTTCAATCCAGATCCCTGTTGAATAGAGATTCTGAATCGCTTCATGACGGGTTCTCAAAACGGACTTGGATATGTAAGACATCTCTCTCCAGATGTTTACAAGTATTGCGAGGTCAGCGGGTATATCAATGAATCGAGTTTCAGCTCTATCCTTGATAATCTGCATCTTCCCTGCTCTTCTGATATTACTCGAAACTAAGAGTGCATAGCTCTCCGGCTGCAGGTCCAGTATGAAATCCTGGAAATCTGTTCCGGACTGAACAGCAGCATTCAGAGATGCATAGCTCTGAATAGAATCTATTAAACAATCATCGTATAACATCCTGACAACCCGAAGTTCAGCACGTACATCAGGATGCTGAAGCACAAGATCAGCAAGCTGCTCAATTGTGAGCGAATCTTCCTTCTCCGGAGGTAGTTCAATGCCAAACCCGTCGATTAACCATCTGTCATCGGTCAAAAGAAAATTAATCCGATTGATCGCCGGATTTTCCATTCTTCTTATTGTACAATAGTAAGATGTCCGTATTTCACCGGGACTTTCCTGAATGGAAGTAAGTCGGCCACTGGCATCAAAAGCCCTCCATCTTCCGAAAATCTGCTGAGGAGACAGACTGTCAAGGGGAAGAGAATCAGAAAAACCCGCAGAAAGAAGATCAAAACATGAAGGATCGTTCATTCCAAGCATATTTGTGAATTTCAGCGCTACTTCCATGGGAGCATCCGGTAATACTATTACAGAATCAGACACGTACTCGATTGTGTTTCCGTCAAGGGCAACGTCTTCATGAACCGGTTCTTCACCACATGAAATGAGAAGACCGGTTGAAATCAGAACTAATAGAATGCCGAGCGCTTTCATTCAACCCCCAATGTAATTTTCATCATCTCTTCCGGAGTGGTAATACCGCGTCGAACCTGGGAAAGGACGTTATCATGAAGTGTGGTCATCCCCTGCTTGACAGCGATTTTCTTGATATCATCAATCGTTGCCATTCTTGCTATTGCCGATCGTATTTCTTCAGTCATAACGAGAACTTCGAATACAGCCACACGTCCATGGTATCCGGTACCGCGACAATTCCGGCAGCCCTTGCCACGCTTAAGGTTAATACCACTTTCAAGACCAATTGATTCCCTTGTTAACTGTGATGGCGTGTACTCTTCAGAACATTTTTCACAGATTTTCCGAATGAGCCTCTGGGCCATTACTGCGATAAGTGTTGTCGAAAGAAGATACGGTTCTACACCCATTTCAACCAGCCTGATGACTGCTGATACTGAATCGTTTGTATGTAGAGTACTCAGAACCAGATGACCGGTAAGCGCGCACCTGATTGCGCTCTGGACTGTTTCTTTGTCCCGTATTTCCCCGACCATGATTATGTCAGGATCCTGCCTGAGAATGTATTTCAAAGCAGTGGAAAAAGTCAGATCAACTGCTGGTTGAACTGCAATCTGATTGAACTCGTTTGTAACGAATTCAATTGGATCCTCTATTGTTGTTATGTTCTTCTCTTTTGTGGCCAGTGTTATCAATGAGGAATAAAGAGTTGTTGTTTTTCCACTTCCCGTCGGTCCGGTAACAAGAACCAGTCCGTTTGGCCTTGAAATAGCTTCTTTATATCTGATTAAATCGTCCTCAGTAAAGCCAAGCAGCATAAGATCTTGCATAAGCATTGCCGGATCGAGGATTCTCAGTACTACTTTCTCACCGAAAGCCACAGGAACTGTGGATGCTCTTATTTCAACCGGTTTCCCCTCGAAATGGGTTCTGATTCTGCCGTCCTGAGGTCTTCTTTTTTCGGCGATGTTCAGCCCGGCAATCATTTTGATTCTGGAAAGGATCGGCAGATGCAGTTTCTTGGGGATTTTGTAGATGTCATGCAGGACTCCGTCAATCCGGAGTCTGACTACTGTACCTTCTCTGTGCGGTTCAAGATGTATATCACTGGCGCGTTCCTCGAAAGCGTAGTGAAGAAGATGATTGACAGCGTTCACAATCGGGCTGTCAGTTGGCTCAACTTTCTTTGAGGTCTCGCTGGAAACGTATCTCTCGAGATTGCCGAGATCAATACCGATTTTCGAATCCATCTCTTTGACAGCTGCCGTTATCGAACCGTGCAATCCGTAGAACTGCCGGATCACTCTTGCTATTTCGGATGGCCTTCCAACGTAGAGTTCAAGATCACGGCCGAGCTGATGAACAAGATCTTCAAGAGGTCTTGGATTTGTCAGATTGCTTGTCGCTACCATTAATACGTTGTCATACTCTCCGAAAATAACAAGATGATGCTTCTGAGCATATGCTCCCGGAAGTAGCTCGGTTACCACCTGATAATCAAGCTCAAGCGGATCGAGAACCTTGTACGGTAATCCGAGCATTCCGGCCAGAAAAGTATAAAGCGATTCCTCCGGAACAAGACCACGATCAACGAGGATTTTAAGCGTGTTCTCATCAGTAACATCATCGAATCTGGCAAAACGCTTCAGTCCGTCTTCGGATAGAATTCCAGCATTATTAAGTATCTGTGGAAGAGTATTCAGATCCAGTTTCGGCAACATATTCATATCACTTTCCTGATAAGAGGTTGAACTGGTTGATCCCAGACAAAAGCTTCAATTATCGAAAGGGATGCATTATATGCGGATTCCTGATCTTCAGCATGAATCAGTCCGATAACTTCTCCATTCCTGATATCAATTCCACCGGGAATAATCTGTTCCCATCCTGCGCTCGGATTGATCTTCTGATCAATCCTGTATCTGCCGCCGCCAAGACCGCGAACGACCTCACCCAGCACCAAGGCATCGACACCATTCCAGAAGCCTGATCGTCCGGCAGCGATCTCGAATTTTACCGGAGCCTCCGGGAGTAATTCAAAAGCGCTGATATCTCCCCCCTGTGCTTCAGCCATGAGAATAAATCTGGCAAATGCATTTCCATTGTCAAGAATTCTGCTGCAGTATTCAACAGCATCCGCTAATTCCGGGTATTTTTCAGGATACGCCTGCAGAAGCATGGAAGCGGTAAGACGAATCGATAATTCACGAATATCCTGAGGTCCCTCTCCTCTGAGAACATCAAGAGTTTCCTGAACCTCAAGAGCATTACCGGTCTTCAAACCGAGTGGGAAATCCATTCCTGTAAGAAATGCTTCAACCTTCACACCAGACTCTTTCGCGATGTCTTTAAGAGCCAGTGCAAGTTCTGTTCCCTGCTCCTCGGTTTTCATGAAGGCTCCATTTCCAATCTTGACATCAAAGACCAGAATGTCCGTATTCTCAGCAAGTTTCTTACTGAGTATGCTGGCGCAAATGAGAGGAATGGATGTAACTGTAGCGGTAGCGTCTCTTAAAGCGTAGAGTCTTCTATCTGCTGGAGCCAGGTCATCCGATTGACCTGTTATTGCTACTCCGTTCTCCTCCACCAGTCTCATGAACTGCTCTATTTGAATATTAACATTCATACCGGGAATTGACTCAAGCTTATCAAGTGTTCCGCCTGTATGACCCAGGCTTCTTCCGCTTATCATGGGTATCCTCAAACCTGCGGCTGCAGCAAGAGGCGCAAGGACAAGAGAAATCTTGTCACCGACTCCTCCTGTGCTGTGTTTATCGGCAAGCGGCAGACCATCTCTCCATTGGAGGACTGTTCCGCTGTCCCTCATTGCGAGAGTGAGAGATATGGTTTCAGCAGTGGAAAGACCTTTCAGATAAGCGGCCATCAACCATGCTGAAGCCTGATAATCGGGAATTTCCCCGGAAGCAACAGATGAGGCAAAGTCGTAAAGATCCTGCCGTTTTACCTCTCTGCCGTCTCTCGTGGCGGAGATTAAATCTGTGATCTGCATGCTATTTCTTCCAGATTACCCGCACAAGCATTATGAAAGCAATGACAAGAGCAGCAATCCCGCCAATCATCATCCATTGAGCATCCTGCCTCTGAAAAATTAAAGACGCGGCACCGGCTACGCCAAATACAATGGCAAGAATCAGGAACACAAGGAAAGATCCTTTTTTCAGTTGATAAACCTCGATGAATTCATTGACGGACATGAAGCCATCAGGCAGCCCCGGATGTTTTATTTCATCAAAGCCATGTATCCGTTTCCGCTTCAGAAGAGACAGGACATCTTGCGGTTCTTCAAAAGTGTAATCCTCACCATAAGTCGTTCGAATCCTGTAGGGAATCACTTCAGCCTTATCAGTTTCTTCCATGGTTTCGAAAGCATGATCCTCACTCCCGCCACTGTCGGACAGAAGGACTTCTCCCGGCTCATCAGTTTCAGAAGCTGATGGAGATTCAGAAAGCGTTCCTGCTTCCGGTGGTTCAAACTTACTTTCCGTTACTTTCGGAATATCGCTTTCAGGTAATTCCACTGCTGCGTCAGGCCAGAGTTCTTCTTCACAATATCCGCACTCGGAGATAGGTTGCCAATCTTCACCCGGAAGTGACACTTCTGCTTCTACAGGAACCCGGGACTCCCTTATCCATCTTCTGAGAGTATCGATATTTCGAGGAAGGAATGTCCTCCCATCAAACCGGAGTCGAACCTGAGCTTCTTCAGGTTCTTCCGGAAGGAGTTCTCGCAGGTGCGGGGCGAGTTCCGGGGATGCCTTGCCCAGAATACCGCCCGGAGGGGTCTTTGGTCCTTCTATCTGCACTTCAGTGGAAAAACGTCCCTCCTTTGCCCATTTCACGATGGTATCCCAGTCAGGAGCAATGTATGTATTACTCTCCATCTTAATCTTCCACCAGTTATCAGGATCCAGTAGCTTTTCAAGATCACTGTTTGCAGTTACAGGTATCCATTTATCAGCACCTGCAACCCTGTAACTGTCGTCCCTGGAAATCCTGTGTTCCCTTGCCCATTTAAAAAATGTTTCTCTGCTGTCAGCTCGATATGTTCTGCCTTCATGCCTTAGTTCGACAGCTTTTTTTGCGGCCATATCAACCCCCTGTTATCGAGTTATAGTATTGTTCAAGCGTATACTCATAAGCGTGCTGATTGTCAACGTTAGAGGGCCTCCGGGCAGCGAATGAAAACTATTGAATCCGCGATCGCATGAACAGCTGAATCAGTATGTATCCAACCCCTGTTCTCCGCTATGTTTATCAGCCTGTCCAGATAAGCTTCCCAGTAATCAGGCACATTGTTGTTCTCGTGAAATCTATAATACAAAGCTGGACCTGGAAGGATGGATACAAGAAATGCCACTTGCCTCGTGGAAAGCTTTTTCAAATCGGCGCTGAAGTAGTGTCTCGCAGCGTCCTGAAAACCAAAAACATCCGGACCAAGTTCAACGATGTTCGTATATATTTCGAGTATCCTGTTCTTCGACAGATAAGTTTCGAGCCTCCATGTCAGAAAGACTTCCTGCAATTTTCTGGCATAAGTCTTTTTTCTTTCCAGGAAAAGATTGCGAGCAAGCTGCATGGAAATTGTGGACCCCCCTCTAACGAATCTGCCTCTTTCCACATTCGCTCTTATCGAATTTCTGATATGGTAAAGACAAAAACCGTTATGAGATCGGAAAGTAGCATCCTCCGCGCATTTGAGGAGACCCTCCAAAGAAGGATGCAGCGAATCAAAAAGCACAAAATCAGGATTTGCGAGAGTATCCAGATATATATTTCTTATTCTACCCCAGCTGTCACGCATCAGGCATGATCCTCCCTGCCTGAGATGACCTATCGCAACAGGACTGCCCAGCACTCTTAAACGGGAAATATCAACTGAAGCCTGAAAATCGGAATTATTTGGAACCTCCCAGTCAAGGATGAGCTGTATATCAAACGATGCATCCCCTCCAAGCCTGAGCCCGGTGAGTCTGCCCATTAATTCGTCCGGAATGGATCCAATCAGATCTTCGCCGGAAATATTCTCACTCCATAATCTCATCAAGAACTTCGGGTGCTGCTCAAACCTTCCGGCAATGTCAAAGCTGACCGGTACATTCCCGATAGTTACTGAACCGGAATCGATATTGACTTCCCGTGAACTCATACATACGGAACTCTGGAACCGTAATCCCACGATCGTATTGACGGTATCATCCGATAGAACTGCTGAATATATCCTGACAGAATCAAGCAGGGCATCAACTGCAACTCCGATAGTATCACTGTCCACAATTTCAAGGAAAACAGTACCGGAAGGAACAAAATTAATGTAGATATCACCCAACAATGATTCAGCCTGAGAAATCAGAAATTCTCTCAGAGTTGAAATGTCAGTTGATAGACTTACGTAAGGTTCACCGCCGGTGTTATTCATTGAGAACACTATTTCAGCTGGATCACCATTAACTTCAGTAATAGCACCGCTGGCGGACAACGTATTGTTAAAGGTCGCGCTCAGGTTTCCCTCCACCTCAAAACCCTGAAGCATTTCAGGCAGAGCGAACAGTTCCCCAGGTATCCGTCTGAATTGAAACCATTTTACATTAAGGCTGTCGTGTTCGTGACCAAACAGAATGATACCTGTCACCCTGCCCCATTCACTGTCAAGGAGAAATACTATCGAATCCCCGGGTGCCTTTCCGGAAAATGCTCCGGATACAACCGATATTTCATCATCATGGATGATTTCAATGTGATCGAATCTACCCGGTGGCCATTCGCGAGTCTGACGCTGCCTGATTGCATCAGTATCACGCTCATGCAATTCCCAGGTTCCACCGACTGCGAGCAGACTGTCAATTTCCGGAGAGAACGGGTTTCCGCTCCAGTAAACAATAAGCCTGTCGATTGACAGGCTTCTTCCGGGAAGGACAACTCCATCGATAATGAGTATCTCCGGAGCAGTTCTAACGCTTCCGATTAAGGCAGCTTCATCAAATGCTCTAAGAGCTTTCAATGTAATCCGGGCAGATATCGCATCAATACCCAGGATGATTAAAAGAAACGCCGGGACAGCGAGAAAAGCTGTTATGGCAGCAAACCTCAAACTACAGGGGCGCTTCAACAGTTACCGCTTATCCAGAGCCTGAGCAATCTCATCCAGAATGGATATCGCCGCTTTTCGCGGGTTATCTGCTTTCGTTACCGGTCTTCCGACTACCAGCGAAGTTGCGCCTGCCAGAATCGCTTCAGCGGGAGTTGCTACTCTTTTCTGATCATTTGAAGGTGCCCCTGCAGGTCTTATTCCAGGTGTTACTATCAGAAATCCGGGTCCGGCTGCTTCTCGCACTGCAGCCGCCTCTACCGGAGAACAGACGACACCTGCCAGACCAGCGCCCTTCGCGGAGACAGCCATTTTTGTTACCAGTTCCATCGGAGAACCGTTGAAACCAAGGAATGACAGATCATCACCGGACAGGCTCGTAAGAACTGTTACTGCCAGGATCTTCGTATTCCCCTCCACTGCCTCTGCAGCAGCCTTCATCATCGCAGCTCCGCCGGAAGCATGGATATTGATCAGCTCAGGTTTCAATTCGCATGCTGATCTGACCGCTCCGGCCACCGTAAATGGAATGTCATGGAATTTCAGATCCAGAAACAGGGGGAATCCGGATTCAGAGATCTCCCGCACAAGCGGAGGACCCTCTCTGACAAACAGTTCAAGCCCTACTTTCATACCCACTTGAAGCCCTTTCAGCTTCTCGAAGAAAACCTTTCTGTTCTCCATTTCCCTGCTGGTTATAGCGATGTACAACCTTGTTTCACTCATTTACAACCACCTTCAGCATAAAGAAAACAAGAACTCCATTCCCGCCTAATGGATGACAGACAGCATAACGTTCGCAATACCCGATTCAAGCATTCCCAGTTCTTCAGCAGCACCTTTTGAAAGATCTATTATCCTTCCGCCAACATAGGGACCTCTGTCGTTCACCCTGACAGTTACCTGCCGGTTATTATCCAGATTGGTTACTCGAAGTACTGTGTCGAATGGCAGCGAAAGGTGAGCACATGTCATGGCATTCATATCGAATATTTCACCGTTAGCGGTCAGCTTGCCATGAAATCCAGGACCGTAGTAAGAGGCAACACCACGCGCCCGGAATCCTGCCACCGCCAGTGAAGCTGAAATACCCCCCGAACGATAGACCGGGCTGGATATCAATCCGCAACCTGACAGAAGAAGAGATATTATGAGAAGTGAAATTATCAGTTTCAGTCAGAATCACCTTCCAGAAGCCGAATGATACCTTTCATCAGTTCACTTGCAGCGTTCGGTCTTCTCATGAGCCATGTTCCAACCTGAACCATGGCTGCTCCGGCCGCAAGCAGTTCAAGTATATCCCCGGCACAGCAGACACCACCCGAAGCAAGAACCGGTATTCCAACCGCTTCTCTGGTTTTGAACACCCTTGCCACCGTCAATGGAAGCAATGCGGGTGACGAGTAACCGCCAACCTTCCGGTTCAGAAGAGCTTCTCCTGTCCGCCAGTCCATCTTCATGCCGAGAAACGTATTACAGACCGTAACAGCGTCTGCTCCCCCTGCTTCTGCAGCCAATGCTGAATCTGTAATACTGCCCTCGTTAGGAGTGAGTTTCACACTGAAAGGTCTGGAAGAAACGCTTTTCACGAGGGATGAGATCCGTTCTACAGTCTCAGGTGAAGCTCCGAAGGCTATACCTCCGGCAGCAACATTGGGACAGGATACGTTCACTTCGTATCCGAATGGAACCGGGGACTGTTCCAGTTTTTCAATGACATAAGGGAATTCCTCAACGGTTTCGCCGGCTACATTTACTATCAAAGGGCATGGAAGATCCGCTGCCTGTGGGAGCAGTGTTTCCAGTACTTCGTCAACACCCGGATTCGCAAGCCCTATTGAATTGAGCAGACCGAATCTTGTCTCGACTATTCTTGGCGGCTGATTGCCTTCGCGGGGGTGCAGGGTTGTCGCCTTGGATATGACTGCTGCCGCTCCATCAAGAAAACCCTGTTCCAACAGCTCAAGTCCAAATCCCGCGGTACCGGATGCAAGAAGGATAGGGGAAGCGAATTCTCTGTTCCAGAAAGTCCATGAACGCGCTTTATTCACTGTGAGTCCCCTCCCATCGTTCCCAATTGATTGAATCAGCCGGAAGAACATAAGTTATCCCGGAGTCCACTGACAAGATCGATTCATTGAACCTGTCAGTGTTTCATTCACCATCAGATATCCCCTGGATTATACTTGACCTGATATGTATACATCTCATGAGAATAATGGTGATCCGGTCACGAGTGTATGCTTCGCCATCAGGTGGATCAAGGATCATGATCGGGAAGTATGGTCAGTTTCAGGTAGAGGAAATGGATGATATCAGAAGATTAATTGGAACGATTGTGCTGTTTCAGGTGGTTTTGTGAAACGGTGGAAAATCCAAATTCCTATTGCTACAATATCCCGACCAGTGAGCTTCGCTCAATTACGAAAGAAGATCTAGAGGACTTTTAACTGACTGCCTGAACCCCACAAAGATCCACTCCCGACATCAATAAATGTGTTGCAAAACAGTGTCGCAGAGTGTGAACTGTGGCATGCTTGTGGACTCCGGACCTCCGAACAGCATCTCGCATCATTCTCTGCACCGTGGCAGGATGGATATGGTGCCTCCGTATCTCTCCAGATTCCGGGTCAATTGATGGCCCGGAAGATGGAAAGAGGTACTGCCATTTCCATTCAAGACCAGCTTTATGGTATTTGCGCTCAAGTGCTGAAGGCATTGAAACTGGAATGTTTTCCTCATTGTACAAATCCCTTACTCCAGACAGATGCTTCTGCAGTTCTGGAATCAACTTTCTGCTGAGCACCGTTATTCTGTCCTTGTCTCCCTTTCCACCCCGTACTGTTAGGGATCCATTCTCCATATCCAGATCCTGAATCCTTAAATTCAGAGCTTCATTAAGCCGCAAGCCACTTGAATAGATAATCTTGAGGACTAATCCTTGCACTTTCGAAGTTAATCCTAGAATTACAGCAACTTCATCCTGCGAAAGCACAACTGGAAGCCTCTTGGGTTTTCTCGCCCTCACTGCATCGATCCCCTCCGGTTCTCTGTTCCAAACATTTCGGAAAAGGAAAAGAATGGCATTGAAAGCCTGATTCTGAGTGGATGCTGCTACATTTTTCTTAAGTGCAAGGAAGGATAGATAGGAAATGAAAGAAGAATCATGCTGTGGTTTCATCTTACGTGAAGAACAGAATTCAATGTACTTTCTGCCCCAGGAGGAATAGCTCTTCACTGTACTCCGCGCATAGTGCCGCACGCAGAGTTTCCTGATCATGGTTTCCAATGGATCAACTTGATCGGATTCAACAACCTTCTTTTCCTCGTCAGTCGAGAATTGCCGATATAGCTTCACAGCACCCAGGGCTTGTCGGATCTGCCAGTCGTGTTTTCCTTCTTTACTAAGAGCATCTGAATAAGATGCTTCGTCCGGATGATCAAGATCCAAGTAATGCTTAACCCACCATATCATGTAAGGTAAGTGGCTATCACTCACCAAGTCTTGGCTTTTGAGATTGTTTTCAAACTCCTCTAGTTTTGTATGCAATATAATCCTCTCTCAGTATATAAAGCTGCAGCATAACACCGTGTTTCCAATGTTAGTATACATCTGTTTACCATTTTATGTCAATATACGTAACTTGACTCATGATATACACCATGTTATCCTCATGCAAGATAACTAGTAAGCAAGGTTATACGGCAGCTGTAGAATCATTGTTGAACTAAGCGCTGCGTGGCAGCGCAGGTCAGGTAAAAGCCTCTAT
>CBDVBK010000040.1:0-32069 GCA_965372215.1 uncultured bacterium | reverse complement strand
TATGTGGACTGAAGCGGAGAAAATCGCCGATCTTCTGGAAAAGGCTGCCGAAATATCAGATCCCTCAGCACGGTAGATTGAATCTTTCATAGTATTGACTGATCGGGACTGCCTTCTGTATTGTCACTTCAGGTAAAGAATCATGGATAAATTGAAAACTACGGTTGACAGTGAAAGACACAGTTTCCGGACCTGGTCCGGAAATCGCATGTTTGAAAACAACCCCGTTTATTATTGACTCCTTCACGAAGAATCAATAATTCCTGCGGTTCTATCATGAAGGGGGAATCAAATCTTATGACCGATTCTATAAAGAATCTGGAAGACAGACTTAAATCGGTAACCGGTAAGGAGCTTATCGATCTTCTGATCGATCTTTCCCTCAGGAATTACAAGGTTTCCCCCGCCAAAGCCCGTTCCTATGCGGAAGAAGCCCTTAGACTATCAATGTCCACCGGGTCCAGACTGCTGGAAGCAAAAGCTCTGAATGCACTTGGCAGGGCCTACCTGGGGCAGCTTACTCATGCTGAAGCTCTGAAACATCTTCATGGTGCTCTTTCCATCTACGAAGAACTTGATTCAAAGCAGGGTATCGCCAAGGTGCTTGGGAACATCGGTCAGGTGTACCACTCAAGTGATGAACAGGAAGATGCCCTTGAATACCTTGGCAGAAGCAGAGCACTTTACAAGGAACTCGGCGACAGGAAACAGCTTGCCAGTAACCTTAATTCAACTGGTCTGGTTCTTCTCAGTTCGGACAGAGACGAAGAAGCACTGAAGTACCTGAAAAAGTCACTGAAAATGGCCATAGAAGAGGATGATACAAGAACGATCAGAAGTGCCACCAACAATATCGGTATCCTCCACTATAGGAACGATAACCTGGAAGAGGCGATTGCCTGCTTCAAGAAAGCTGCGGAACTCAGTGAACAGGAGGGAGAACTGAGATCACTTGCCGGCAATTACATCAATATAGGTACAAGTAATGTTCAGCTGGGTAATTACAACGATGCCCGTGAATATCTGAACAGGGGTCTTGAAATAGCTGAACAGTCAGAAGCGTTGGATTTCATGATACAGGGATGCCATTCCCTCAGTGAGCTCTACGGGAAAGAAAAGGATTTCGAGAAATCGCTTGAATATCACCGCAGGATGAGTGAGCTTGAGAAGAAACTCTTCAATCTGGAGAAAAGCAAGGCTATCGCCGAGATAGATGCAAAATACCAGACGGAGGAAGCGGAGATCCACCGCCTTAAGAATATTGAACTAGTCGAAAAGAAACAGCTCATAGAGATTCAGGCTGAATCGCTTCAGAAAGCCAATGTGGAGATCAGCGTCCACAAGGAAGAACTTATTAAGAAAAACATGGAACTTGAGGAACTTCTTAAGGAGAAGAATGATTTCCTCAGCAGGATGGTGGAGCATATCTCTGACGGGGTGATGATCGATGATCAGAAGGGTAAGATTCTTTACGCCAATGACCGTTTCCTGAAAATATTCGGTTTCTCCAGGAATGATCTTCTGAATATGGATTCTTTCAGATGCGTTGCTCCGGAATGGAGAGAAAAGGTACGGAATTACCAAATGCGGTGCCTTGCCGGGGAAGACGTTCCCGACAGATTCGAGTTCGAAGGTCTTAAAAAAAGTGGGGGGAGAATCTGGCTTGAGGTTGGTGTTGCTGTGGTTGAGCGGGACGGCGTTTCACAGGGCATCCAGTCTCTGGTGCGGGATATTACCAACAGGAAGATACTTGAGGCTCAGCTTCTGCAGTCGCAGAAACTCGATGCTGTCGGAAGGCTTGCGGGGGGGATCGCACACGACTTCAATAACCTGCTTACGGTGATAAAGGGTCATACAGAATTCATTCTTTTAGATATTTCCGAAACCCATCCCATGCGACCGGATGCTGAGGGGATACGCAAAGCCGCCGATCGAGCCTCTCTACTCACCAAGCAGCTTCTAGCATTTAGCAGGCAGCAGATACTGCAGCCGAGGGTTCTGGACCTGGGCAGGATCGTATCAGGGCTTCAGAGGATGCTGAGCAGGCTGCTGAGCGAGGATATTCAGTTTGTCACATCCTTCTCGCAGGACGCAGGATGTGTTTTCGCTGATGAAAGCCAGATCGAGCAGGTGATCGTCAATCTGGTGATAAACGCAAGAGATGCCATGAAATCAGGCGGTAAACTCACTATCGAGGTTAGCAATGTTGATATTAACGAACACTCTCTGGTGATCAATCCCGATCTTCATCCAGGCCGGTACATGCAGCTCTCTATCAGCGATACAGGATGCGGAATGGACGCAGATACACAGGCTCGTATCTTCGAACCTTTCTATTCCACCAAGCTGAGTGAAAAGGGCAGCGGTCTGGGTCTTGCCATGGTGTACGGTATAATTAAACAGAGCGACGGAGTTATTGAGGTAAGCAGCGAACCCGCTGTGGGTACAACCTTCATGGTGTACCTGCCAAGGGTTGAAGGAGAACATATTCACGATGAGGAGCAAACTGTACAGACCGCTGAATCCGGCAAGGGAGAGAACATCCTTCTGGTGGAGGATGATGAAGCCCTGAGAAGCATAGTTGAGCAATACCTTTTCCGAGAGGGATACAAAGTAGTGTCTGCCGGGTCAGCGGAAGAAGCGTTGAAAATCTTTGAAGGCACCGGTGAAAAGATCCAGTTACTTCTTACCGATATTATTTTGCCTGGCATCAACGGCGTTATTCTTGCTTCTATGCTGAAAGAGGACGGTTTCAATGGTCACATCCTCTATATGACGGGTTACACGAAGAACAACATCATACCTGATAACGTGAAAAAGGGTGACAAGGAGCTACTGGAGAAGCCCTTCAGTCTTACTACCCTTAGCCAGAAGATAAGAGATTTACTGGATGTCTAAGCTGTGGGGTCCGGTCTGCAAGAAGATATTTCAGTATACGAAAAACGATATCCTTAATCTCAGGAATTTTCAGTTCTTTTTCGCACAGTAATCTCAGGATAGAGTTTCCTTATACATTCGGGGCACAGACCATGGCTGAACTGAGCTTCTGAATGGTCGGAAATGTAGGATTCTATCTGTTCCCAGTATCCGTTATCATCACGTATCTTCTTACAGGATGAACAGATCGGAAGTAATCCACTGAGGTGCTTCACTTCATTAAGAGCTCTCTTGAGGTCTTCATTGGTCCTCGCAAGCTCTACGTTCCTGAGCCTGTTGATCTCTGTTTCTCTTTCCTTCTTATCGGATTCATACTTCACCCGCAGTTCACTAACCTTCCGGCTGCTGTCTTCAGTGTATATCTCATCATTGAGTGTTTTGTACTTCTTAAGAAATTCAAGCGCTTCCCTGAATTTCCCTATCATCTCGCAGACATCGGAACAGGATTGATAGACATTCCTCCTTATTCCAGGTGAGTCAATATCATCTATGTGCGACAGCCCTTTTCCTGCGTATTCATAAGCCTCTTCAAATCTGCCTGTACTCGCATAACTCAGGCTGATCGAAAGAAGCGTCTGGGAAGCATCATGTATGTCTCCTTTTTCCATCTCGATCTCAAGTGCTCTGAAGAAACAGCTGAGCGCGTCTTCGTGATTATTCAGATCATCATGAATCATCCCGATATTGGTGAGAACGCGAGCAATTTTCACTGTCTCCCCAAGATCCTCCCTTATTTCCAGAGCTCTCTGATAATACTCCAGTGCTTTCTCCAGTTCGTCTGCCCGGCGGAAGATGCTTCCTGCGTTGTTGAGAGAATTGGCGAGATTAGTGAGACAGCCGTGCTTTTCAGAGATTTCTATAGCTCTGTTGCAGTAATCCAGAGCGGTACTTTCGTCGTTCAAGCTGCTGTATATGATACTGATGTTATTCAACATTGATGATACCTTCAGAATTTCATTCGATTCCTCAAATATCCGCAATGCCTTCAGAAAATAATCAAGAGCCTTATCAATATTCGACAGCTTATAGTAAATAATGCCGATTCGATTGAAAGTATCTGATCTGCTTATTTTGTCATTGGTTATGTCAGTTATTTCAAGATTCTTTAAACCATATTCCAGAGCTTTCTGATACTCTCCAACACATTGATAGGCCCAGCAGAGTTCATTCAGTATTATGGATTCCAGCTGTTTATTTTCTGTCTTTTCCAGCAGTTCCAGGCCCTGCTCCCCGAATTCAATAGCTTTACGGCGATCTGTTTCTCTGAATGCGACCGACAGATCCGCAAGGATCTTTATCCGTTCCAGTCCTTCTGCTTCCAGAAGCTTCCTCTTCAGAATTTCTCTATCCTGCCCATCTGTTGAATCGGTCACTTTTTCCTTTCAGATCCGCCCGGTCAATGACATTTTTTCAATACAGCTCTATAACCTGTTCTGCCCGACAACCCGTTGAAATACCCTTTCCATATCCATGGTATCAGGCGGGGATTCTTCCAGAGAAGAAATTTGAATGTTTTCACAATCAATACGGTACTGATGTAAATCAGAAAAACAGCCCTCATGCCGGAGCCAAGCATTTTCCGCGATAGAATCAGTCTGTTTCTTTCAGAGAAGTAAACTGCAAGTTGTGATAATTCCCCTCCGCTTCCTGACGCAACATGATGTACAACCTCCTCCCCCGGAAGAAGCCAGATCGAATATCCCAGGAGTATGACCTTCCGGCAAAGATCAGCATCTTCATAGTACATGAAAAAATCATCCCGGAAGCCGCCGGTCTGCTCGAAAAGCTCCGTTCTTATCATCATGGCGCAGCCTGAAGCAAAATCCATTTTTACAGGTTTATCCGGAAGATCATTCCTCGTAGGATAAATCTTCTGGTCAAATCTCATCTTCCATGGAACGAATCTGCCCCCCGCGCTCCATATACGTTCAGGTTTCGATGCATAGTATACGGGAGGTGTCACTATGCCGGCTTCCGGATTATCGGTCAGAAATTCAGCAAGGTTCAAAACGGTGCGGGGAGCGATTTCAGCATCATTATTCAGGAACAGCGTAAATTCAGCTTCATCCTGCCTGGAAATCAGAAAACCCCTGTTATTACCTCCGGCAAAACCGGTGTTCTCGCTCATGCGCTTGAACCGAATTCCTGAACAGTTCTGAACCCAATCCGGAACTTCTCCGGCGGAATTATTATCCACAAGCGTTGCTCTGATATCCACTCCCTCTGACCGCATGAGGGAATCAAGGCATTTACGAGTGAGCTTCCACTGACCGTAATTAACGAGAACAACAGCCACTTTCAGCAAGATTCCTCCTGTTCTTCAGCAAATTTCATCCTGAAAAGCTGCAGTGATAAATATGATTTCCAGCCCTGCATGTTATAACACCGATGTGATTATTGGGAAATATCCTCAAAACAGCCGCTCCCACTATTGACCGTGGAGAGTTTCAGGCAGTATCATCCGTTTCAGGTCTTCAGGTGAAAAAATCTATATTGACAGAATTGGTGTGCTATGAATGAGCTTTCAGTTGTTATCCCCTCGAAGAACGGGGCTGAAATTCTTCAGAAGTATCTGGCTGCAATTGTAGAGGAAGTACAAACTGCCGGTGGTGAGCTCATTGTTGTGGATGATTGCTCAGTAGATGACACTCGTGAAGTGATATCAGCAAAATTTCCATCTGTAAAACTTATTGAACGCACCGGTGAGCCGGCATTCTGCAGAGCAGTCAACCTGGGAATGAGAATCGCTTCAGGGAAGTATCTGCTTCTTCTGAACAACGATACGGTACCCGAAAGGGGCAGCTTTGCGGCTCTGCTTGATTCATTGAAGAAAACCGATAACACTGTTGCGGTTGCAGTGCCGTCCATCCCGCGGCCTGACGGTTCCGATGACAGTTCTTTCCGCTGGCTTTTCAGAAAAGGCCTTGCTGTCACAGGACCATTTTCTCAGGGGCACCCTTATCCCTCCGGCGCATGTGCTCTGTGGAAAAGAGACGCCTGGGAAAAACTTCAGGGTTTTGACTGCAGATATGCACCTATATACTGGGAAGACACCGACATGGGAGTAAGAATGTATAATTCAGGATACAGTATGCTCAGATGCCCTGAGATAACCGTATCGCACATGCACGCGGAAACCATGGGAGCTTCCCCTGAAACCTGTCTGTTGTGTGAGAGAAATCGTTTTATCTTCATGGAAGCTAATTGCAGCGATCCGGGAATGGCTTTCAGGACCGCTCTCTGGCTTCCTCTGCATCTGATGTATGCCGTGATAACGGGAAACAGGGCTTTCACTGACGGTTATAAAGCCTACAGGAAGTGGAAACAAAGCCGGTGAAAAGGGTGTTCGAAGGGTTATTGCCGCCTTGAACCTTTTCCGGCTCAGCCGGTATGGTTATGCTTGAACAGTGAGTCGATCCGTGCTTTTGGCTATAAGATCTGGTTTTCACCCGGTAGAAAGAAGTTGAGAAATGAATTTTTCTAATAGAACCCTGGTACTCGAGGTAATAATGACTGTGCTGACCGTTGCGTTCCTGATGGCGGCATGCGGAAGCGATACTACCGGGCCTTCCGAGTCAGGTCTGTGGTTCGGATGGGCGGTAGGAGCGCCTGTTGATTCGTATGGGTTTATCATCGCAACCGGTAACGGGGGCGTAAACTGGAACCGGCAGGGATCCGGCTCTGATATCCCGAATGTTCAATTGGAGTGCGTCAGGGCGCTGGATTCGCTCACCGCATGGGTGGTGGGGGACGTGGCAAACGGTTACGGCACCATCTTGAAGACGCTTGATGGCGGGGCTACCTGGAACCGACAGGGCTCCTCGTCGTACATTCCTGCCAAGGGGCTCAACGGCATCAGTCCTCTCGACGGAAACACTGCGTTCGTCGTGGGAATAGACAACACTATCCTTTACACATCCGACGGCGGCGGCACATGGATATCCATGGCCGACCCGGCATACGACGGTTTCGATTACGATTGCGTCTACGCGGTGAATCACTCGGTGATATGGGTAGTTGGCGGGACAGAGCATTACGGTATCATTCTCCGCTCGGAGGACGGAGGAAATACCTGGGAGAGTCAGGGTGACTCGCTTCTTCTGGATGGATACCCGCTCATTTGCGTGAGCGCTATAGACGTCTCCAACGCCTGGATTGTCGGCCACGGCTACACCATTGCCTCGACCTCCAACGGAGGAAGCAGCTGGGAACTCAGTATCCCCTCAGAGCTGCAACGGAGCACGCAGAGCCCTGACGCAAACGGCGTCTGCGCTCTTAATCAGGATTGGGTACTGGTCACGATGGACTACGAGAAGGCCTATGTAACGGAAAACGGCGGTCAAACCTGGATTGAACAGAACATCCCCATATCGGATTTCCTCCTGGGAACCTGCGCCCTGGATACCCGGTACGCCTGGATTGCCACTCTTTCCTCCTCTGGCGGCAGCGGCAGCATCGTGAGTACTGCCAACGGCGGTTCGAACTGGTCGTCTCAGGGCATACCGGACTGCACGGGGTTCCGAGATGTCTCTTTCGTGTCAGCTCACCACTGATAAACAGGAAGAGGTACTGTTGAGGGACATCCTGCTTCAGAGTCTTCTCTCAGCTTTTCCTTGACTGAATATGATGCTGAAGGAATGGAAATGAAAATTCTGATCGATGCCAGGGCGCTGCAGGAACATGTGGACGGTATCAGCCGGTATTCTCTGGGTCTTCTGAATGCTCTGCTGGAAGAAAAACCTGACTGGGATTACCGGGTGCTAATCAATCGGAATGCCGCCGGGCACCTCGAAGACATGGATATTACGTACCTGCTCTCCGATGTTCGACGTTTCTCCCCTGGAGAGAATAAGCACCTGAAGGGATTTATCGATTCCATCGGGGCAGACATCTATCTTAACCTTTCCATGGCCGGCCCGTGTCCTGAAACCCCAACAGTAATTACCGTTCACGACCTGATGGTTCTTAACCAGCCGGGGTACTTCGGAAACAGTCTTATCAGAAACATTATATCAAGAATGGTTTTCAGAAAGAAACTGAAACAGTCCATCTGTCATGCTGACGCTGTTTCCGTTCCGTCGAACGTAACTCTCAGAATACTTGATGAAACTTTTCCGGGTTCAGCAGGCAAGTCATTCGTTACCGGTGAAGGACAGCACCTTTTCTCTTCCGGAACCGGCACAGTCCCCGATTTCCCCAGAGAGGATTTTCTCCTTTATGTCGGTAATGCCCGCGTATACAAGAATCTGACCCGTCTTGTGGTCGCATATTCAAGACTCAAAGCCCTTAATCCATCATTCCCGAAAATTATTATGGTTGTCCGGAAGGACAGAGCTTTCAGAGATTTCATGCGGGATGTGGAAGATTGCTCCGCTACAGACAGCATAACTGTGCTTTCACATATTTCAGACAACGAACTCAAAGAGTTCTATTCGAAATGTATCGGGCTTGTCATGCCTTCTCTCCAGGAAGGTTTCGGGCTTCCTGCTCTTGAAGCGATGGCGAGCGGAGCTCCGGTTGTAGTTTCATCCGGAACAGCGCTTGAGGAACTGGTGGGTCCGGCGGGAATCCTGGTTGACCCGGAGTCCGTTACGGATATCATGCATGGTATGGCTCTTCTCACATCACAGCCTGAATTAAGAAAGGAACTTTCGGAAAAGGCTGTCGTCAGAGCGGGTGAGTTCTCCTGGGGCAGGACAGCCAGGATACTGACGGCTAAACTCGAAGAGATAGTCTCAGACCCGTATGAAAAGACTCTTAACTCAGGATAATTAATACGGACCATCTAAAACGGGAGTGAATTCTTGGAAAAAATTAACAGATCAACAATGGTTTTAATTGACAGAATTGTGCCAGGAACAGGTATTCTGAGGGATCTGCTGCTCATGGCGTCCGGTACTCTTTTAATCGTTCTTTGCGCCCGATTGGAAATCCAGGCATATCCGATTCCCATTACAGGGCAGACATTCGGTATTTTTCTCATCGCGGCTCTGCTCGGAAGCAGACGGGGTGTTTTGAGCGTTATGGGCTACCTCTCCCTCGGGGCCATGGGTCTGCCTGTCTTCGCCGGTTGTGCCACAGGTCTGACAGCTTTCGCCGGGCCTACGGCCGGGTACATTGTCGGATTCGTTTTTGCAGCATTTACCGTAGGATCTCTTTGCGAAAGGGGCTGGGACAGATCGGTATCAACGACTATTCTCGCCATGCTTGCGGGTTCTGTCGCCATTTACATTCCGGGCGCCGTATGGCTGTCCCGCTTTGTCGGGTGGAGCAGGGTAATAGATGCTGGTGTTCTTCCTTTCATTATCGGTGATACAGCAAAGATTGCCGCTGCCGCGATCCTTTTTCCGAGCGCATGTCGTTTCCTGAACAGCAGACGCTCAGAGGATTAGTGGAAACTGCCTGATTCGAAAGAAAGCCTGTGACTTTTGAAGGTCACGCACAGAACAGAATAGAGGGAACAGTCATTTGAAGACAGCTGTGATAAACCCGCCTTTCATGAATGGAAGGTTCTCAAGAACATCACGCTCTCCCGCTATTAACAAGAGCGGAACTCTATATTGGCCCTTCTGGCTGGCGCACGGCGCCGGGGCACTGGAGAGCGCCGGACATGAAGTGCTTTTTCTGGACTGCCCCGCGGAGGGCATTTCCGGGGATGACCTCCTCCATAGAATCACAGAGTATGATCCGGGACTTGTCGTGATTGACACCTCAACTCCTTCCATCTACAGCGATCTTCGAATTGCCTCGATGGTGAAGAAAACTCTTTCGTCTGCTGCTGTGCTTATGGTCGGCACTCATGTAAGCGCTCTTCCTGAACAAAGTCTCAGGCTGGCGCCTTCCCTCGACGGAGTGGCTGTGGGAGAGTACGACGAAACACTGGCTGCTGCGGCTGATCAGCTGCAGCGAAACAGAGATCTCTCCGACGTTTCCGGACTTGTTCTTTCAATTGACGGACAAATAAAAAAAACCTGTCCACGTGAGATGATAGAAGATCTTGATTCACTTCCTTTCCTCGCGGATGTATACAGAAAACACCTGAAACCGGAGAATTACTTTTTTGCGGCAGCAAGGTATCCCAGTGTGATGACAATAACCAGCAGGGGCTGCCCTTACAGATGCTCTTTTTGTGTCTGGCCCCAGGTGATGCACCGCGGGAAGTACAGAGTCCGATCTCCTTTCCATGTATCAGAGGAGTTCGGTCTGTTCGGTGAGTATTTTCCCCGGATTCAGGAAATCGTTATAGAGGATGATACTTTTTCCATAAACAATTCAAGGGTCGAGGAGGTTTCAGAAGCTCTGATCAGGATCGGAAACAGGATCCCCTGGACAGCCAATGTGCGAGCAGATCTTTCTCTTGAAGCTATGAGAAAGATGAAAGCCGCAGGATGCCGGATGATCATCGTCGGATACGAATCCGGTTCCCAGGAGATACTCAATCGTATCTCGAAGGGAACGACAGTTGAGCAGAACATCGAGTTCGCGATCAGGGCACGTAAAGCAAAGCTCCTTGTTCATGGATGCTTCATGGCAGGCAACCCCGGCGAGGATTCCGTTACTCTGGAGGATACTGTCAGAATGGCTGTCAGGCTCGCGCCGGATACAGCTCAATTTTTTCCTGTGATGGCATACCCCGGTACAGAACTCTATCGTGAGTATAAAGAACATGGATATCTGAGAACCGGGAGTTTCAACAGATGGGTCACTTCCGAGGGGTTGCATGACTGTGTTGTCGATCTCCCGGATCTCCCTTCATGGAAACTGGTCGAGTGGTGCAATAATGCCAGGAAGCGATTCTATCTTCGACCGAAATATTTAGCATACAAGGCAGTGCAAAGCGTCAGGCATCCATTTACAGAGGGAAGACGCACTTTCAAAGCTTTCATCACTTTCCGAAAATATCTTTTCAGAAAGAAGAATTCCAGAAGGCAGACGGAGAAAATTGTATGAATCCTGCTTATTTCTGGATCGTTCTTGGTCTGTCCTCAGTTTCATGGCTCATCTATCCTCTATTTCTATACCTTATAGGTTCATTCAGAAGAAATACTCTCTGGACTGAACCAGCGGAATGGCCTTCAGTAAGCGTTCTGGTCGCAGCGAGAAATGAAGAAAGCGTCATTGCCCGCAGAATAGAAAACCTTCTGGCCCAGGATTATCCCGGCAGGTTGGAAATACTGATAGGGTCCGACTCTTCCATTGACGCGACTGATGAAATTATTCAGACATTCGTGAATGATGATGTTATTCTTTTCCGCAGTCCCGAAAGAATGGGAAAGCCTCTGATAATACAGGAGCTGCTGAAACTTTCAGGCAATGATATCATTGTTTTTACAGATGCGGATACTGAGTTCGCGGCGGATGCCGTAAAGGAGCTTGTTCTTCCTTATGGTAATCCAGGGATCGGATGCGTTGACGGATCGAGAATGAACAGCCTGGACGGGACTACCTGCGAAAGTACCTACTGGAAATATGAGAAAACCATCAAGAAGCTCTGCTCAAGGCTCGGTGCCGTACTGGGCGCAACGGGCGCGATCTTTTCGGTGAGAAGAAATCTCTTCAAGCCTGCAGCTCCCAATCGAGCGGATGATTTCGAACTTGCGGTCATGACAAGGATTCAGGGATATTCATGTGTATTCAATGAACGTGCAATTGCTGCAGAACAATCTCCTGACGATTCCAGCCAGTACCGCAGAATGGTCAGGATAGTCAGCTGGATGTTAATCAGCTGCGTTCTACTGATGGGAAAAGCCCTGAAGAGGGGGAAAATTCTTCTTTTCCTGCAGCTCCTTGTTCATAAAATGCTGAGATGGTTCTCCGGCTTACTCATTCTCTGCGCGACCGTTCTGTCGGGCATTCTTGCCGGTCCTCCACTTTACACGACTATCTTTCTTCTGATGTGTTCATTCCACCTTCTTGCGGTTGCCGGATTACTCCTGAAAAACAGGTTGCCGTCGAGGCTTCTTTTCCCTTACTACTTCTGGCTTATGAACATTGCCTCAATTGATGGTATATTCAGAACCCTGGCAGGTAATCCAGTAGAGATGTGGGAAAAGAAAACCATGGAGGAAGACAACTGAAAAAGCAGGTTATGCTGCTCGGGATGGGTTTTGACGCGGCAGCCGTTTTCGTATCCCTCATATTCGCGGCCTGGATCAAGTTTGATTCGGGTCTTTTCCAGGATGTAATTCCCATGTCCGGTCATGTTATGTTCGCCGGCGGAGTAGTATCCATTCCGTTCTGGTGGCTCATGTTCGCCGCATCCGGATCCTACAGACCCCACTGGGACATGAGCTGGGCTGATGAACTGAAGCTGGTCATGAAACCTGTTACAACCGGATTCATAATTCTATTCTTCGGCGCCTTTCTCATCTCTCCTTCAGCATCGATTGGAAGATGGATCATTGTTTTTTACTACGCCCTTCTTATTCTGCTTGTATTCACTGCAAGAGGCTGCGTGCGACTGATTGAGAGAAAGCTGACCAGGAAAGGTATCCTCAGGCGTGATGCGGCAATTGTTGGAACCGGTATAGCCGCATCTTATCTGGAGCATTACCTTGGAGAGAATATTGCCCTGGGGTATAATGTTGTCGGTTTTGTTGATCCGGAGAAAAGCAGTATCGAGCAGACCGTCTCGGACGAGCGGATAATAGGCACTGTAAAACAACTTCCAGAAACCCTGAAGAGACATCCTGTTCAAGAACTCCTTGTGACCATTGCGTCCAATTTTCATAATGATATTCTGTCTCTTCTTCTGCCGGCAGCTGGAGCGGGCATCAGAGTGAAGGTTGTGCCCGATCTTTTTGATATAGTTGCAGGGCATGTTCACACCACTCAGATAATGGGACAGCCATTCATGGAAATCTTTCCGGAACGATTGAGTTTCTGGCAGAGGCTTGTTAAACTGTTCATGGATTACTTCATCAGTATCGTAGTTCTTCTCGTCGGCTTCCCTTTCTGGATCCTGATAGGAATAGCAGTAAAGATTGATTCCAGAGGCCCTGTTTTCTATCGTCAGACAAGAGTGGGTAAAGGCGGCAGGTTCTTCAAGGTTTTCAAATTCCGCAGCATGGTTCATAACGCCGAGAAACACAGCGGTCCTGTCTGGGCCGATAAAGAAGACGCAAGAATCACTCCCATAGGCCGTCTTCTTCGCAGATCAAGAATTGATGAATTTCCTCAACTGCTGAATGTAGTTATGGGGGATATGTCTATTGTCGGCCCCCGCCCTGAAAGACCGCCTTTCGTTGAAGAACTCAGAATAATGTATCCGTTTTACCAGAAAAGGCTTACGATCAAACCGGGTCTGACCGGATGGGCGCAGGTGAAGCTCGAATACGATACCGATCTTGAAAGCGTGGCAAGCAAACTGAAGTATGATTTTTTCTATATTGAGAACCAGTCAATCTTTCTCGACCTGGAAATTCTTGCCAGAACCCTGAAAGTAGTTCTGACTGGGGCTGGAGCTCACTGAAACAGCAAAGTAACACCTTGCGTTCGAAAGGATAAGCAAATGGCAGTTCCCCTGTTGGACATAGGCAGACAACACAGACCTCTTTTAAAAGATCTCCGTAAGGTTTTCGATAAAGCGCTGGAAACTTCAGCATTCATAAAAGGTTCTGAGCTTGTATCCCTGGAAGAAGAGTTTTCAAAATACTGCGGAACGAAAATCGCGGTTGGATGCGCTTCCGGCACCGATGCTCTTATCCTCGCGCTTATGGCTTCAGGCCTTAAGCCGGGAGAATACGTAATAACAACTCCCTTCACTTTCTTCGCAACCGCAGGAGCTGTCGTGCGTGCCGGCGGTATTCCGGTGTTTGTTGACATTCTTTCCGATACCTTCAACATGGATCCCGATCTCCTGTCTGACTGGCTGAGGAATAATTGCGCTGTCACGAACAGAGGTATCGTTGAAAAGAGCAGCGGCACACGAGTGGCAGCGGTAATGCCAGTTCATCTGTTCGGTCAGATGGCAGAAATGGACAGGATTATGACTATCTGCAATGACTGGCGAATTCCAGTTGTAGAGGATGCCGCACAGGCAGTCGGAGCAAAATGGGAAGGTAAAAAGGCCGGTTCATTTGGTACGGCGGGTTGCTTCAGCTTCTTCCCCTCAAAAAATCTCGGCGCTCTCGGAGACGGAGGGATGGTTACGACCGGCGACCATGAAACCGCGGAGAGAATTGTAAGGCTCAGAGAGCATGGAGGACAGGGTTACATCCACAGGGAAGTAGGCTTTAATTCACGCCTGGATGCTCTACAGGCGGGTTTCCTCAGGGTAAAACTGTCCCATCTTGAAGAATGGCATAAAGGACGGAGAAAAAACGCGAATTTCTACAGGAGCGCTTTCAAGAGCGTTAAGCAGGTAAAAACTCCCGTCATAAGGAAAAATGCCTGGTCAGTATACAATCAGTACACACTAAGGGCTGAAAACCGCGATGAGCTTCTTGCCTGGCTTCGCAATCGTGAAATAGGCTGTGCTGTCTATTATCCGCTTCCTCTTCACCTTCAGGAATGTTTTGAATGTCTGGGATATAGGGAGGGTGATTTCCCTGTTTCGGAAAACGCGTCCAAAGAGGTTATTTCCCTTCCGGTCTTCGGAGAACTGACCGATACTGAACTGAATGAAGTGGTTGATTCCGTAAAGGGGTTCTACGCTGAAAAAGTGTAGATTTCCATCCGGATCGATCTTCTCAATCTTTTTGTTGCAAATAATAGCTTTAAATGCCGCAGGTGATGACTTCTTTCATTTCATGCGAAAAGATATTCATAATCTGTTTTCCTCCAGTTCTCTTATCACCTTCGGGGCTGGAGGAGCGATTGCCACGGGAATTTACTTTCTTGAAGACCGTGATGGTTACAGAGGTTTTATGGGTGACGGCTTTCTTGAGGACTGCTCGAAAGGATGTGATGCGGTTTTCGCTCTTCCCCTTCTTGCCGGAGCATCCGCCTTCTGGGCAGGATCGGCTGCTTTCGGTTCTGAAAACACCGAAGAAACAGGTCAGATGCTTACAGAGGGCCTGCTCATAACCTATGGCATTACAGGTATCCTGAAGCTGGGAACCGGACGGGAACGCCCTGACGGGAGCAACTCCAGAAGCTTCCCTTCCGGACACTCAGCCGGGACAGCCTGTTCTGCCGTAGTCATCTGGGACAGATATGGACCGGAAGCTGGAATTCCAGCAGCTGTAATCGCCGGATTCACCGCGCTGTCACGGATTACGCTGGGAAAACATTATCCTTCCGATGTCATCGCGGGAGCAGCTATCGGTCTTGCGGCAGGATTTGCTGTCACCAAAGCGCACAATGAGAATACTCAGGACGATCCGGGGATTCAACCTGTAGTTATGGTCCACTGGAGTACTTCAAGCGGTTTTGGAGTATATTTCTAAAATGAAAAAGAGATTCAGGAGTTTCAAGTTCGCTGTCAGAGGCATAGGCACACTGCTTATAACCCAGATGAACGCGAGGATTCATGTTTTCGCTCTCATAATTGTCCTTATTCTCGGATTTACTGTCGGACTGGATCCCCTTGAATGGGCACTTATTTCTATTGCTGTTGCGATGGTGCTTTCCGCCGAGGCAATGAACAGCGCTCTCGAATTCCTGGCGGATCATACAGCACCTGAATGGCATGACCGTGTTCAGAAAGCCAAGGACCTTGCTGCCGGAGCGGTTCTTATTGCCGCAGCGGGTGCTCTTGCTGTGGGATTGCTGATTTTTATTCCACATTTCTGACACTCTCGCACTTGCACTCGCACTTGCGCTCGCACTCGCGCAATGCTGTAAAGCTGTAATGCTGTAAAGCTGTAATGCTGTAAAGCTGTAAAGCTGTAAAGCTGTATAGATGAAGAAGGAGACTGAATACTATGCTTGACAGGGGATTACTGAGAAACGAACCGGAAAAGATCCGACAGGCCTCCTTGAATAAGGGAGAACCCTGCCCTATTGACAGGTGGCTTTCGCTCGATGAGGAACGGAGAAACCTGCTGAGCAGAACAGAAAGTTTCAGAAGACGGAGAAACGAACTCTCACAGGAGGTTTCATCTTTAAAGAAGAGCGGTGCGCCGGCGGACACTCAGATCGCTGAAAGTAAAAAAGCAGGCAATAGTATCGGGCAGATTGAGAAGGAACTGTCAGCGATTGACAGAGAGATGGCAGAGATTGAACTCCGGTTCACTAATATTGCTGATCCCGATGTCCCGGTAGGCAAAGATGAATCCGATAATAAAATTATCAGAACTTCCGGCGTAAAACCATCGTTTGATTTCAAGCCCAGGCCCCATTGGGAAATCCTTGGCAGCCTCTTCGATCAGGAAGCCTCCGGTGATATCGCCGGGGCTAATTTCATCCTTCTGCGAGGATGGGTTGCGCGACTCCAGAGGAAGCTCATCAACTGGATGATGGATTTTCATTCAGATGCTGGAATGGAAGAAATCTGGACCCCTTTTCTGGCTAACAGGGAAAGCATGACAGCATCCGGACAGATCCCGAAGCTTGAATATGACATGTACCATATTGAAAAAGACGACCTTTTTCTGATTCCCACAGGAGAGGTTCCTCTCACCAATATCTATCGAAATACAACTTTGAATCAAGCTGACCTTCCGGTGAGATTATTCGGTTACACTCCCTGTTTCCGGAGGGAAGCCGGGAGTTACGGGAAAGATACGAGAGGTTTGAACAGGGTTCACCAGTTCGAAAAGGTGGAGATGGTGCGCTTCGAACATCCTGACCGGTCTGAAGAAGCTCTTGAAGAAATGGTTTCACATGCCGAGAAAATGCTTGGTCTTCTGGAACTCCCTTACAGAGTCTCTATTCTTTCGACGGGAGACCTCAGCTTTGCGGCGGCGAAATGCTACGATTTCGAGGTATGGTCTGCAGGACAGGAGAAATGGCTCGAGGTTTCCTCCATATCCAATTTCAGGGATTTTCAGTCAAGGCGGGGAAAGATCAGATTCAAACCCCTTGGAGGCGGTAAACCTCAATTCGTCCATACGCTTAACGGTTCAGGACTGGCTCTTCCCAGGGTTATCGCCGCACTGATCGAGAACAATCAGACGGAGGACGGCAAGGTACTGCTTCCTTCTGTCATTGCTGCGAAACCCTGCATTTAACCATGATTGTTTTCTATCAATACCTTGGCCAGTAAGCATGACAGCTTCTCTATCGTCGGGGGTTTGAGTATCCAGCCGGCTAATCCTTCTGAGCGAAGTTTTTCAAGTTCGTTCTCCATCGGATGACCGCTCATCATTACGACCGGAATATTCGAACCCCGTTCTTTCAACTTATTGAATAATGCCTGTCCGCCCATTTCCGGCATTACGAGATCGCTCAGGATCAGTTCTATCTCCGGGTGTTCTTCCTGTCTGATCAGAGCTTCAAGGCCGTTTTCAGCTTTCACAACCCGATAACCCATTACTTCCAGTGAACTAACAAGAACTTTTCGTACGACCTTATCGTCTTCCACCACAAGTATAACCTCGTTATGACCCCTGGTGATATCTGACTGCCTATTCCGATTCGATTTTTCCGTATGATGCTCCTTCAGGAGAGGTAATCGAAGAATGAATGAGGTTCCTTTCCCTTCTGTCGATGTTACTTCTATATGACCCTCATGCTGATTAACTATTCCGAATACCTGCGCCAGCCCCAGTCCGGTCCCTTTTCCCTGCGGTTTTGTAGTGAAAAAAGGTTCGAAAACATGTTTCATTATATCGGATGGGATTCCGGAACCTGTATCTTTCACCTTTATGCTTACCCATTCTCCGGAAGCGGACTTTTTGCATTTCGGGCAGTCGATATTATCCGTTTCCTTATCAAGAATCATTTCAAAAATCAATTCTCCTCCATTCGGCATGGCATCTCTTGCGTTGACTGCCAGATTCAGAACAATCTGCTGTAACCGTGTCGGATCAGCGTTTACCCAATATCTGTCTGTTCCATAATTCAGTTTCAGTTTGATATTCTCCGGCAGGGTTCGCTCCAGAAGTTTTTTCTGTTCCTTGAAAAAGGGTAGAAGATCCATCGGCAGACGCTCCAGAACGGCTCGCCTGCCAAAATCCAGAAGCTGCTGAATCAGTTTTGCCGCTCTGTCAGCTTGGTTGGAAATCGTTTCCAGACTTTCTCTTATAGCTGAAGGAACATCAGATGAGAGCAGTCCCATTTCTGTGCTGAGAACAATAATTGCCATGATATTATTAAAGTCATGCGCTATACCGGCGGCCAGCTGACCAACAGCAGCAAGGTGTTCCTGCTGCCGTATTTGTTTTTGTATTTCCCTTTCCTGAGTTACTTCCCTGATCACCATCACCCAGCCCCGAGGGCCTGGATCCTGTTCCATTGGTCGAGCTATAACCTCAAAATATCTGTCATCATGTATTACTTCATGCCAGAATCCCGTGTGAGGTGAAGTAAGCAGTTCATTCAGAGAGCGGTTTCCGATCTTATCAAGAATGTCGCCAACCTCTGAATCCGACAGCAGGCTCAGGAATTCCGCCGCAACAGGATTGGCAAGTACTATCCTGCAATCCTCATTGAGCAGTATCATTCCTTCGGGTACTGTATCTATTGTCTGCTGCATCTGAAGAGCCTGCTCATTTATCCGTTTCAGTAAAAGTTCCCTTTCCTCTTCAGTTCGTTTCTGTTCAGTTATATCTCTGCAGATTCCTTCAAGGACGATCATCTGCCCCTTATCATCGTAAACAGCACTGTTTGACTGAAGTATCCACACCTCATCTCCATCAGCATTGAGAACCTTGTATTCAAAGGACGGAATCAATTCACCATTTAGAATGTCATTCCATTGCTGCTCCATCATATCTTTGAAGTCGGGATGGATTATTTCCAAAATGAAAAGAGGTGTCTTCAGGATTTCGTTCATTGAATATCCGAAAATCTCCGAGACGACCGGAGAGATGTAATCGAATTTCCCGTCAGACAGTGATATGCGAAAAACAGCTTCACTCTGGTTCTCAAGTAGATTTCTGTACTTCTGCTCACTCTCACGCAGAGCGCTGTCACTTTTCCGCTGCCTGGTCAGGTGTTTCGATGCCACAAGACCTCCCGCCAGACAGCCGAGCAAAAATAGAACACGGACAAATACATCATGCGGAGAAATGTTCATTGCCAGTGAATTCAGGAAGGATCTCTCTGAATGAAATACAATCGAACTTATAGCGCTGTCAACAAACCAGAAAAGGATTCCCAGCAGCAGAGCCATACTGATAATATAGACAGACTTCGAACTATTACGGTCTTCCTGCAACCCGAAGAACTGCCGAGGCCGTCTCAGATGCAACAGTACGTCCGTCAGGAGAAGGATGATGTAACCGACAGCTGCCTGCTTCACAACTACGAATCTTGAAAATTCCATGGGGATGTCAGCGGGTGAATTTGCGGCCCAATTCCAGGATGGTGGATTCAACGTTATAGCCCATCTTGCAAGAGTTAGAAGATTAATTGAGGCCAGTATTCTGAAAGGGATCTCTACAAAGTACTTGTTCAGCCACCATTTCCGCTTCTCTGTCTTTCTACGCAGATCGGCGAATATCCCATGCCAGACAATCCATAAGGTAAATGGAGGAACGACTGCAAAGATTGCATAACCGTTGCTTGGTCCCCAGAGCCACCACATCGACTGACATCCGCCGGCCATGGCTGACAGCAGTCCGTATTTCCACCCCCATGCCTGCGCAACAAGCATCGGGAGCAGTAATCCTATCAGGACTGTCGACGTATAAGGCGGGAAAGCGAAACTGATCGTATTGAAATTAAGCACGAATCCGATCATTCCGAAAATGATCGATACTATGACTTTATATGCAGAGCCGATCCTCCTGGAATTACTCAGGCCGGAATGCATGATATTCTCTCCGGACACACCCTCCGGGTTACCCCTACTTGAGGACGGACTCCGAAGAGCCCGTCCCGTATGCACTGACGGTCTGCGTTCAGCGTGATGCTACCATCAGCTCCGTTATTGTGTACTCCTCCATATGAGCCCTGGCCGCAAGGCGGCCTGCAAGGGCTGCAGAAGAGTGGGGATCTCTTCGAAGAGCACACTCATAAAGAGCAAAAGCGGTAACGTAATTCTCATCGTCCATAGCCTCTCGGGCAATGGTGACAAAAGTGTCAACATTGGCGGGGCTGGTCGATACGGTCACGCATGCCAGCAGAACCGACGGTAGAAGTGCAACCAAAATCAGTGGTATCCACCTCATAGTGAGCACCTCCTCAATCCGCCGGCGGTTTCCCCCGAACGGACGTCAGGTAACCCGGCTGTCCTTCCCGGTTTCCCGGATTGGGACCCGTGGTTTTGCGTCCCGGAATTCCTTCCGGTTTGCAATGGTCAAACGGCAACCCGGCTGTCCTTCCGCTGTCCCCAAACAGCGGCTGGGACCCGTGGTTTTGCGTCCCGGAATCTCGTCCGGTTTGCATGGCGGTGCTCTACCGCCTTTTCATATTCTATTAATTATTCTACTAATGTAAAGGGAGACAGATACGTATGCAGAGGATAGGATAAATGATGTCCTGTGGAAATTTATTTTCTGAGAAACCTGTCATACAGATCCATGAAAATTCGCCTTGCGGTCATTTCGCTTTTGGTGGCAGCCTTTCCGGTCAGAATATTTCTAAGCTGCCGCACGATCCTTAAGGGATGAAAGAACAGCCTGGTGATATAGAAGTTCAGGTAAATCCATAATCTATACCTGTTCAGAGATTTATAATCTTTTCTCCAGACGGGGGAGAAGCACAGTTCATCGTACTCCTTGAACCCCTGCAGAGAAGGCTCATTCATTGCTTCGGTTGCAGGGAAGGGCGTGAGAATCGGCATTATCACTTCATCCACGCCTTTTCTGGCAAGGTGGCAAATGTATTTTTTCGTCTGTTTCCTGTCCTCATCAGTTTCCCCCGGATATCCAGTCACAAAAAACGTGCATGTGCTGACCCCCATAGTAGCGGCTTTCTGAATGAGTTCCGGAACTTTTTCGATGGAAGCGGTTTTGCCCATCAGCTCCAGAACCCTCTGTGAACCTGTTTCAGGAGAAAGGGAGAAGTATCTGCATCCTGCTCTGATCATAAGTTCAAGGAGTTCATCATCCAGCGTCTCCATCTTCAGTCCGGATGGAAAACAGAATGTTATACCGTAATTATCTTCTATAAGACCTCTACAGATCTTTTCGACCCTTTCCCTGCTGATCGCGAAGTTCTCATCCTGAATATGAAAATCCCTGATACCGTATCTGTCAATATGATACCGGATCTCCTCCAGAACTCTTTCCGCGGATTTGGAGAGCCATCGACCGCCGCACATTGCCGGAGCCTGACAGAAAGCACAGGTATACGGACAGCCTCTTGACGTAAGAATGTTCATATATCTGCCGGCGAAGGGACCGTGGCTGTAGCCCAGTTTCCAGTAATTCTCAAGGGGAAGCAGATCAACCGCGGCAAACGGCTGCAGATTAAGGTCAATTGTGTAAACTTTCTCTCTTGCGTTGATTCCCTTTTTCGAGGCAACACCTTCTATTGAATCAGGATCACCGCCGTTTTCCAGGGATCTTATCAGCTTTGGAAGCCTCTTTTCACCTTCACCGAGAATCACATAGTCAGCTCCCCCTTCTATGAACTCTCGAGGAAGAAAAGTGGCATGGTATCCTCCTACTACAACGGGCGTTCCTGGTTTTTCCTTCTTAATAGCTTTGATAATGTGAAGGGCCATGGTATGCTCGGTGGCACAGTGAACCGTAATTCCAGGGATTGAATCCGATCCGGCAACACGGACGGCTATTTCCTGAGGTGTCAGCCCTCTGGCTCTGTAGTTCTTTCTGAATGTGTAGAACCTGCGGGGATCAAGTCCGTAGGCATCAAGAATATCTGTATCTATTCCCGACTGCCGAACTGACGCTGCCAGATAAGCCAGCCCTGCGGGAATACCGGGAATACTACCGTAAAAATCCTTTTTCAGGTGGACTACCGGGGGGCGTATCAGTATCAGTTTACTCACACTGATCCGATTCCATGATTTCACTGCATGCTGTATGTGCTTCCGGCTGTCCGATGTACTTTGATGTGGCTATGAGAAGGAATCCCCTGACGTATTTCGAAAGATCGAAGAAGCTTTTTATGCTCCTTATCTTCTTCCATATGAGTTTCGGTCTCATATAGAATTTCCGGTGTCCGGACTGAATGAGATATCTTATCTGTTCTTCGGTCATTCCCTCCGGGACAAAGGATACATTCTTGAAGTTGAATCTGTTCTCGGTGAATTTGGCCGGAGTGATCTTTCCTGCGAGAAGATCTTCGTATACTTCTGTTCCCGGAAGAGGAGTAAGATTAACGAAAACAGCGTAATCAAGGGGAATTGAACAGGCAAATTCAATGGTTTGAAGACCTTCCTCATAGGTCTCTCCGGGAATGCCGAACATGAAAGTGCCGTAAGCTTCTATTCCAGCTTCCGCAGTAAGCTCAACCGCTCTCCGTATCTGCCGGATGGTTGTCCCTTTTTTAAGAGTATCCAGGTTTTTCTGTACTCCGGATTCAACTCCGTACAGCACTCTCCAGCAGCCGGCTTTCTTCATTTCCTCCAGCAGTTCTCTGTCAATGCTGTCTACCCGGGCGTTAACCGCCCAGTCGACCTTTATTTTCCTTTCAATCATTTCCCGGCAGAATTCCATTGCCCGTTTCTTTGAAAGGGTGAAAGTGTCATCCCAGAACGCTATATCAGTAACCCCGTGTTCTCTGTATAAAATTTCTATTTCGTCAGCGATGTTCGATGCGGACCTCATGCGAACATGCCTGTCGGTATGGCAGAACGTACATTTATACGGACATCCCCTTGCTCCTATGATATTAGCGTGAGGCAGGCTTTTGTAGAAAGTGGGCGAGGGAATATAGGAAGCAATATCAGCAAGTTCATGTGAGGGAAAAGGGAGGGTATCAATGTCTTCCGTCTGGGCTCTCGGTGCGGTGACAACAAGACTGCCATCCTTATGGAACATCAGACCGTTCACTTTTTCGAGGGATTCTCCTTTCTCGATGCAGGCGGCTAATTCACGCATTGTGTACTCACCCTCACCGATAACTATCATGTCAATGCCGCTGCACTCCTCGAAACACTTCTCTTTCCAGAGAGTAGGGTGGATACCTCCCACTACAATCAGTATTTTCGGAAAACGTTTTTTCAGCTCATTCAGCATCCATCGGGAATTCTCCCAGTCAACGCTGGTCAGTGTAACCCCTATAATTTCAGGTTTTATCCCGCCTATTTTTTCTATCATTTTTTCAAGGGAGTAGAAGAGTCCTTCAATGTATGTAACTTCATGGCCATCCTCTTTCAGAAAAGGGGCAAGGTAAAGCAGAGAAGGTGATGGAACAACATTTACCAGAGGTTTTATTGAAAGCCATTTGAAGGGAAAGCAGCGAACATTCATGAAATCATGCTGATCCTGCTCCCAGACAGCGGGCATGGTTAAAAGGACTATTTTCAATTTCTGAGCATCTTTCCGTGTTGCTGGAACGAAAGCGGCAGGTAATTCCGCCGCAGGGAGAAAATATACGATATCCTGGCTCTGGTGTTAATACTTTCCTGAATACGTTCGCTTGGTTATCATCGGTACCTGAGTAAGAAATGAATGCATATCAAAGTTTTTTTCCTTTCACGAAAGTGGAGGTCTCCTGAAAACATCAATAGAAATATCTGTAGTGATTCCCGCCTACAATGCGGAAACGACCCTGGACAGTTGCCTTGATTCTCTGAAGAAACAGACTTTACCGCCTTTTCAGATCATTCTGGTTGATGACTCCTCCAATGACAGAACAGCTTCCATAGCATCCGAAGCGGGGATTGAAATTCTGTCTTTCTCCAGTCGAGGGGGGCCCGCAATTGCAAGGAATGCCGGCGCAGACAGGGCTGAAGGAGATATAATACTCTTTCTTGATGCTGATGTAACAGTTCCACCCGACCTCATAGAAAGAATAGTCGACTGTTTTAACAGCGATAGCAGCGTTGTTGCCGTTCAGACTGTTTACTCGCCCTTTTGTCCCGCGGAAGATATGGTTTCAAGGTATCAGAATTTTTACTATTACCATGCCCTTACCAGGATAAATGAAAACTCCACTGCTACTTTCGCTACCTGGTGCGCAGCAATACTGAGAAATACCTTTATTGAAATTGGCGGTTTCAATACAAGTATACCTGAACCTACGGTTGAGGACGAGGAACTGGGTTACGAAATAGCTGATAGAGGTTATAAAATCGCGCTTGCAAAGGATATTCAGGTAACACACCTTGCCTCATATACGATTTCCCAGTTCTCACGGCGGAGATACAGGATGGCCAGAGCTCAGGCGAAGAGCGGCTGGAGATCGATCAGAGAGAGGTTGCTGAAGAGATATATCAACCTCAGGGAAACCGGAACTCACCACAGCAGACGGGTCGTGCTGAGTATACTGCTTGTGCTTGGGGCGGGTTTTTCCATGGCTGTATTTCTGATCGGTGTGATACTCGGACTATCTTTACCGCCGTGTCTTCCTGTTGCTGCGGCTGCGGCGCTGATTCTTTCTCTTCTGTGCCACCTTAATTTCTTCCGCAGCGCGATTTCTCATTTCGGTATTAAGGTTCTGCCCGGTTTCATGATGCTCTGTCTTTTTGATATGGCTATTATCGGCTGCGGCGTGATCACAGGAACAGTTCAGTTCCTGTCCGGAAAGCACTACTAAATTTTTCTAAAAATATATCTGACAATAGTGCGCAGCACCGAAAGTCCGTACGGAACAGGTTTAAGGCTCGAAAACCCTTCTCCGTGTACTGTGGGAATCGGTATTTCTTCAATGGAAAGATCTGCCCTGATCGCTCCCACGAGCATCTCTGAATCAAAATTGAAAGTATTCGAATAGCTTCTGTACGGTATTATTCCAAGCGCTTTCCTGTTGTAAGCCTTGTAACCGCTGTGATATGAGGTAAGCTTCCGCCTGAAAACAAGATTTTCAAGAGCATTCAGCCATATTGTTCCGAAATGCCTTGTCCGGGACATACCGCCTTTTCGCATGTCTCCATAAAGAATTCTGCTGCCGCCTACCAGGTCGGCGCCCTTTTCAAACGGAATTAGCATAGGTTTCAGGTATTCAGGGGGATACTGGCCGTCTGAATGGAGCATCACAGCTATATCGCCGCTGTTTTCCAGCGTCCAGTCAAAGGCGGTTTTCTGGACTCCGCCATAACCCCGGTTCACAGGGTGCTGAATAAGGGAGATCTTCGGGAATTCCTTCTCCAGCCTTCGTGCCAGATCAGCAGTGCCGTCGGAAGAACCGTCATCAATAACAAGAATGGTGTTAAGAATTTCCATCGTTTCAGATGGTATGTCTCTGATCACTTTCTCCATAAGCAGTTCCGCGTTGTACGCCGGCATGTAGCAGACTACTTTATAGTTTTCCAGCATACAATCCCTCACTGAAAAGTACTGTCCGGGTCGTCGGGCATATGCAAATATGCATGGTATTCCATATTCCTGGTAGGCTCTATGGTTTCAGCAAGACGCTCTGTCCATGGCTCAATATGGAAACTGTTTCCGTCAAACCAGTAAAGGTAGGAGGTTCGGCCGGGATAGGCCTGCATGAATAGAATGTCTTCTCCGGATGTCTGATGAGCGCAATAGATGATTTCATTGTCAAGAAAAGGGGAATTGAAATTCATACCGCTGCAGATATTGGGGTAACCATGCAGTCCCGCCTGCATGAATACTATTGAGGGAGTTTCCACTGAACTGGAAGCTGCTGTCCGGGGCTGTCTGTCAATCGTCTGCCATGGTCCCGACCTGAGTTCTATTCCCTCAGGCAGATAAACGAACAGTGTAATCAGGAATAGATAGAAGGTAAAGACAGCCACCATGTTGCTTCCCTTGATTCCTCCCCTTTTCCTGGCAAATCTTACCACTTCCCTTAATCCTATAGCCGAAAGAATCATAATAACAGGCAGGAGCGTGAAGTAATGTCTGGGTCCGTAATCAATGGCTGGGCAGTAATGGAGAAACATCAGTAACATGATTAACAAAATAGGGACGAAAAGGAGAAGAACGCGCCTGTCCTTTCGTGCCCTTCGAAACGCCAGAAGCATTGGAAACAGGGACAGGAAAGGCCAGCCGAATAAGATCGTGCTTCCGGTCCCCATTTGCCTTACTACATTGTAAAGTCCTCTCAGAGGTGTATGCGCGTAATCTCCGTATTCCGGAAACCATGCCTTATCCGGACCGAAACCTATCAGTTTCCCCCCTCTGACCAGATCGTATCCGGCATGAAGGGGGTTGCCTGTGTAATAACTGTTCGAGAGCAGGAACAACGCGAAAGGGATTGCTGCTGCTGCGGCTGCCGGAGCCAGAATACGGAACCACCTGTCCCTGCAGCCCACTATAACCGCGAGTGGTATGAAGAAAAGCCATACGAGAACAGGATAGGGTTTCGTCGCGAAGGCAAGCCCTATAAGAAATCCGCTCGCAAACCCGTATGCAACCGATGCCCCCTTTGCTCTTCTGGAGATCAGGTAAAGTGACCACGTAACAAGCAACAGATTCGTGTTATGAGCCATGAATGTAGTTGTCATAAACAGGAAAAAAGGTGACAGAAGAAGAAGAATGACACTGATCCTGGCCATAGCCTCCCCCGTCCAGAGCCTTATCAGAAGGAAAATTCCAAGGAGGGAAAGCAACCCTTCAAGAGGGCCAAGCATAGGAGCCGCACCCGCTGCGGTGAATGGCGCCATCAGCAGTGAGTGGAGGGGAGTATATACAATGAACCACATATTATTCCTGAAGATGAAATGCCGGAACGGAAAATAGGCCATTGGATTATCAACAGCCGGTACGGGAGCAGCCAGCTCCCCGGCAGCATAGATCTTTGATTGAAAATAATATGCGGCTTCGTCGCCGCCTTTAGGAATTCCCTCGAGCGGACCATAAACCATCCATATGGAAAAAGCCGCCAGAATAACGAGAAGAATACCGATGAATCTAACTGTAGAAAGTTTTCCGATCTTTCTCAGAGCCAACCGGACAAGATCTTTGTCTGACCTTCCGGCAATGTACAGAGCAAAGCAGATTGCTGCTGGAATCAGCAGAAAGAGCTGAACGACCTTATCCAGCGGTCCCTGCGGGATAACTTCCATGTATCTGTATACAATGAAGGAGAATGTGAGAATTGAACTCGCCGGTAACAGGAGAGCTCGAATTTTCAAATCAGTATTTCCTTCCAGCCAGATGCATGATAAACCCGCTCACCACGGCAGGTACAATAAGTGTAAGGTCAGGCAAAGTTATTAGTGATGCGATAAACCCTCTCAAGCCTGCCTCCCTGACAGATGCGATCCAGAATCCCGCATGACCCGCTGTCAGGATTGTGGAACCCGCAACAGCAAGCCAGATACCCCACATCCATCCCGCAGTATATGCAGCAATACCTGCCGTGATCAGCCAGACGCTCACTGCCCCGGAAAGAACAGGCAGCATTTCAAGAGGAGTTGCCATTGAGACAGAAGGAACCGCATGGCCTGAGTCTCTGCGAAGAAGGTAGAGAACCTTCGACTTCATCATATTCCATTCATATCCCATCAATTCAGGGAAAGTATACTCTCTCAAATGGTAAACTTCTATCTCAGGCGCCATGAGGATTCTCCCACCCGCACCAACAAGTCTTGCGGCGAAATCAGCATCTTCTACGGTTGCTCCGGGGATTCTGTCATCGAACCCTTCAAGTTCATGAAAGACTGTTCTTTTCACCGCGAAGAAGAAAGTTCCGCACCCTGTGATGTAATCGCTGCCCATTCTTCTGGTGAAAGTGTAGTAGTAATAGAAATTCTTGTAGAACGTAGCCGGGTGGCTTCCTGCGGCAACGGGGCTGTAGGTGGCCTGAACGGCCTGCGCCCCCTGAGCGATGCGCTGCTGAAGCTTTTCCCTCCACCCTGCAGGAGCTACAGCATCGCTGTCTACGAACAGCACCCATTCACCGGCAGCGGCCATGGCACCTGTATTCCTTGCCCCTGCGGCTCCGGGGCTGCCGGAACTGGGGACTAACTTTGCTCCGAACCGTGAGGCTATCTCTCCTGAGTTATCGTTCGATCTGTCATCTACGATTACAATTTCATCCCCATCGCGCAGTTCATCCCGGAGCGGCTCCAGAACGGCTTCAAGAGTCTTCTCGCTGTTATGAACCGGGATTATGACTGAGATCGATCTGTCTTTTTCTTCCATAGTGCAGAAATCTGCTCTCCAACCATCTGAAGTAGGCTCCTGGCTCCGTTCCACATCGCCCTTACCTGGAAAGGTGACATGATATTCGTCAATCTGTAAAAAAGGAACTTCGGCCTGAAAAAGTACTTGATGTATGCCAGCCTTCGCAGTTCCATGATCTCATCAGCCTCCATGCTGAAAGGCACAAAACAGGGACGGTCAAGAAGCATTCCCTGATCTGACAGATTCTCCGACATCGTGCCGAAAAGTCCTTTCATCACGCCCTTGTATAGCGGCGTTCCTGGAAAAGGTGTAATCGGAAAGAACTCAACGGTAAAGGAACCGAGTTCTTTTGCGAATTCAATTGTTTTCAGCCCGTCTTCGAAGGTTTCTCCTGGAATACCGAAGATATATGTTGTATGTGTTTTTATCCCGACACTGTGCGTAAGGCGAACGGCTTCCCTTATCTGATCAAGAGTCTCGTTCTTATTCAGAGTGTCAAGATGTTTCTGTATACCGCTTTCTACTCCATAGTTAATGCACCAGCATCCAGCCTTTTTCATTGCCGCGAGAAGTGGTCTGTCTACGGAATCCGCCCTGCATGAAACCCACCAGCGAATTTTCAGGCCTCTCTCCATCAGTTCATTACAGAGTCCATATACATGTTCATGGCTGAATGTGAAATGCTCATCCCAGAACTTAATTTCCCGAACTCCGTATTCCTTTTTGTAGTATTCAATTTCATCAACTATCAGCGAAGGGCTCCGGAGGCGTATCCTATTACCGTACATCTTGTAACAGTAAAGACAGCTTCCATCGCAGCCTCTGCTTGCCAGCATCTGCATTGCGGGAACGGTTGAAACCTGCTCAAAACTGGGGTAGTAGCGTTCCATTTCACAAAGATCAACTGCCGGAAACGGCAATTCATCAAGATTATCAATTATCTTCCTCGGGGGTGTTCTGAGCAGCTTGCCATTCTCTTTTATGAGAAGACCTTTGATATTGACGGGACTGGTACCCTCTTCGATCGCTGTCATCAGTTCGCGAGATGTTATTTCTCCCTCGCCTATAACAATTGCATCCAGAGATTCAGTATCATTCATCAATGTCTCGGGCATTGCAGTTGCGCCATGACCGCCAATAAAGGTATAAATACTTGGATTGGCCGCTTTTACATCCTCGATGAATTGCTTTGCTTTATCCCACAGAAGGCTTATAACGTAAACTCCCAGAGCATCTGCTTTGAACTCCAGTGTTTTTCTTATCATCTCTTCATTAGTGTAGAAAAACCCCTCAAGGAACAGTATTTCATGTCCGGCATCCCTAAGTACTGCTGCTACATATTGAAGTCCGGGTGTTGGCCAGCATCCGGAAATTCCGCGCGTATCCTTCGCTCGAATGTCATCAGGGCCCCATGGAGGAACTACAAGGGCAATGCGCAAGTGAATTCCTTTCGTTATATGACAATTTCATTCTAAGGGGGTATCATACAATACAAGTGTCCGTTATGACCAGAAATACGCACTGATACAAATTCAACATTAATTGGATTGGACTGCACCGGAGATGAAAGTTCTTATCACTGGAGGAGCGGGTTTTATCGGCTCACACCTGGCTGATCTTCTTCTTGAAAAAGGTTACGATGTGCGGGCTCTTGATAATCTCGACCCGCAGGTACACGGAGAAAATACTGTCAGACCTGAATATCTTGCGCCCGAAGTTGAGCTTATCATCGGGGACGTCAGGAACCATTCTGATGTTGAGAGAGCTCTTGACGGCTGCGGTATGCTGGTCCACTTTGCCGCGGCGGTAGGTGTAGGACAATCAATGTATGAAATCGAGCATTATACTTCCGTTAATTCCCTCGGAGCCGCTGTTGTTCTTGAGGAAGCGATCAAAAAGCGCGACAGTCTGAGAAAGATGCTGGTTGCCAGCTCTATGTCCATTTATGGAGAGGGTTTGTACGAATGTCCACGCTGCGGCCGGTTCGCGCCGGAACTTCGCCCTTCAAGGCAGCTTGAGCGGCGTGAATGGGAAGTCAGCTGTCCTGAATGTAACCGATCCGGCGAACCGCTTCCGGTACCGGAGACAAAACCGCTGTATCCCACATCAATCTACGCAATCAACAAAAGGGATCATGAAGAGATGTTCCTGTCAATCGGGAATGCATACGGAATTCCTTCGGTCGCCATGAGGTTCTTCAATGTATACGGCACGCGGCAGGCTTTATCCAATCCATACACCGGAGTCGGAGCGATATTCGCATCAAGGCTGCTTAATGACAATCCTCCCGTCATTTTCGAAGATGGCGGCCAGAGCCGTGATTTCATCCACGTAAAGGATCTTGTACGGGCGTGCTGCCTTGCTCTTGAAAAACCGGAATCATCCGGGAAGATCCTTAATGTAGGGACGGGAAAGCCCAGCACCATTCTAAGAATAGGCCGGGCTATAGCTTCCGAACTCGGTAAGCCGTCAGACAATTTCATTATCAGAAATGAATTCAGAGCCGGTGATATCAGACACTGTTTCGCAGATATATCCAGAACAAGTGAAGTTCTCGGCTTCGAAGCTGAAATAAGTTTTGAGGAAGGGGTAAAAGATCTCTGCAGATGGGTTGCGACATGCACTTCTTCAGATCTCATTGACAGAGCGACTGAAGAACTTGAGGAACGAGGGCTTACTAAATAGATGTGTTATTCGCCTGATGGAAAAGAGGCCTTCTCCGTGGTTCTCTGTTAATAAAGAAGTTTGTATTTCTGAATCCCTTTTCTATCAACAATTTTCTTCCATCAGAGAGCCCATAGAATATGTATGGTTCCCGGTGAGTGTCCGATCCAATTGTAATCAGCTGTCCGCCCATTTCTCTGTACAACCCCAGTATTTCCGGTGTAGGGTATGTGACATTCTCCTTCCGGCGCAGACCGGATGTGTTCAATTCAAGCGCTATATCTCTGCATATCATGGTTTCGAGAATGCGACGTATTGTGTCGGGCCACAACTCCAGTTCGTTGAAATCATGCTTCAGACCGGCAAGGGCCAGCCCCCTTCTGAAAAGACCCATGTGAGCGAGAATGTCAATATCAGAAACCTCAACCATCCGAAGAGTCTCGATGAAGTATTCCTCGACAATTTCAAGGGTATCTCCATCCTTATAAACTTCCTTGCCAAGAATCATACCGATACCCTTCACTGTGTGAAGAGCTCCGGTTATAAAATCGTAATTTGAGTAATCGACAAGCTTTTTCACCTCTTCTTCGTATATGTGAGGCTCCCCGACTTCAATACCTTTCAGAACAAGCATTTTATCTCCGGCTTTCCTCCTGGCAAGAGCTATGGATCGATCGTAAATGCTTTCTTCGAATCCTCCGTAACAGTAATCCTCCGGATCAAGATCAACATGAGCGACAAAACCGATCCCGGAAAGACCCATATTCAGTCCTCGTGCGACCAGTTCATGCGCTGCAATATCGGCATCCGGAGAATCATCCGTATGTACGTGCATATCAATTAAATGCATGTCCCCGTTCGTTTTTATCAGAGTGCTTGTCCCCGTCTCTGATTTATTCTGTCAGTATGTAACCGCAAGTCCGACAAGTATCATGCCCCTCGCAAGATCAAGCGGAAAGGAGAACTGGAACAGGATGGATTCAGGTATGTATGTTCTGTTTGCGTTCTGACCGCCAGAGCCTCTCAATTCATAGCTGCAGCCGGTTCGTATACAGGAAAAGAATGAATTCTCAACCAGATCCCAGTCATGTCCTCCATCATGCGTTTCCGGGATATTGGCAAGATCCGGTCCGTATCCTGCGTCACATCCTATGAAAATCTCCAGATCACGATCAAAACGGTGTCCCGCACAGAGGGAAAGTCTCGGCAACATGACCTGCATTGGAATAATGTAATTCATATTAAGCAGCG
>CBDVBK010000039.1:0-32384 GCA_965372215.1 uncultured bacterium | reverse complement strand
GGGGGGTGTGTTTTTTGGGGGGGTCTTCCTTCTGTTGCCCCATTTTAATTATGGAACTGGTCCACTAGGGCCCCCCCGACCCCATAAAAAAAAGGAGACCAAGGATATTTTCCTCGGTCCCCCTGTTACAAAATCTTAACGGTAAGCTGTTCTAGAAGCCCATTTCTTCGAGTTTCCATTTTCCGTCATCAAGTACGCATTCAACTTCATCTTCCTGGACGTCACCCATGAAGGCTATTGAAGTGAATACAACAGCGCTTTTACCGTCTTCAGAAATTTCGCTGCCGGTTACTTCGAGTTCCATCATTTCCATCACTGGACCGATTTCAGCGAACATCGGACGTTCTTCTTCTGGAATTCCACCCAAAATGAATTCAGATGCTTTATCGATGTCGCCACCCTTCAGTGCATCATAAAAGCCCTTTACGGCATCCTCAGGATTACCAGCACCTCCGCCGCCACAAGCCATAATGACAAGTCCGGCAATACTAAGAACAGCAAGAAGTTTACGCATTTCAACCTCCGGTTGAGAATTTCAGAATTTGCAGACTTCAGGAAAGATGAAATTCTGCAATCCCTGATGAACAAATTTAGGACTGAAGTATACTACATATGAGATCTCTGCAAAGTCAACAGGTCGGAGTATCAGAAGACCCGTGCCAGAATTGAAGAGCCGGTTACTTTCCAGGATGACTCTTCCCAGATCACCTGCAGATTCAGGGAATATCCTGAAAACCATTTGAAGATAACAGTAGCATTGCGGCCATTCATGGACGCTTCTTCCGATACAATATCATAGAGTGGAGGAAGATAAGTATCTTCGAGAACTCCGGAAATAATATCTGATGAGGTCATCCACTGCAGATCATACGCAGTGATCGGCAATCCCGTACTCTGTAGAAATTCTTCGATCAATCCGGGATCGGTATCCGCCAGCTCCCTGATCTGCTCAATTCTGGTTTCAATCTGCGTGCAGAGACTCTCTGACATCAGATCGAGAAACCATTGCCCATCTCGACTCTCCACAGCGTGAAGCAGGTCCCACGCAGTATCAATGGGCGTTGCCTGGACAACCGAAGATAAAAATAGAATAGCAGCAGCAGTCAGCAGATTCCGCAGGAGATCCATGTTCTTCCTTCCCTGATAATCGATACGTAAAACCTTCCATCCGGAGCAGTTTCAAATCTGTGTCTTCCGGGAGGGTGAACTCCCTTACTAATTATCTTACCAGAGCTCTTTATCACTATTTCTCCCTTTCCCGGAAGATCAATCACTATTTCATCATCAGTTCTGGTAGCTCTGAATCCTGTCGCATCTCCATACAAATGGTTACTGACAAAGCATTTTCCATTTCCAAGCGCGAAGACGATCTGAGATTCAGCTTCAGTGGCTGAACCCGACAATTCCTTATCAAGAAGTATGTGCGTTCTGAGCCTTCCAAACAGCATTCCGTAGGGAAAGACATTCACTGCCAGTGGTCCAAAACCATACCTGAACGCGTGCGCATCAGGACCTCCGATAGCGCAACCTCCGGTAACTTCCCATAACTCTACCGCGGCAGGATCCGGATGTTCCACATAGCTGTCCGGAGACAGAAGCTTCCAGGGGGCATTGAAAACATTTATTCCAGCTTTCCATCCGGACATGTAATTCCAGATTTCAACTCCAGATAATCCTGATACATGTTCAAGTGTCCATGGATAGCTTCGAGTTCCACGCAGCTTTCCCGCAGTCTCTGTGGGATGAGCTGCAATGCAGATTCCACCATTTCTGTTCACGAAATTTATCTGCTCCTCGGTATCAGAGGAATCGGGAAGTCTGTCGACACCGTATACCAGAAGGTGATTGTTCTCATACTGATCTTCAAGTTCAGCTCCCACCAGCACAAAAAGGCCATCGTGCCAGCCACCGAAACCCTCATCCCTGGATTTAAGAGTGTTATGATCGTTAATACCGAGTATATCTACACGAGCTGATAAGGCCTCCTCGATCACCTCAGCTGCGGAAGCAGTTCCATCAGATGCATCTGTATGAACATGCAGAATCGCGCTTTTCTCTATCAGGCTGGACATGCCGAATCTATCGTACATTCAATCAGCATACTAATCAGTTCAACTGAGGTCTGCTGTCTTCTCATACCTCACCCGTCTGGAAAGCTTCATCATCTCGAATATGCCCAGGAATATCAGTGCTGCGCCAAGAACGAATAACCAGTCGACTATCCCTGGACCGCTGAAGTACAAAAACCCGCTTATCAGCGGCACATATACTGCCATAAGTATAAGGCCGACAGATCCCAGAATTGACCAGAGCAGAATTCTGTTATTGAAGAAATTCCTGTTGAAGATAGAGGTAAGGTGATATCTACGGGATAATACATTTGCGAACTGACAGAAAGCAATTGTCAGATACGCGATTGTTGTCGCTTTTAGATACTCAGCCGGAAATACAGCCATATGCGAGGAAAAAACCTCTCCGGTCCGGAACATACTGAGCGCGTAATTGCCGAAAGCAAGCACGCCTATCAGGATTCCGAGGAACAATACTTCCAGGGATGACTGTCTGTTCATTATGTGATCACACTGTTTTCTGGGGGAAATCCGCATGATACCCTTTGCTGAGGGGTCAAAAGTAAGGCAGGTAAGGGGCAGTACTTCCGCGAGGAGGTCGATCGCAAGGATCTGAAGGGCAAGTATTGGTATTGCCCAGTTGTCCAGGGCAACCGCGGTAAGCCCGACTATTACGATAGCGAGCTCGGCCGCATTCGTGGTCATTGAAGCAAGAACGGTTTTCTTGAGATTACTGTAAATCGTCCTTCCTTCCCTGATAGCTTCCACCAGCGTTGGAAAACTGTCATCAAGAAGTATCAGTTCAGCGGCTTCCTTAGCGACATCGGTTCCTGTAATTCCCATGGCGACGCCTATATCCGCCCGCTTAAGCGCAGGAGCATCGTTAACGCCATCGCCTGTTACAGCCACTACCTCACCCTGATCCTCAAGAATATTGACGATTCTGAGTTTATGCGCGGGACTCACCCTTGAGAATATCACCGAATCATCCGCCATGAGAATCCGTGTAAGTTCCTCATCGTTCATGTCTTCCAGCTGTTCACCTGTGTAAACGGGGGGTTCCCCCGACCGGCACAGGCCGATCTCCCTGCCAACCGCCTTTGCGGTTATCGCATGATCTCCGGTCATGATTACTATTTTTATTCTGGCCTCACGACACGCGGCTATTGCCTCTCTCACTCCCTCTTTCGGGGGATCGGTCATTCCAACAAGACCAAGGAAGACGACATCTTTCTCAATCTCCTCCAGTACGTAATCGCTCCCATTCAACTCGAGCGGGCGAAAGGCAATGGCCAATACCCTCAGCGCCTGGTCTGAATACTCCTCGTTAACAGCCCTTATCCGCTCTCTGTCCTCATCGGTAATAGGTACGGCTTCCCCATTCCTGTAAATGTACTTAGAAATGGCGAGAACACTGTCAGTCGCGCCTTTCATGGCAAGCTCAATCCTGTCGCCGAACTTCCGCACGGAACTCATCCTTTTCCTTTCGGAATCGAAGGGGAATTCATGGAGTTCCGGGTTCTCCTCGTCTTCAGTGGAACTTCTGGTTCCCAGTTTTGTGGACATGGTTACAAGGGCAGCCTCAGTCGGGTCTCCAACAGGATACCAGCTTTTATGTTCTTCATCAGGGGCATGGATTTCAGCATTGGATGCCATCGTCGCGGCATCCATTATTATCTCTATTTCATCTATCTTTTCTTCGGTCAGAGGGTTGCCAGCCGAATCAAGCATTGTGCCCTCCGGTTTGTATCCGATTCCGGTAAGTTCGTATTCACTGAGATCGAACCAGACCTTCGTTACAGTCATTTCATTTTTAGTAAGAGTTCCCGTTTTATCCGTACAGATAACTGTTGTTGAACCCAGGGTTTCAATGGATGGAAGACTTTTAACGACGGCTTTTCGCTCAGCAAGCCTTTTACTGGCTGCGGTAAGAGCGACTGTTACCTGGGCAGGAAGTGCCTGTGGAACGGAAGCGACAGCAACGCCAAGAGCGAGTATCATGCTTGTCACAACCGGAAATCCCTGCCAGAGAGCAACTCCGAAGAGCCCTATACTGAGAACAACGACTATTAAGGTTAGCCATTTTGCCAGGATTCCCAGTTCCTTCTGCAGCGGGGATTTAACGGTAGACGTTTCGAGGGTCATGCTTGCTATCTTGCCCATTTCGGTGGCCATACCGGTTCTGACAACAATTCCTGTTGCGCTGCCCGTTGCTACCGTTGTACCCATGAAAACCATGTTTTCCTGATCGGATATTATGCATTTACCCCTGATAGCGTTTGTATGCTTCTCCTGGGGCATGGATTCACCCGTAAGTGAGAATTCTACCGTCCTGAAGTCGAAAGATTCAAGAAGCCTGATATCGGCGGGAATCCTGTCCCCTGCCTCAACTTCAACTATATCCCCGGGCACAAGCATGCCCTGGGCTATCTCCGTAAGCTTCCCGTCAACCATTGCTTTAGCGGGGGATTTGATGAGTTCCTTCAGCCGCTCCAGTATTTTCGCGGCTTTGTACTCCTGAATGAAACCGATAATTGCGTTGATAATGACTATTACGAACATTACAGCGCCGTCCCGGTAACTGCCTATGGCAATTGAAACGATTCCCGCCGCTATAAGTACAAGAACCAGCAGGTCACGGAACTGCTTCAATAAAACCATCCATTTTGGGACGGTTACATCTGCAGCAATTTCGTTGGAACCCACTCGAGAACGTATCTTCTCAGCGGTCTTTCTGGATAGTCCCTTTTCGGAAGATCCGAGGTTTTCAAGGGTTTCCCGCGGAGTCAGACGGTAATAATCAGTGTTCTCCATAAGCGCTGTTCTGCTGTTGTCTTTCTGCATCTAACCACTGTTCCAATCCGTTTGATTAAGCTGGTCTTACGTAGTGAAGCTCAGCACTTTCCTGAACAGGAAGACTACTTTCTTCTCCGTCTGATCTCCTTGATAAGCAGCGGTATGATCTCGAAAAGGTCACCAACATAACCCTCGTTGCAGAACTCGAAAATCGGTGCGGAAGCGTCCTTATTTACTGCAAAGATCCGATCAGAGGATTGCATCCCGACCCTGTGCTGGACTGCGCCGGATATTCCGAAAGCAATATAGGTTTTCGGCTGCACGGTTTTGCCTGTCTGACCAACCTGATGAGGATAGGAAATCCATCCAGCGTCGATTGCCGCCCGGCTCGCTCCTATGCTGCCGCTGAGAAGCTCAGCGAGTTCCTCCAGGAGAGTGAAGTTCTCCGGACTCTTAAGCCCTCTTCCACCTGATACTATTATTTCAGCCTCTGTGATATCGACTTCCCCTTCATTCAGAGGATTAAACTCAAGCACTTCGGTTCTGCTTGCCAGATCATCGGGAGCCAGTTCGATTTTCTCGATTTCTCCATTGCGGTTTCCATCGAGCTCAAGGGCTTTCATGACTCTTGGTCTGACAGTTGCCATCTGGGGTCTGGTATCTGCGCAGACAATTGTAGCAAGAATATTCCCGCCAAAGGCAGGTCTTGTCTGAAGGAGACCGCCCGTTTCGGGATCGATCGCAAGTTCTGTACAGTCAGCAGTTAATCCGGTATTCAGATTCTTTGCAATCCTCGGCATAAGATCCCGACCTGTAGTTGTTGCAGCGGCAAGGACTATTGCCGGCTTTTTCTGTTTAATCAATTTCTCAATCGTGCGCGAAAAAGGTTCCGTTCTGAAATGTTTCAGTGCAGGATCTTCGGCGATATAAACCTTGTCAGCACCGTATTGAATAAGCTTCTCCGGCCATCCCCCGCCATCTTCGGTGAGCAGAACGACTGACACAGCACTGCCGTCTACCTCGGCAAGTCTTCTTGCTTCGCCAAGGAGTTCAAGAGTGCTGTGGTCCACAATACCGTCGCGTTGTTCGGCAAAAACCATTATCCCGGAGTAATCACTGATACAAACGACTTCTGTTTCACCCGTGCGAATGATAATCGCTCCAAAAGAACAGGAAGACTCGCAGGCACCGCAGAGCGTGCAATCATCACTTATAACGGCAAGATCATCCACCATGGAGATGGCTCCGAAGGGACAGGCGGGTACACAGACTCCGCAGCCTATGCAGGTTTCCTTACGTACTTCAATGCTTGCCATCAGGAATCCTCCGTTCCGAGGAGGCTGTCAGCCATGAGTTTTGCCAGTTCTTCAGGTTCCCCATGATGTATCTGTCCATCGGTGAAAGTTTCCGGAGTTGCTATGCTCACTACTCTGGTAGGTGAACCATCAAGCCCCACTTCTTCCTCAGAGAGTTCAAGATCATCTTTTCCCCATACGGGAATCTCTATTTTCCTTGCCCTCATTTTTCCTTTGAGTGATGGAAGCCTCGGAGTATTTGCATCTTTGAGAACAGTAACGACAACGGGAAGTGATGACCTGATCACTTCGCTGCCGCCCTCAACGTATCGTTCAGCTATGATGTATTTCCCGGTAACCTCTCTGACCTTCCCCACAAAGGTAATCTGAGGCCAGTCCAGTGATGCCGCGATGCTGGGACCGGTCTGAGCTGTATCACCATCAATTGCCTGTTTGCCAGTCATCACTATATCGATATCGCCCATCTTCTCCACAGCCTTTGCCAGCGTATGACTGGTTGCCCAGGTATCCGCGCCGGCGAAAGCTCTATCTGAAAGAAGTACAGCTTCATCAGCTCCCATGGAAACCGCTTCACGAAGCACTGCTTCAGCCTGTGGAGGGCCCATTGAAACAACGATTACAGTTCCTCCCAGTTCATCTCTCCATTTGAAAGCTTCTTCGAGAGCGTATGCATCGAAGGGGTTAAGGATCGATGGAATTCCCTCACGGATGAGAGTACCACGTTCTTCATCAATCCTTACTTCAGAGGTATCCGGAACCTGTTTTACAGCAACAACAATCCGCATGATTACTTCCTCCTGGCCGCCGTTTCCTTGATAAGCGCGGAAGCAATTACGCTTCGCTGAATCTGGTTCGTACCTTCATATATCTGAGTAATTTTCGCGTCGCGCATCATTTTCTCGACAGGATATTCCTTCATATAACCATATCCCCCAAGAATCTGCACAGCGTCAGTAGTAACTTTCATCGCAACATCACTTGCGAATACTTTCGCCATGGCGGATACCTTGTCATACTTCTGTTCTCCTGCATCAATCATTCTCGCGACACTGTAAGTAAGTGCCCTTGCAGCTTCAATCTGTGTAGCCATATCGGCGAGCATGAACTGAATTCCCTGGAAGGAATCGATCCGCTGACCGAACTGTTTTCGTTCAGAAGCATATTTTGCCGCTTCATCAAGTGCTCCCTGAGCAATTCCAACTGCTTGTGAGGCTACACCTGGGCGTGACCTGTTGAGTGTTTTCATGGCCACTATGAAACCATAGCCTTCTCTTGAAATGAGGTTCTCCTCCGGGATTCTGCAATCTTCGAATATCAGCTCCCGTGTAGCGGAAGCCCTGATACCCATCTTATCTTCCTTCTTGCCGTAACTGAAACCAGGAGTTCCTTCTTCAACGATGAAAGCTGACAGCCCTCTTGCGCCTCTGGAATGATCTGTCAGGGCAATAACAGTGTAAATCTGAGCCTCTCCGCCATTTGTAATCCACTGCTTGGTTCCGTTGAGAACGTAATGATCACCATCTTTGATCGCTTTGGTCTTCACTCCGCCGGCATCGCTCCCTGCTTCCGATTCGGTAAGGGCGAATGCTGCAAGCTTTGCGCCGGATGCCAGATCGGGAAGATATTTCTTTTTCTGTTCGTCGGAACCGCAAATCAGAATCGGCATCGCGCCAAGGGCATTCGCCGCATAGGATACGGCAATTCCTCCACATGACCTGCTGATCTCCTCTGTTGCGACACTGAGCGCCATTGAACCGCCACCGAACATCTCAGCTGATCCTCCATACTCCTCTGGAATGTATATGCCGAGCAGATCGCTCTCAGCCATGATTTTCATTATTTCCCGCGGGAAACGATTCTCTTCGTCAAGCTCAGCTCTGATCGGAACGATATATTTTTCGCCGATTTCAGCACAAATATCCTTTATATCATTAAGCTCTTCGGAAAGGTAATAATTCACTTCAAACCATCCTCTCAATATTCTTAAGCGCTCTGACAGCTGCCGCTTCGCGGGCTGCCTTGCGAGTTCGGCCGATCCCTTTGCCAACCTCTGTTCCATCAATAATAACCGAAATAGCAAAAACAGGATTATGATCCGGTCCGGTACTGGAAACCAGTCTGTAATCTGGAAGCGTCAGACCCTTTGCCTGGCAATACTCCTGCAGAGCGCTCCTTGCGTCAGGCAAGGAATCGATATCCGAAGATCTGTACATAATCTCCCTCTGCAGAAATTTTTCCGCTGCCCCCAGACCTGAATCCAGATAGATTGCCCCGATAATTGCCTCCAGAGCATCTGCTGCTATAGTATCGATTGCTCCTTCAGATGCTTTGAATCCACTTCCAACCTGCACAAAATCATTCAATCCGAGCCTGCGTCCGTGTTTAGCCAGATTCTGTTTCATGACAATTTTGATTTTCCTCCGGGTCAGATGTCCTTCAGGCTCCTGAGGATATTCAGTCATAAGGTACTCTCTTGTGATCAGTTCAAGTACAGCATCACCAAGAAACTCCAGTCTTTCATAATTATCTCCGGAGCCACTGCCTTCGGTACAGGAACTGTGTTTAAGTGCTTTTTCGAGAAGGTCCGGATTGCTGAACCTGTATCCCAGAATTTCCTCCACCTCAGATACCGGATGCCCGGTCATCTGATTATTTCCCCGTGTACTTCTTCAGAGCAATCGTGACATTATGTCCACCGAAACCAAGTGAATTGGAAAGCGCATAGGTCAATTCGGCTTTTCTGGCTCTGCCCGGTACATAGTCCAGATCACACCCTTCATCAGGGATCATCAGGGTTGCTGTAGGAGGTACTATTCCGTCTCTGAGAGCAAAAGATGTGAATATTGCCTCCACAGCACCGGCAGCGCCAAGCATGTGTCCCGTAACTGATTTCGTTGAAGAAACCATTATTCTTCGGGCATTCCCCTCACCAAGAGCTGTTTTTATCGCCATTGTCTCGTTTATGTCATTAAGTACAGTGGATGTTCCATGGGCGTTGATGTAATCAACCTGTTCAGACTCTATCCCTGCATCTTCCATGGCGAGTTTCATGGCTCTGGCCGAACCTTCAGCACCCTCCGAAGGAGCTGTTATATGGAAAGCGTCACAGGTCATTCCCGATCCTACAACTTCAGCATAAATGTCGGCGCCTCTGTTCAGAGCATGCTCCATCTCTTCAAGCACCACTACGGCACCACCCTCAGCGATTACAAATCCATCTCTATCCCGATCAAACGGTCTTGATGCAGTTTCAGGGTCATCATTCCGGGTGGAAAGTGCTTTGAGAGCACAGAATCCACCGACTCCGGTAAGAGTCAACGGGGCTTCTGATCCTCCCGCAAGTATCGCGTCAGCCCTGCCGAGTCTGATCATATCTGTAGCGATAGCAATAGCGTGTCCGCTTGAAGCACATGCTGTTACCGTTGCAAGATTCAACCCTTTGGCACCGATATCGATGCCTACTCTTCCAGCTGCGATATTGCTGATCATCATCGGACAGAAGAACGGATTGATTCGGCGCACACCACGTTCCAGAGCAACCTTGTGCTCTTTCTCAAGTGTGGTTATCCCACCTATACCTGAGCCGATAATTACGCCAAGCCTTTCAGGATTAATCTCTCCTTCAAGACCGGAATCATTGTACGCTTCTCTGGATGCAATCATGGCGAACTGGGTATATCTGTCTGTTCTTTTTGCAAGTTTAGGGTCGAAATAATCAAGAGGATCGAAATTTTTCACTTCTCCAGCGATCTGACTGGAAAACTCTTTCGGATCAACAATGGTCATTCTTCTAACCCCGCTGTGTCCGGCAAGAGCATTCTTCCAGCTTTCAGAAACCGTCAATCCAATTGGACTGATAGTACCGACACCAGTAATTACAATACGTTTCCTCATAGAATTCGTCCCCTGTTCTTATATCGTTCTGAACAGAACCAGTCTATTTACAGCACCGCACCGCAGCAAACATTTTCCTGCGGTGCGCACCGTGCGAATAAAGTAGTTCCTTTAATCGAGACCCTTTTCCTTGAGATAATCAACTACCTTGCCAACCGTAGTAAGCTTGGTCGCTTCATCTTCATCGATTCTGAGTCCGAAAGCGTCTTCAAATCCCATAATAAGTTCGTACTGATCTATGGAATCCGCACCGAGGTCCGTATCAAACTGAGCTTCCGCCGTTACCTGCTCAGGTTTTACGCCAAGCTTGTCAATTATTATCTCAGCTACACGGTTTTCAAGTGACATATTTTGTCCTTTCTCAGGTTGTCAATCCACCATCTACCGGAAGTACTACCCCGGTAATATATGTTGAAACGTCATCAAGAAGAAAATGCACCGCATCCGCAACATTACCGGGTAATCCCATTCGCTTCATAGGAACCCTGCTGGAATAGTCCTCTCGAACCTCGTCCGGAAGTTCGCTTGTCATTTCCGTCTCGATGAATCCTGGAGCAACCGCATTCACGCGGATATTCCGTGCCGCGAACTCGCGGCATAAAGCTCTGGTTAGACCGATTAGTCCTGCTTTAGTAGAAGCATAATTCACCTGTCCGGCTACTCCCAGTAATGCAACAACAGAAGAAATATTAACTATCGATCCCGCTTTCTGGCGCAGCATTCCGCGGGAAAAAGCTCTGCACATAAGAAAAGCACCTGTAAGATTTACATTCAGAACAGTATCCCAGTCAGTTTTTTCCATTCGCATAATGAGACCATCACGGGTGATTCCAGCATTGTTCACCAGACCGAACACTGGGCCAAGTTCTTTCTCGATCCTGCCTGCGGTATCGTTTACAGCATTTTCATCTGTAACATCGAGTACCCAGGGAGTGAATAGATCACCAAGCTGTTCTGATGCCCGTTTCAAATCATCCTCAAGAATATCACAGCCGACCACTGACCATCCGGAGTTAACAAGCTTCTGAGAAATCGAAAAACCTATTCCTCTGGCGGCCCCTGTTACAACAGCCTGTCTGTTCACTGTCACACGCCCCCTCTATTCGTCCCAGTGCAAAATCATTCCACCCCAGGTCAGCCCCGCGCCGAAAGCGGCAAGCACAACCGTATTAGGAGTACTGATAGTTCCATCTCTCATAGCTTCATCAAGCGCCATGGGGATTGAAGCCGCGGATGTATTACCATACTTCTGGATATTTATGTAAACCTGTTCGGGTTTGAGTTCAAGAGCCCTTGCCGTTGCGTCTATAATCCTGAGGTTCGCCTGATGTGAAATGAGAAGATCAACATCTTTCTTTTCTGTGCCATCCTTCTCGAGCGCTTTCATGCATGAATCACGCATTGCCCTTACTGCATGCTTGAATATTCTGGAACCATCCATGTGAATCGTGTGTTCGATAAGATCAACCGTCTCGTGAGAGGCGGGTTTTCTGGTTCCACCTCCGGGTTGAATAAGATACTTTCCGAGAGAACCGTCACTGCCCCAGTGCCATCCTCCCAGTCTTCCGCCTGGTCCTTCCGATGACACGGCTACCGCTCCGGCTCCGTCACCGAAGAGAATACAGCTGGTGCGGTCGGTCCAGTTGGTAATTTTTGTCAGGCAGTCGGCACCGACCACTATGATTCTGTCCAGCATTCCGGATTCTATAAACGCTTTCGCCTGCACAAGACCATAGATGAAAGCGGTGCATCCTGCTTCAAAATCGTAGGCCGGTACTGTGCCCATACCAAGTCTGTCAGCTACGAGCGCAGCAGTTGATGGAAAGTAATAATCCGGTGTAACAGTACCTACAATAATGCCCTGTACATCCTCAGGCTTCCAGCCGGCATCCTCCATGGCTCTTTCAACAGCAACTGCTACAAGGTCCGACGTAGCAGTATCGTCATCAGTTTTCCTTCGTTCCTTTATCCCGGTTCTTGTTGTTATCCATTCATCTGTAGTATCAACGATCTTTTCGAGATCTGCGTTTGTCAGCACTCCATCAGGGACTTCATGACCTGTTCCAACGATATAGGCGTTCCTACTCACTATGTCTCCAATCTCACGACATCGTATCCTGAATTTCCTTTTTAATCCGTTCTTTGACCCCGCTTCGATAAAAATCGCAGGAAGCAACAATGGCGTTCTTAATTGCCTTTGAATTACTGCTTCCGTGAGCAACAATTGATACTCCATTAAGACCAAGGAGGGGAGCCCCGCCGTATTCCGCGGAGTCCAGTCTCTCCCAGAGTTTAGAAAAGGAATGCCGCATAAGAAGGTAACCGGCTCTTGAGGCCCAGTGACGTTTCATTTCCAGGTAAAGAGATCCGCCAACAAGGTCAGCAATGGACTCAAAGGTTTTGAGAAGGACATTGCCGACAAACCCGTCGCAGACTACAACGTCGGCTTCTCCTTTCAGTATTCCATCACCTTCGATATATCCCTGATAATTCAACTTCGAAACGGCCAGCATGTCATGCACTTCCCGAATAATCGCAGGACCTTTTGATTTCTCTGTGCCAACATTAAGCATAGTTATTCTGGGACTATCAATTCCGAATACGCATCTTGAATAGGCATCTCCCATAAGCGCAAATTGAAGAAGCTGCTCCGGTTTGCACCCTATATTTGCCCCCACATCCAGTACGACTGTTGGATTGTTCTGGCTGGGGAGTGAAGCAGCAATTGCCGGACGGGGAACCCCTTCTATTCTTCCCAGAGCAAAAAGACTTGCAGCCATCATTGCACCGGTATTGCCCGCGCTTACCATTGCCTGAACAAGCCCCTTCTTCTGGAGTCCGGCCATAACCAGCATCGAACTGTCCGGTTTATTCTTCAGGGATTCAGCCGGATGATCATCCATTGTAATAACCTGAGAAGCATGCTGAATTGATATCGGAAGCCGGGCGCCTCCTTTGCGGGAAAGTAACCTTGCAAGCAGGTCTCTGTCTCCTACGAGAATCAGAGATACTTTCTCAGTAACCAGCCGGTGGCATTCCCTGAAAAACAGTATTGCTCCGTCAACTACGACAGAAGGCCCGTTGTCTCCCCCCATAGCATCAATCGCGATTGTGAGTGAATCAGGCAAGGACAAGTCCTTTAGTTCCGTATAAGATACTGCGGATGATTATTTCTCCTTCGGTTCTATAACCTGTCTGCCATCATAGAATCCACAATGTTTGCATACTCTGTGCGGAAGTCTTGGTTCACCGCACTGAGGACAGTTACTTGTAGATTTAGCTTTCAGAGCGTCATTAGCTCTCCGTTTATCTCGTCTGGTTGATGAATGTCTTCTTTTAGGTACTGGCATTATTCCTTCTCTTTCCCTGCATTAACAGGAGATAACTGTCTTCATGTTTAAAAAATGTTTGAATTTTCAAAGTATACTTAAATATAACTAATTCCCGGGCAGTCCGGGGTACAGAGCGGTTTTCCGGGTATAGACAGAATTATGGCTTCTCTGGCAGCACTCAGAATGCTGAATCCTCCACCCAGGATAACGGGTTCCGAGTCTAAATCATCAGAAATACTTTCATCCCATGAATAGACTCTGTAGATTTCCTCGGTAATCGGAAAACTTACTTTCTTAAGGCATCTCGCACAGGGTAAAACAAATACAGCATCCAGAATACCTCGACAGATAATACCCCTGTCCTGCAGATCAACTTCCAGATCGATGAAAGCCTGATCGTCTCCGGGCTCAACATTATCAATGTTCCAGTCAATCTCCTTAAGCGGAAGCTCAAATCGTTCCTTATTGATACCGTGAGATAGACTTCTCATGTTGATAGTCAATGAAACTGTATCCATTTTCATTGTGTGTCTTCCTGTCTATCTGAGCTTTCAATCATTGCAGTCAGTATTCTGTCTCTCTCGACCGGTGTATTTGCCTGGGCATATACTCTTGCAAGCGGCTCTGTTCCACTTAGTCTTATAAGAACCCAGCTGTCATTCTCAAGGAGAAATCTGACACCATCAGTATGATCAACAGATTGGACGAAACTGCCCGCGATTTTTGAAGGAATCGATTCAAAGAAATTCTCAATCAGAAATTCTCTCAGACGGTCATCAAGCTGCAGATCAATTCTTGAAACATGCACTCTGCCGTACTTATGCCAGAGTTCCTCAAGCTGTGCGGCCAGCCCCTTTCCTCTTGCACAAACCATTTCAGCCGCCAGAAGGCAGGCCAGTACACCATCCTTCTCAGGAACATGACCTTTTATTGAAAGGCCACCGCTTTCTTCTCCTGCCAGAATTACATCAGTTTCAAGCATTCTGCCACCAAGATACTTGAATCCAACAGGAGTAACCTCAATCTTCAGGTTGTGAGCATGAGCAACTCGGTCAATAAGACTTCCGGTTGTGACTGATCTGAGTACAAGACCCTTCATTCCCTTCTTCTCAATCAGGTATTCCAGTAGTAACGGTAAGTAATCATGAGGGGAAACAAAGCATCCATTTTCATCGATAAGTCCGAAGCGATCAGCATCCCCGTCCGTCGCAATTCCCAGAGACGCGCCACTCCTGATGACCTGTGAAGCAAGATCAACTGTTCCAGCAATTCCCGGTTCAGGATGCTCCCGTCCGGCAAACAGAGGATCACGATTCCCGTTGATGACTCTCACTGCTGCGCCAAGATCAACCAGTATTCGATCGAGAAGTCCGGAACCGGCTCCGGAAAATGCATCGTAAACAACTCTCAAACCACCCTGCCGAAAAACATCTTCATCCAGGTACTCCAGAATCGTACACGTATAGGGTTGGAGTAAATCGAAAGTTGATACTGACCCTGTTGCGCCGGAGGGTTGAACTTCAGTCTCAATCAGCTCCTCTATCACACTGGTTATCTCCTCTCCGGCAGGTCCACCATGTGAGGGAGAGAATTTGATACCATTGTACAATGGCGGATTGTGGCTTGCAGTAAAGTTTATTACACCACCATGCCCGCCAAGTCTGCATGCGTGAGAAAGAACCGGAGTGGGTGTGGGACGATCGGCGAGTACTGCATGAAAACCATATTCTGACATTCGCAGGGCTGTGGATTCTGCGAGTTCAGGTGAGAGAAAACGGCAATCTCCACCTACGACAATACTTCTATGCCCCTCCCGCTGCAGAAGAACCGCAATTGCGTCAACGACACGGTTTACTTTTTCCCATGTAAACTCCTTCGCAATAACTCCACGCCAGCCGGAAGTTCCGAATTTTATCTTCATAATGTATCCCCAGATACATTAGATAAAAAAACCAATCTATCCACAGGTGAATTCGGTTTCATGGGAAATTTCTTGACACGCAACGTGGTGCATGTCACTATTTCCCAAACAATAACTCCACGCCAGCCGGAAGTTCCGAATTTTATCTTCACTACTCACCTTCCCGAAAAAACACCAGCGCTCTCTGAATAGTTTCATCGTGAGGTGCCATGGCTACGTAGAAAGTCCCCCTGTCATAGGTTCGAGCAGCAATTTCCGAGAAAAGCGCTCTTTGGATATAAAACAGATTTTCTTCAAACTCTCCGGAGTCCCATTCGAAATCTTCTTCGTCCAGAAATTGCATGAACTCCGCCATACATGTACTATCAGGCCAGAATTCCTCTGAAATGTCATGGTCAAGAACGTAATCTGTCGCGAAGCTGAAGAACATTGATCCAATGATGAGCTCTGCCGGCAGAGATCCGATGATTTCAGGAGATTCGATTGTGATGTCCGGAAGAATACCCCAATCCGCAAGACTGTCTTCCTCGGGGCCATTCATGAAATCGTCGGACAGGGTTCTGTCAATGTTTCTTCCTTCAGGTGTAAAATATCTCGCTGTAGTAAGCTTGACTCCGTAATGTCCAAGATTGTGAAAATCACCAAGATCTATCAACGTTTGAACGGATCCTTTTCCAAAAGTTCTGTTTCCTATAAGAGTACCGGCCCCATGATCCTGAATAGCTCCAGCCAGAATCTCAGACGAGCTTGCACTACCTCCATCAACGAGAATAATCAGTTCTCCTGTGAAAGTGGGTCCCTTTGAAGTGAAGTACTGGTGCTCTCCGACTGCGTTTCCTCTGGTGGAAACAATAAGTGTTCCCGCAGGGAGGAATAGGTCAGCGATATCAATTGCTGCTGAGAACAGGCCACCTGCATTTCCACGTATATCAAGTATCAGATATTCGGCACCCTCAGTAATCAGATCCTGAAGGACTTCTCTTACTTCCTTTGCAGATTCTTCTCCAAACCTTGATAACCGAATAAAACCGGTAGAATCATCGATCATGAATCCGGCAGAAACTGATGGAAGATCTATAACATCTCTCACTATTTCGAATTCAAGATAATCTGATGAACCTGGCCGAACAACCGTTAGGTTCACAGTACTCCCTCTTGGTCCTCTTATCTGCATCACTGCGTTATCCGTTGTTATTCCTTCTGTGGAGTTCTCGTCAATTTCTACGATTCTGTCTCCCGCTTTCATGCCTGCCTGAAAAGCAGGAGTACCTTCGAGAGGAGATATCACGGTAAGCCAGTCATCCCTGATTCCAATTGTAATTCCAACTCCCTCAAAGGAACCTGTCAGCTGTATCCTGAGGTTTTCATAGTCCTTCGGATCCAGAAGAACACTGTTCGGGTCAAGGGATTCCAGCATGCCTCTGAGAGCAGCCTCGATCAGTTCTATCGATTTAACCGGATCAACGTATGTTACTTGAGTTCTGGAGAATACTTCCATGAACAGTTCAATGGATGAACTCGTTGAAACAGAGTCATACGCAATCGCGGAGGGAAGGACTATCAATCCACCGGCAAGCAGAAGACCAGCGGCGAACATGACTGTCACCCAGCCTGGCAGAAACTTTTTCATCTATCTTTCTCCTCGGTTTTTTTCGATCTACTCGCGATCAGACTGATCACTTTATCAAAAATAATTTCGTCCTGCTGAACGGGATTCAACATCGCGTCCACTAAAAAGTACCTGCCGAACGCTTTGGCCATATCAAGATACATCCGCCTGACACGTCTGTGAAAAGCGATATCCTCAAGTTCAATCCGATCGCGCTTCCGGCCTTGCCTCATGAGGCGTCGGAAGCCTTCCTCAGGGTCAATATCAAGCAGTATTGTCAAATCAGGGATAAGACCTCCGGTAGCGAGCCTGTTCGACTCCTTCACCGGTTCTGATGGAAGCCCCCTTCCTCCGATCTGATAGGCATACGTTGCGTCTGAGTACCGTTCACAGATAACATGCTGCCCCGCTTCGAGCGCCGGTCTGACGATCAGTTCAACATTCGAGGCTCTGGAAGCCAGATACAGCATCAGTTCGGTCAAAGGTGGTACTGTTAGATCGGGATCAAGCAGTATCGATCGTATTTTCTCAGATGCAAAAGGACCACCCGGTTCACGGGTATGAACAACTTCAATACCACTCTTCTCAAGTGAATCGATAAGAGTTGAACACCTTGATGATTTACCCGCTCCCTCAACACCTTCAAAGGTGATGAAACAGCCTGTAGATCTGTCGGAATCTCTATCCAAGATTTATTCTATTTCTTTGTTTTCTTCTCAGAAGCCGTCTTTTCCTGCTTCTTCTGTCCAAACTCCGTGATATACTCCTCGGTCATTCGTCTGCACTGATCATCGTAGTACTGAATGGGGGGAGTTTTGAAGAAGTAAGATGACGGAGCCTCGACCGCTCCGGAAAGTCCATTGTCCAGAGCGAGTTTGGCGCATCTTACCGCATCTATGATAACTCCAGCCGAGTTCGGGCTGTCCACAACTTCAAGTTTGGCTTCGATATTCAGCGCTACTTCACCGAAACTGGTACCTTCCATGCGGATATAGCACCATTTTCTGTCATCGAGCCAGGGTATGTAATCGCTGGGACCGATATGAACGTTCCTTGGCTCAAGTCCGCCGGGAAGCTGTGAAGTGACAGCGTTGGTCTTGGATATCTTCTTGCTTTCAAGTCTTTCACGCTCAAGCATATTCAGGAAATCGGTATTACCGCCGACATTCAGCTGGTATGTGCGGTCAAGCCTTACACCCCTGTCTTCGAAGAGGCGAGTCATGACTCTGTGCAGGATTGTAGCTCCAACCTGACTCTTGATATCGTCACCAAAAACGGGAAGTCCCTTATCACGGAACCTCTTCTGCCAGTATTCCTCGCTGGCGATAAACACGGGGATAGCATTCACAAAAGCACAGCCGGCTTCAAGTATCTGTTCAACGTACCATTTTGTGGCCTCTTCGCTTCCTACAGGAAGATAACTTACAACAACATCGGTTTTTGTCTTTTTAAGAATACCGACAATGTCAGATGTTGGGCCGGGCGCTTTTACAATAATTTCCTTCAGATACTTCCCAAGACCGTCATGTGTCATCCCTCTTTGTACCTTAACACCAATTTCAGGAACATCACAAAGTTTGACTGTACAGTTGGGGTCAGCGAATATAGCTTCGCTGAGGTCCTTTCCAACCTTGGTGACATTAATGTCAAACGCGGCAGAAAATTCAATATCATTAATGTGATATCCACCGAGGTTAACATGCATAAGACCAGGAACCTTCTCATGATCAGGGACTTTTCTATAGAACTCCACACCCTGCACAAGACTGCTGGCGCAGTTTCCTACTCCGATTATCGCTACTCTTACTTTCTTGGACATTCATTGCCTCCCTGTAAGGGATTGAAACAAAATTGCAGACGGCTTTACTGGATTATTCCTCATCAGTTGAAATCTTCCTGCCGTCCCTGAATACTTTTACCATTCTCTGACCGGCTGTGAACCATGTTCCCACAGCTAATATGGCCATTGTAAGCACTATAGCCTTTGTGTCCCATAATCCCGAAACAACAAGACCCATTATAAGCAATATGAGCCTTTCTGTTCGTGTGACAAGCCCCACTGAGCATGAAAGATTCACTCCTTCAGCTCTGGCTCTGACATAACTTACCATGTACGAGCCGCCAAGCGCAGCAGGTACGAGGTAAATCAGTTCATGATGAGCGGCTCCAGCTTTTCCGGCAAGAATAGCCGCAAACATGAATATCTCACCTATGCGATCACAGCTGGAATCAAAAACCGCTCCAGCTTTACTCTCTATACCCTGCCTGCGCGCAAGTTCCCCATCCATAGCATCAAGAATGCTGCCGATTAAAAGAACTGAAACACCGGCAATATACTTTCCGTCCCAGACAAGCCACGAGGCAACGATTGTAAGAAGCAAGCCCAGTGCCGTGATTGTAAACGGACTAATCCCTGTAAAAACCAGTAGTCTGATAACTGGAATCAGAAGATTTCTACCAGCATTTCTAATACTTTCCTGGTTCAAATAACCTCCTGGGAATCGTTCTGCAAAAGCATTGTAAAATAGGAGCGGGAGAGGGAAGCGTCAATCAAAGTAATCCTCACCGAGTTCCTTCCCGCCAACAACAAGCGTAATCTCTCCCCGAACCTTTCTCTCCCCGAATCGACTTATAACATCTGAGATATTTCCTCTAATATACTCCTCGTGCACTTTCGTTATTTCTCTCGCGACGCAGACAGGTCGATTACCCCAAATCCCGTGCATTTCTCCCAGATACTTCAGGAGATGATGAGGTCCAATGAAATATACTATCGTACCGCTATAAGACGACATCTCTTCAAGTTTTCTCTTTCTGGCTCCAACTTTTCTTGGAAGAAACCCCTCAAATGCGAATCTATCCACAGGAAGACCGGATCCGACAAGTGCAGTGGTAACAGCGGTCGGGCCTGGAATAACTTCAACCCGGTATCCTTCCCGCACCGCAATTCTGACAGCTTTAAACGATGGATCTGAAATTCCGGGCATACCCGCATCCGAGACAAGAGCGACTGTCAGCCCGTTCTGAAGGAATTCCCTTAGCTGGGGAAGCCTTCCGGCAGCATTGTGATCGTGGTAACTGTAAAGTCTTTTCTTTTCAGTTACAAATTTTGCAGTCCTTCTGGTATCCTCGGCAAACACAACAGATGCGTTCTCAATTGCCTCTACCGCGCGGGGGGACATATCATCCAGATTACCTATAGGAGTAGCAACCAGGATAAGCTTCCCATCCTTTGTTGAAATACCGGATATCACCGGTCGCTCTTATTCCGCTCACCGGTTCGATCAAGCAATCTCTGCTGAAGGCTCTGTATGCTGTCTGCAAGCTTCTCGGTCTCTTCCCTGTTCTTCTCAATGATCACGTTGAAAACATCACCTTCACATGATCCCTCCGGAAGATAATCCGCAGGAAGAAGCCACATGTGCCCTTCTTTTGTAACAAGAACGGCAATTTCCTCTTCAATTCTGTCAAGCGAAACAAGAAGCTCTCCGTTTTCTGACATGATCCTCCAATCCAAGCAAATATACAACAAATTCCGCATACTTGGGAACATGCACGCTTAAACAAACCATATGGGGACATGCACGCTCTGGTGCGTGTCCCCAAAGAACATGACGCTCTGGTGCGTGTCCCCAAAGAACATGACGCTCTGGTGCGTGTCCCCTGAGCAGTATACGATAGCCGTTTGCAAACAGTAATTGAGTATGTATTTTCGGAACGTATGATGAATCGCTGGAGGATTCTTCAGCCAGGGCGATTAAATATAATGGTTGTCAGGGGGCAGAAGCAGCATGAATATACAATTCAAGCAGAATGTATTAATCTGTATCTGGGTGCTGGTTTTACGGATGGTGTTGGTAGCAATTGAGGTGTACTTTAACTTCACAGGCATCGCGCTGCATGCTGTTTATGCAATTCTGATACTATCCATGTTTGTGTTGATCTGGTTTGTAAATCGCCCTGCAGTCGCAGAACTCAAAAGCAGAGTACTTCAGTTTCTATCGTGCAGTGCAATAGCTCTATTACTGACCGGCCTGTTTGTGTTCATTGCTTTAGTTGAAGGTACGTTCTTCAAGCTCTTGATAAAAGGCTCTTTTTAACGTATCTGAATCCTTTTGGATTTGACCCTGACAAAATCCATTGAAGTTCCCGAGTATGAGCACAGTGATTATGGGGAGATTTTTTAGCCATACTCTAATCCTGGGTCAATAGGATTTTTCTCTTCTTTTGCTTTTTATTTCAAAACCATCATTCGTTCTGTTTCAGAAAAATCGCTCCCTGTTGTTAACTGATAGAAATAAACCCCTGAAGGAACAGGCTGGTTGTTTTCATCGGTGCCGTTCCAAAGCACCGAATGATAACCAGCGGATTTATTCAGATTTACCAATGTCCGCAACTTCTGTCCCGATATACTGTAAACACTGAGGGTAACATCGGCATTATCTGACAATTGATAGCTGATGGCTGTTATCGAATTGAACGGATTCGGATAGTTTTGTAATGAAAATGAAGAAAGGCTGTTGCCTGCGTAGTTTGCATTGTCAGAAGATATGCCAACATATCCACTGTTGGTGCAATACCAGACTTCGTAATCATTACTCGCGTAGAGTCCCTCCAAGAATGCTATATGACCAGCATAAACAGAGTCAACGCTCAAAGATATTTGTGTGGTATGCTCACCATTGCTGGTTAACTGTTCCGGGTCCTCAAAACTGCCTGTGCAATTATTCACATAATACAGCTCACTGGAATTAGGGGTCCCAAAGTTTCCGCCGATATAGGCAACATGGACATTGTCCAGCAAATCCACCACTAAACCTGTAGTTTCATTCACGCTGTTAGCGCTTGTTATGGTTATCGGGGTCTCAAAATATCCGCCCGCATTGTTAAGGTAGTAAACACCGCCCTGGTATCCGGAATAAGAGATATGAACCTTGTCCGAAGAATCGATCCCTAATGAACTGTGCCACCGGTAAGTGCCTGTACTTACTGTTGTCAGGCTGTCAAAGACCCCTGTAACATTGTTTGTATAGAGAATATCGGTTCCGTTTTCAAATACAATATGAACAAAGCTGTTACTATCCAGAGCAATTGAAGGTCTGACGTAGCTTTTTCCTCCGGTTTCATCAGTAACTCTGATCGATGATCCGAATGACCCTCCCTCATTGTTTACATAGTAAATATCCCAGTTACCATATTCGTAGTACCCGTATTTGTAAGCAATATGGGCAACACCGGCAGTATCAATACTTAAGCATGAGTGTTCAGGAACAAAGACTCCAACATCTGTTTCTGTGAAACTAACCTGTATGGGGTCGCAAAAACTGCCACCAATGTTATTTACATAGAATTCTTCATAATCATGACCATCGAACCCCTTGAATGCAATATGTGCATTCCCTTCCTGATCTATCCTTAAACGGGGATAAAGGTCATTAGTACTGTTATTGGTAACTTTAACCGGTGTTCCGGAGATTTCAGATAAGTAGTAAATATCATAATCACCATCGTTATTTGAGCACCACGCAAAATGAGGAATGTCGTATGAATCTAAATCTACTGAGGGTATAGATTCAGCATAGCTGTTATCGGTCAGTTGGAAGCTCTGCCAATCAGCCAGAGCGAAACTTGCAGGGATTAGAATCAAACTTACCAGAAGACCCGTTTTCTTAAATTGCATTTTTTTCCTTCTTTTCTAAACCTGCACCTGCCTGTGAATCTGATTCTCCCTGCGAGATGTTAAACTGTAATCTCACTTCTCGTCTTATTTAAAATATATTCTGCTACAATACAATGCAAATCAACCTGACAGTAAAGGATTAGGGATGTCGGGGCTTTCTTCAGATCCGTCTTATAGTGGATAGCTACACTGCTTGCCGGGATTTCCCATCCTTCCGAAGATCAGAGTTGAAATTCCCGTTCCTGCGGAAAGTCCTGTCAGGACACGAAGCGCGTTAGTGCTTTCATACAGTGTTACACTCTGAACAACACCGTCTATGATCAGAGGGATGAGAAACAGCGCACCGATCCAGAACGGTATCCGAATGATTTTGGGATACAGGAAAGAAATTCCTATCACCAGACCGAACCAGAAGGCGGTACACCTTGCGCAGAGTCCGCTCGTTCCCCAGGGCATTTGTATGCATCTTTCAGGTAATCTGTGACAGGTAGCGGAAAGAACCGGGTCGAAGATATCTCCGGTTTTCCCCATAACGGGGAAAGCGACTGAAAGGAGGAAGAGTATTACGGCGGGAATACCGAGCAGGAGCGCCAGGATTGTTCTTCCCTTCATGGTTGTTTTAGCTCAGAGGTTTTAGTACCCGGGGACACGCATAGAGTTGCATGTCCCCGGGTGAATTGTTTGGGGGACACGCACCAGAGCGTCATGTTCTTTGGGGACACGCACCAGAGCGTGCATGTCCCCTTTATTATAGCGTGTATTTCTCCGACAAAATGTTTAGATGTTAGGCCCGACCCCCAAATGTTAAGGTTCCTCAATCCAGATGATCCTGGTCTGGTTGTCCGGAGTGATTTCACCCAGCAGAGATATATATTCCGTAACCGCGTTCATCAGAGTCACGCCGACAGGTACTGACTCATGCTCCAGCATGATGTCGTAACCGATATTGCCAATGGCAAGGTAACCGGTGGTAACGAATCTGTAGATCCTTTCAGGATCAAACGGTTCGCCGCCTATCAGCATATCCTCTATCTTCTCTCCATCAGGCATAGCCTGATTTCTGTATGCTGTTAATCCACCGATCTCCATATCACGGCGACGTCCCTGCATTCCCGTCTCGAGGATTTCCTTGAGTTCAGCTCCGGTTATTTCCAGAACAAAGAGATCCTCCTCAAATGGAATCGCCTGATATACAATTCTGGGTGTAATAAGCCCTCTGGGTATTGCAGCTCTGATACCGCCTCGATTCATCAGAGCAACATCCGTGTCAGTACTCCAGAGCATTGCATCAGCTATGAGCCTGCCCATAGGATGCTCAGCATTTCCCCTTGGTATCTGCTCGTTAGCTTCACCGATAACTTCATCCATCCCGGCTTCAGCGACTGTTCTGAATCCTTCTATCATCTCTGCGATTTCCTGATCAGGCCAGAATTCATCATGGAGAAGACTTATGTATTCCTCTCCTTCGGGAAGATCGTAGCCAATGAGTGTACCTGATTCAGTATCGATAGCAAGTCTGATTCTGCCAATGCCAGTTCCATTCGCGTAACCCTGAACCACAAGAGTATGGTTTATCGGGCTTACCCATGGTTCAGCAAAGCCAACATGAATATGACCTGACACAATCAGGTCTATGCCGGGAACCAGGCACGTTAATTCTACATGGTTCATGCAGAAATCCTTGGTGTATTCCTCCCCCGCGTTCCATGCGTCGTACACCCTCTCCAGGTACTTGTCAGTGTCAACGGGTTGCCCCAGATGTGAAACGAGGATGATCAGATCGGCTCCCTGTTCCTCTACTTCGCGGATGTACCGCTCTGTAGTCTCCACTTCGTTGAGAAATATGTAGTTCCCGAGAAGTTCAGGGGTAACCAGTCCATATGTATCAGTCGTATTAAGTCCTATGAAAGCGATTTTCACACCTTCAAAATCCAGAATTTCATATGGCAGGACAGGATAGGGTATTTCCCCTGTAGTGGAATCCACAAAGTTGCAGCAGATCACCGGGAAATCAGCCTGTTCGGAAAGATTTATGGCGTTGTCGGCTCCATCATCAAAATCATGGTTGCCAAGGGTCATCATGTCATACCCGATTGCATTCATCCATTCAATGATAAACTTTCCACTTTCATAATTGCCGGTAGGTGTTCCCTGGTAGATATCACCCGCATCTATAAGCAGGCAGTACTCCCCGTTTTCCAGGCACTCTTCCCGTACTCCATCGACATAGGCACTTATATACGCGCCGCCGCCTATCATTGGCGGAAAATCAGGATTGAGAAACGAGGCTTCCCTTGGAACGATTCCACCGTGTATATCATTAGTATGCAATATATTGAGATATATTGTTTCGGCACTGACCGGAAGAATGATTGCCAGCAGCAGAATTGGCAGCAGTCTTTTCACAATCTGCTCCCGCCTAGATATCAAACACACGGCTGATGGAGAACATGAGCCTTGTGTCTGTTTCCTCTATTGTCAGGCTGTCACCGGAGGTAAAGGAAGGTAAACCGCTTATCTCTGTCTGTTTCCAGCGGTCAGGCGAGAAACTTGCTCCCATATCCAGATTCCAATCACCTATGTGAAAGCCCATCCCGGCAGTAAAGCTCATTCTATCAAGTGCACTGCTTATGGGAGAGCGGTCATATCCAAATCCAAACCTGGCAACAGGCCCGCCGGGAAGCGTATTCTCAACACCGGCATGCACTCCCCATGAGTTGAAAAGACCGAGATTCTCGTCTTCGTACTCCATTGAGCCGTCAGGGCTCCAGTAGAATTCACCTTTGAATACTGACCTCAGACTGTTTCCGGGAATGTAGATGGAACCAAACCTTACGATCATGGGAATGTCCAGATCATAATCGGTATCTGAGAAGGTGTTCCAGGAGACGGGATCACCGGTTTCTTCCGGGGAGAATGAAAGCGGCATCGGGTATTCAAGCGCTGCACTTATGAAAACCCTTCTGTCCGGTATAAAGAGGATGGAACCCCTGGTTACAATACCTGAAACGGTCTCCTCTCGCTGGGCAAGAATTCCTTCCTGCGAAGGATCAACATGAGTAACTTCCCATGTCACATCCCTTGATCCTGTGATGTACCCTCCCGCAAACCCGAAAGAGAGAAACTCGGATGGTGAGAAGGCGACTGCAAGGTCAAACTCGTTCCTGATGCCGGATATATCCAGGCTTTCCTCGCCTGTTTTCACATAGGAATCATCCCGCACAGTTCTTCCATAACTGTAAGTGAAAGTACTCGGAACCCTCCATCCGGCGGCAAATGAAAACGCCTCAGGAAGTCCCGCAATATTCCGAAAAGCAACTGCAGCACCGCCTGGAACAAAAACAAGGTTCTTGTTGAAAGCATATTCGGATTCACCGATTGAACTGCCGAAAATGTCATAGACCCTTCTCGTTCTTTTCTCAACATAGTAATCCAGACCCGCCGCGATTTCCACCTGAAGACCTTCTTCGGCAATTGCCAGAAGCGCAGGGTTCTCAAGAACCCCGAGAGCGGATACATCAAGAAAACCGCAATTCCCCATACCAAGCGCACTGGCTGAACCGGGTGTACCTGTTTCACCAAGCCACATCACTTCTGGAAGCCCGGCAGTTAAAGCCAGTAACGATACTATTCCTGCTGCAATGATATTCATATTTCCTCCACCCTACCAGCGGAAATCAAGCTGACATCGGATGCCATAATCTGTTACATGATCGTCGAAATCCCTCACCGGACTGTTCGGATCACCCTCGTAATAAAAGCTGTCATCGGGATCAGGCCTGTAGAGACCGGTTCTGGGATAAAAAGTGTCCTTTCTGAGTATCCTGAGCCTGAGCTGCAGGTTATCAGACAGAATGTTCTTGATGGTTACATAGAATTTGGTTCCATCTCCATCAAGGAAATCTATTCCAGTATCTTCGAACTCCCACTGACTCATACCGTCCGTAGACCATAGAGTCGTTCCGCCAAGAACGGACAGGTTCTCACTGAAGTTGTGCTCCCATCTCGCGGAAAGGTAACCACCGGCAAGAAGCCGGTCGTCGCCGTATCTTGGATTTGGAGTAAGTTCAACCATTCCGTACCGGAGGCTGACATCAAAATAATCATGTCCGGTTGGAAGGAAAAAGGTTCTGAATGTGAATTCCTGCGTACGCGAGGTGGTTGGAATCACATCATGCATTTTGGTTTTCTCCTGATATTTGCATTTCAATCTGAACCTGACGGGAAAAACAGGTCGGTACTCGATCTCCCCCTGGAATCTGTAATTATCAAATCCCCATGGCAAAGAACGCCATATATCAAGATACACTTTTGGGAATGTTATATGCGTGCTGATCTGGAAGCGGCTCTCAATGTAGACACCCTCTTCGGGTTTGGGAGTAGGCCATTCCGCAAGCTGCGAAGTAAGCGGGTCGTTGAGATAATAGGGTTTCTCAAAAACGGTATCATCGTATCGAAGCTGTTCCGCAAATCCACGATTGTATGGATTAGTGAAACCTATATCGTAGTGTCTCCATATACCCAGCAGATAGAAATAGTCATTCTGCCACCTGGCCCTTGCGAGCGTGGCAATAGACTCGTTATCCTGCCGGACGAACTCTCCCTCAAGACTGAAATTGTCCAGAATCGTCTGAGCCGATAAGGCAAGATAGAAGGATGAATTTCCGGCTGAAAGAATATCGTATTCCGGACAGTCCCAGGGTTGCGCGTCACCGGGTATATCCAGGACTCCTGAATCCGGAATTAGAGAATCACTGTAGGAGATATTCATGCCTCCTATACCGATCGCGGTCCCGCAGGGAAGAATTCCTCCAAGGTCAAAGAAACCGTATCCTCCATAAGTTGTTTCCTTTATCACATCAGTATATGGAGAGGTTCGCGCGGAAGACATTATCAGAATATTCGGCGTTCCATCGATGTCTCTCACGGCGTCTCTTGATGCACTCGAATAGAATCCGTATCCAAGGAAAGGCCCTTCATGCATTTCCATGGCTCCGCCGACCAGGGCAAACTGACGTGTTGAAGTAAGATCAGGATAAAGTCCCCATGTGCTGTAGGTTGAGCGGTACCAGAGCTCATCGGAATTGTTCACCATCAATCCCTGACCCAGTGACAGATTGTAATTTCCAAGTACAACCTGGTTCACGATACCGATGTTCTCTATCGATACAAAGACTTTGGCAACATCAAACCTTTTGTTAAGGTCACCGAGATCCATATCAGAGAACAGATCAAATCCGGCGGTTGAATTTCTTCCTCTGGAGAATCTGGTTCCGCCCCGGAATCTGTCTCCAAAACCGACACGAACTCTGTGTTCCCAACCCGTTGCATTCTGTGCGCCGAGAAGTTCTTCATACTCGGTGTCGATTCTTTCAGCCCAGTCCACGCTGTCAGAGGAAGTATATCCTCTATCTCCGGTTTCTATGTCGTACTTCGCGGATCGAAGACTGTTGAGCATTTCATATAATCCGTCCTCATCAGTTGATCTGCCATCGCCACCATCGACAACTACTCTGTAACCGCCGAAAAAATCCATAGAACTCAGATCAAGTTCCCGGATTGAAACGTAATCGCGCATATTCCTGTAGCCATAGTAACTCAGGTAATCCGCGTTTCGGAGTGAAATAACACTCGAAACAGAACCAAGGGTTTTCAGTCTTCGCTCGGTAGCTACCGCATCAATCAGGCTGACCCTGTCCAGACTCCGGAGCTGCCACGAGGTCGCTGAATTTATCGGCAGAGGATGCAGAAGGTAATGCTCCCAGAGGTCCACAGCGGCATCACCCGGGCCATCTTCTGCAGCAAGTCTTTCCATTATTTCCAGAATATCGCTGGATATTCTCCCTTCAGAAGGGGGGACAACCACGCAGTTATCGCGAAGCCACTCCAGTTCAACTGCTGTGAAACCGTCTATTTCCATAACATCGTAAATACTCTGAAGACCTCCTGTTTCATAAATGAAATCATAAAGGTCAGAGGCCTGCTGAGAATTTAATCCCTCAAGCGCCTGCAGTTCCTGAAGAGATGCGGTATTCAGATCAAACCCATTCGGTACAGACAGGCCGACAGCAACCGCAAGTATTAAACTAGAAACCATAAGTCACTCCGGCCTGATGAGTCAGGTCGAGCTGAGGATGCGTTATTACGGCGTATTCCACCGTAATACCTCTGATTGTAGTATTCAACCCTCCAGATATTGAGACCGGATTGCTCTGAACCCCTGCAAGAACATTAACGGAACCCAGTGGAAGAGCCTGACCCACATGTATGCGTAAACCATTGAAATCCCTGGAGAAAGTCAACGCTGAAATCATTCCGGAAACAGGTTCGTATCGGAGGCCAGCATCTATTCTTCTCCGGAGGTATTCTCCGCTCTCACCAAGTCTTGCCTGGAAAGGATTCCTGATGGATGCCGCGAGCATCCATCTTCTGTACATTCTAACCTGAAATCCCGCATTGACCGCGAAAGTACTCGCGCTTCCGTATTCGGAAACACCATCAGCAATAACAGCTCTGCAAAAAACAGGCTGGATACCGAAAGACATGTCATCGGTAAGCATTCCGGCAAAGGTTATCGCTGCCATCTGTTCATTGTACAGATCCCCGCCGAAATAGCGAAGGCTTGCTCCGCAGGCCCAGGATTCACTTATCGGAACTGCCGCATCGATTCCGTATGTTCCGAAATCCATGTTCGTAAAAGGGAGTCTGCCCGATAAGGTAATAGATGGTGATGAGCTTACCGCAATGGAGGCGGGGTTGAAAAGCAGCGCTCCGGTTCCATACAGTACAACTCCCGTTCCGCCCATACCCTGCGCGGTGATCCCTATCTCCATTTCCTCAAATGCCGCCCACGACTGCCCTGCAATGATCAGAAGGGCAAACAGAACCGCAGTCTTTTTCAAATACATTATTGCCACCTCAATTCAGGGGAGTTGCTACGACGATTGTTTCAGTCGTTGTGTAGTGTTTACCATCTGTGTCCACACCCTCAAGGAGAACCAGATATGGTCCGAGTGGTAGAATTTTATTGTAATCGTCTTTTCCATTCCACTGAACAACATCACCAGCTGGACGGGATTCCGCAAGATGTGTCACGGCTCTTCCGGATCTGTCAAAAACAGTGAGAGTAAACCGCATTCCGGCAGGACCGTTGTATTCAAGATTAACTGTTTCACCAAGTACCGGAGCGAATGGATTATCGGTAAGAACTGTAAGGTGGAAACCATCATCAATCGATGGCTGGAAAACCTCAATATCGGTCTGATATCTCGGGAGTAACTGGTAACCGCTATCGTAAGGAGGTTCTGAATCGTACTGCCCACCGATACCAAGCAGGAACAAACGGGTACCGGCCGAGATATTGGAAACATCGATGCCTGTTGATTCGTTTACACGAACGGCAACCGAAGTCTGTCCGTTCCAGACATTGAAGTTGTATCCACCACCTGCAGACTCCGGTTCATTTGCAACTGTGACCCATTGGGAAAGCGAACTGTTTCCCAGAGCAAGAAGCTGACCTTCGATGCTCTCTGAAACTCCCTGATTCAAAACCAGCTGAAATGGCTGAGGTGCACCGGGGTGATCTACAAAAACGAAATCCGAAGGTGAATCCGGGGATATCTCGGTAAGACCGTTGTACTGCTTTATCTCTCCGGTTATCCTCCATTCATCCCCGGCTTCAATTGGTCCGGGGCTTGCGGAATCGTACGCGTATACATTGATTCCTGCTGTTTCATCCTGAACATAGAAGCTCAGTCCCGTCGTGGAGAACAGCGTTCCCTCACATGTTGCGACCCCTTCTATGGTGAGGATTTCACCAAGGTGATCTGGAATTCCATCACCGTTGAGGTCTTCTCTGGCCTCAGCTATTGTAATCGTCTGAGCACCGACTAATCCGGCAAACAGGATTAACATCAGAACCGGGAAACTTCTTATCATTGTCTCCCCTTTCATGAGTGAATTATCTGTCAGTCAAGTTCGGAACCAAGTTCAGCGTCTGCAAGGGTGGCAGCTCTGGATAGAGCTTCCTCGGCACTCATCCTTCCATAGAGAGCAATTTCCACCGCCTCCGAAAGAAACAGCCTGCCATCGTACCAGAATGTCTGCTGTGGTTCGAACTGCGCGTATTCAATCTGAAGCATCACGTCCTCAAGACCTGGATACTCCTCAAAACGTTCCTGTATTTCTGGTTCCTCGATGGAACTGCGTGTGGCGGGAATATATCCTGTAGCGGCACTCCATCTGGCCTGCTGACGAGGTTCTGTGAACCATTTGATAAATTCCCATCCTGCTTCGACTTCAGCAGAATCTGATTTGAAGAGAATAACATTCGTTCCCGCTATTATTACAGCCTGTTCTCTGTAAGCGGGAAGCGGAGCTATCCCCAATGTGAAAACATATTCTCCGTTTTCCTTCCGGCGATGAAAGGTATTTTCCATAAAAGCAAGTGAAACAGTGGATCCCTGCACAAAACCAACGAGACCATCCGCAAAATCGTTCTGATGTGTATAACCGGAAGAAATCCTGGCGGAGCCATCGGTATGTATCAGATCTATCATGAATTGAAGAGCTTCTACACCAGCCTGTGAAGCAAACGCGGTTCGTGATCCGTCTTCAGACAGCAGAGATCCGCCGCCCTGAAGCAGAAGATTTTCGAACATGCCCACACTTGGAGCGAAGGCTGTTCCCCATCGGTCTGCATCGTCAAGCAGATCACCATCATTGTTACCATCATTGGTAAGAGAGATCAGCAAACTGCGGTATTCATCTCTTGTCGTTGCGGGCTCAAGATCCAGGCTGTCCATAAGCTCAACATTGTAATAGACAGCCTGTACACTTTTGTTGAAAGGGAAACTGTAGATTCGCCCGTTGAACGTATTATTCAGCCTGAAAACAGGGTAGAAATCGTTATTCCATCTGTCGGTGATGTCCGGTGTATCAAGTTCCATGAGGGAATCCAGAGGGACAAGGGCATTACCTCTTATAAGCTGAGATGTCCAGGTTTCATAGGCCTGTGCAACAACAGGTGTATCACCGGCCATAACACTTGCCAGTATCTTCTGGCAGAGAGCTCTGTAATTCCCCATACTGACAGGAATAACTTCGATATCCGGATGGATAGTATTAAACTCGGCTATAAGTGTATCTTCCATGAATTCACCCAGAGGTCCGCCCATTGCATGCCAGAACAAAACCTGAACAACATTGTCATCGGCATGTTCGTTATTACCACACGAGAGGAGAATCAGGAGAAAGAAAAGTAATAATGTATTGTGTCTGATAAGATCAACCCCCTGAAATATCGAATTGAAACTCATGGGAGTATAATACGTGAATGATTCTCTTACCAGACAGTATTTGCAGCAAAATCAGGTTAATCTTTCTGGTAGCACTTCCCTGAGTCGCAACTGTCCGTTTTGCTGTCAGATCCGCAGCAGCTAGATCTGGAATTAGCATAATCATTCGCGTGAAATCCCGCTCCTTTAAAGATGAAACCTGAACCGGCTCCTATAAGTCGATCTGCTTCGCAGCCGCATTCTGGGCAGGTTTTGATTGAATCATCACTCATCTTATGGAACTGTTCAAATTTGTGTCCACACTTCTTGCATTTGTATTCATATGTTGGCATTATTTAAATCCTTCTTGGTTTTCTTCTCTAATAATCTATCATGCTGATCGCCCCTGCGGGACATATCCCGGCGCATGCACCACATCCAGCACACCCCTTCTTTACAGAGGCTGCTCGATTCCTTCCAACTCTGATTCTT
>CBDVBK010000038.1:0-32720 GCA_965372215.1 uncultured bacterium | reverse complement strand
CTCCATCAACTGAAGTTGATGGTATCCGGGCTTTGAATGGAAGGGACTATGAACGATTCCGGTCATGTTGCTCATAAGGCCTGCATCCAGAAAATAGAGCTTGAAGACAGATTGTCTGCTCTCAGCATTCAGAGGAACTCCATTTCCGCTGGAATGCATTACCGGGAAAATCACTCTGGCCCCGGTAAGCAATTCGATAGCATCGCGAACCTTCCTCGCTTTTAAGTTAGGATTATCGGACTTCACCCATTCCAGAAGTTCAGATGAAATATTCCTGTATATCATAGCGCCTCCAGACATAACATACCCTTTTTTCGTCTAACTTATGACGAAACATAGGTATGTTTTGTCTACTCTATCAACGGGCGGACGATATCAGGGGATACTTCATGGACGGCTATCCGTGCTGTGAGCAACCTGGGTTTCACCAGGTTCAGAAGTTCATAAGAAATATCCCAGCCCTGAAGACATTCTGTCAACAGGAAATTCCTGATGTTGACACGTCTGATGACATTCCTGCCGGAGGAATTTCAACCGCCAGTTACTCACACCTGTCAGGGCAAGCGCCGGTTCAATTGGAACGAGTAACCTGTATAAACACTCCATTACAACCATGTAAAACGGGACTGTTAGTACCTGAATTACAAGGATCAATCTGCTGAGCTATTGCTCAGTTCCCTGGATGGAAATCAGCGTATGGAGTTATTGAAAATCAGTCAATCTCAAGACCAGACCGAATCGATTAAATATCCCAGCTGCAAATCTTATTCGAATTGGGTATCCCTTTCAAAATCGGCGGCACTGGTGGCAGCCGATCTTGCAGTAGCCAGATCAATGAGCTTTCTGTTGTAAAGATCCATCAGATGCTGGTCGAAGGTCTGCATACCATACTGTTCCCGGCCACTGGCTATTAAATCCCTGATACTGTCAAACTTCTTCTCATTCTTGATGCACTCCTGAATGGCCAGGGTATTGCGCATGATCTCAAAAACGGCAATACGACCCTTTTTGTCAGCCCTTCGCAGCAGGCGTTGAGATATTACAGCGCTGATAGATTCTGCAAGACGGATTTTCAGTATTCTCTGTTCGCTAAGTTCAAAAACACTGATGATTCGCTGGATCGATCTGGGTGCGTCCAGAGTGTGAAGGGTGGATAATACCAGATGTCCGGTCTCTGCGGCCTTCAGAGCTATCTCGATAGTGCTTCTGTCCCGCATCTCGCCAAACAGGATAATATCAGGGTCCTGTCGGAGAGTAGCCCGCAGAGCATTGCTGAAACTCTCGGTATCGGTACCCACCTCCCTCTGAATAACTGATGCCTTGATTTCGTTGTGCAGATATTCGATGGGATCCTCAATCGTGATTATCTTGCATGGCCTTTTAGCATTGATATGATTTATCATAGCTGCCAGGGTTGTCGATTTGCCGCTTCCTGTTATGCCTGTTACCAGTATCAATCCCCGTTCCTCCATTGAGATATCCTTTATGGAGGAAGGGAGACCCAGTTTATCGATGGTCGGTGTTTCGAAGGGAATAATCCGCAATACTACGGAGAAAGTGCCCCTCTGACGGCAGATGTTTACTCGAAACCTGGACACTCCCGAAAGGGAATAGGAACAGTCGAAATCCTGGAGCTGCTGGATGAAACTGTCCATATCTTCCTTCAGAGCATTCTGGGAAAACAGTACAATATGCCGTACAATGGCTTCCATATCTGATTGCTTAAGGGGCTGCAGGTTCTTTATGGGAACGATCTGACCGTCCAGACGGTATTTCCAGGAAGTACCCTCGCAGAGATGGATATCGGAAATGTTACTCTCACTGGCTCTGGTTAGAACATTAATGAATACAGTGATGATATCATCCATAATTCCAGCTCCTCTGATCCCGAGTAATGTTTCGAACACTCAATAGATAATAAGGCAATTCGCTGTCAATCGAAAGGAAGCAATCATCCCGGAACCTTCACTCTTCTCCTGCATATTCAAAAACCATTTCGCAATGATCCTGATTGAAACCGCTTGTTGAAATCACGGGATATCTTTCAGTATGCTTCTCTTTTTCTCCCCCGGAAAGTCTTTACCGTAAAGCTTGATTATGCACTCGGGGCAGATTCCATGGGAGAATGTAGCGTCGGAGTGATCGGAGACATACTGCTCTATCTGCTGCCAGTAACCGTCATCATCCCTGACTTTCTTGCAGGAAGCACAAATAGGAAGCATACCCTGAAGTGTCTTCACGTGCGCAAGGGCATCACGAAGCTCATCGTTCATCGAAGAAAGCTCTACATTCCTAAGACGGTATATCTCGGCTTCCTTCTCCTTCTTCTCGGTCTCGAACTGTACCTGAAGCCCCGCTATCTTCTCCATGCTTTTTTCATTCAGGTGTTCTTCTACGCAAGTATTCAGTTCCCGGGAGTACTGAAGCGCTTTCTGCAGATCCCCCCTTGATTCGTACAGGTCAGTTATCTTCTCCAGGCAGTGGACTTCCCAGTCCTTTATTTCAAGCTTTCTTGATAGCTTCAAGCCTTTGATGATAATTTCTTCAGCTTCATCGAGACGCCCCAGGGCAGTGTAAATCCCGCCTAAAGAACCGCATGTGTAGGCAATTCCTCTTCTGTTCCCGATCTCCTCATACAGTTCAAGACTCCTGATGAAATAGTCCAGAGCTGCTTCGTTATCATCGAGGTTTCTATGCAGACTTCCAAGATTGCCAAGAGTGCTTGCGATACCTTTTTTGTCTCCCAGATCTTCCCTGATATCAAGGGCCTTCAGGAGATATTCACGGGACTTTTCCCATTCTTTCTTTTCTCCGTAGACAGAACCGAAGTTGTTATAAAGGTATGCCAGTTTAGTACGGTCACCGGATTCCTCCCAGATCTCCCGCACATACTCAAAGGATGACTCCGCCAGATCCAAGCGATGCAAGCTGCCGTAGCATGCGCCTATGTTGTAGTAACAGTGGGCGATTTCATCTCTACTCGCGCTACATTCCTGTTTCTGCCTGAGAGCCTCGTGGTAGTGCTCTAAAGCCTTGTCCATCATCCCCTGAGACCTGTAAGTTAAGGCAAGAGTACTGTGAACGGATGCTGTACCGCTTATGTTCCCGAGTTTCTCATAGATCTCCATGGATCTCCGGCAATACGACATTGCCTTAGCAAAGTTTCCTGTCTCGAGATTGATGGTTCCAAGTGTATCGTAGCTTCTTGCCTGCTCGATAAAGAGTTCCTGTTTTTCTGCAAGATCCTGTACTTCCAGAGCATATGTTTCCGCTTCTCTGGGATCCGAATGCATTAAGGTAAAAGCAAGTTTGTTCAACACAATCACAAGCTCTGAACCGGAAGGCAATAGCCTGAGCCTTTCCAGTTCCTTCTCCAGCGCAAGAATTTCCTTGTTAGGCATACCGCCACTCCAGATTTAACCCCTACGAAACGGTCATCTCAAGAGCATAATATCCGTTCATGTTACAGGTGTCAATTATCTGAAGAAGCAGAATCAACGTGACATGCACTACGTTGCGTGTCACCAGATTCAAATATGCATCGGGGATATGCAGGCTCTGGTGCGTGTCCCTGCATCGTGCTGTTACTCCTGAGTAAACTCCTTGCCATACAGCTTAATCATGCACTCGGGGCAAAGACCGTGAGAGAATTTCGCATCGGAGTGATCGGAAACATACAGCTCTATCTGCTGCCAGTAACCGTCATCATTCCTGACTTTCTTGCACGAAGCGCAGATAGGAAGCATACCCTGAAGTCTCTTCACATGAGCCAGAGCATCACGAAGTTCATTATTCATCGCAGAAAGCTCAACATTCCTAAGACGGTATATCTCTGCTTCCTTCTCCTTCTTCTCCGTCTCGAACTGCACCTGAAGCCCCGCTATTTTCTCCATGCTCTTCTCGTTCAGGTGTTCTTCAACGCATGTTTTCAGTTCCATGGAGTACTGAAGCGCTTTCTGCAGATCTCCTTTTGCCTCAAAAAGGTCCGTAATATTCCCCAGGCAAAGGATTTCCCAGTCCTTTAACTTGAGCTTCCTTGTTATCGAAAGGCCTCTGGTGAGAACTTCTTCAGCTTTATCGAGACGTCCCAGCCTGGTGTATACACCGCCGATATTACCGCATGTGTAGGCAACTAACCTCCTGTTGCCGATCTCCTCAAACAGTTCAAGGCTCCTTATGAAGAAACCCAGTGCTGATTCGTTATCCCCCAGGTCTTCCTGCAGACTTCCCAGATTGGCCAGAGTACTTGCGATCCCGTTTTTGTCACCCAGGTCTTCCCTGATCTCAAGCGCTTTCTGAAAGTACTCCCGGGCTTTATCCAGCTCTTCCTTTCTTCCGTAAACAGAACCAATGTTGTTATAGATGTATGCCAGTTTTTTGCGGTTACCGGACTCCTCCAGAATCGAAAGCGCATATTCATAAGATGACAGTGCCAGATCAAGGCGATTAAGGCCGCTGTAGCATGCGCCTATATTAAGATGGCAAAGGGCAATTTCGTCTTCATCAGTGCCACATTCCTGTTTCCCCCTGAGAGATTCGAGGTAATGTTCAAGAGCCTTGTCTACCATACCCTGAGACCAGTAAACGCGGGCCATAACACTGAGAACAGATGCTATACCACTCTTATCCTCGAGTTCCGAATAGATCTCCATGGACTTCCGGGAATACGATATCGCTTCAGCATAGTTTCCAGCCTGATGATTTATTGATCCAAGAGTAGAGAAGCTCTTTGCCTGCTCAACAGGATACCCCTGCTTTTCAGCAAGATCACACGCTTCCAGAGCACAGTCTTCAGCTCTGCGGGGATCAGAATGAAGACAGGCATAAGCAAGTTTGTTCAACACAACCGCAAGATCTGAACCGGAAGGTTCCCGCCTGAGCCATTCCAGTTCCTTCTCCAGTGCTATGATTTCTTCATTCACCTTGCCGCGTACTCTCCATAGTTTCTTCAAATCGGTCATCATAAACGCATAATATCCGTTCATGTTACAGGTGTCAATTATCTGAAGAAGCAGAATCAACGTGACATGCACTACGTTGCGTGTCACCAGATTCAAATATGCATCGGGGATATGCAGGCTCTGGTGCGTGTCCCTGCATCGTTCTGTTACTACTGAGTAAACTCCTTGCCATACAGCTTAATCATGCACTCGGGGCAGATTCCATGGGAGAATGTGGCGTCAGAGTGATCGGAGACATATGACTCGATCTGTTTCCAGTAACCGTCATCATCCCTGACTTTCTTGCAGGAAGCACAGATAGGAAGCATCCCCTGAAGTGTCTTCACGTGCGCAAGGGCATCACGAAGCTCATCGTTCATCGCAGAAAGCTCTACATTCCTAAGACGGTATATCTCGGCTTCCTTCTCCTTCTTCTCGGTCTCGAACTGTACCTGAAGCCCCGCTATCTTTCCCATGCTCTTCTCGTTCAGGTGTTCTTCTACGCAAGTATTCAGTTCCCGTGAATATGAAAGCGCCTTCTGCAGATCTTCCTTTGCCTCGTACAGTTTCGTTATCACCTCCAGGCAGAGGATTTCCACATCCTTTATCGAAAGCTCCTTCGATATCTTAATACCTCTCAAGACAGCTTTCTCAGCTTCATCGAGACGTCCAAGAGCTGTATATACCACGCCGATGCAACCGCATGTATAGGCAATTCCTCTCCTGTTGCCGATTTCCTCATACAATTCAAGACTCCTGATGAAGAAGTTCAGTGCTGATTCATTGTCGTTAAGGTCTTCATGCAAATTCCCCAGATTGCCCAGTGTGCTTGCTAAACCTTTTTTGTCCCCCAGCTCTTCCCTGATATCAAGAGATTTCAGGAAGTACTCCCGGGCTTTGTCCAGTTCTTTCTTTCTTCCGTAGACAGAACCTATATTGTTGTAGAGGTATGACAGTTTTGTCTGGTTACCGGACTCCTCCCAGATCGAACGCGCTAATGCATAGAACGATTGTGCCTTCTCCAGGCGAAGCAGGCCGCTGTAACATGCACCTATATTCAAGTAGCTATGGGCAAGTTCTTCTTTACTTGCACCATATTCCTGTTTCCGCCTGAGAGACTCGTGGTAGTGCTCAAGAGACTTGTCGATTATACCCTGAAATTTGTAAATGGTGGCCATGGTACCGTGAACAATCGCCATACCTTCCTTGTCCTCGAGTTTCTCAAAGATATTCATTGCATTCCGGCAATACGACATTGCCTCAGCAAAGTTTCCCCCCTCGCAACTGATTATTCCAAGCGTTCTGAAGCTTTTAGCCTGTTCGGCAGGATATCCCAGCTTTTCCGCGAGATCCATTGCTTCCAGAGCACAGGCTTTTGCTTCACGGGGATATGAAGGAATCCTGTTAAAAGCAAGTTTGTTCAACACAACCACAAGCTCTGAACCGGAAGGCAATAGCCTGAGCCTTTCCAGTTCCTTCTCCAGCGCAAGAATTTCCTTGTTCGGCATACTGCCACTCCAGATTTAACCCTTACGAAACGGTCGTCTCAAGAGCATAATATCTGTTCATGTTACAGGTGTCAATTAATCAGGGCAGGAAAAGGCGCTACTAACAAGTAGGAAACAAGATTGATGATCGCAATTATCAACAAAGTGTTCTAAATTGTGCGTGAAAAAAGCAATAATTCAATACCTTTACTGCAGTTAGTAAATACTATATTTTCCTACGCATTCAAAATAGAAATTACTAATTCAACATTGAAAGGAACTTATGACTAATGTTGGAGTTGTCGGGCTTGGATACTGGGGACCTAATCTGCTTCGTAATGTTTATGCAAACAACCGTTGCGGTAATCTTGTGATCTTTGATTCAAATACAAGCCGACTTAATAAAATGTCTGACCGCTATCCAGATGTAAAATGTACTTCTAATTATCAGGATTTAATTGATAATGATGATTTGGACGCAATCATAATCGCTACTGATGTTTCATCTCACTATCCCCTTGCAAAAATGGCTCTTCAGGCAGGGAAGCATATCTTCGTTGAAAAACCATTTGCCGCAAGCATAGAACAGGCAGAAGAACTTGTTGACCTGGCTGAAAAGAACAACTTGATTTCCATGGTTGGACACACTTTCATGTTCTCTCCACCAGTTATTAAAACAAAAGAAATAATCGACAGCGGAGAACTTGGAGACATACGCTTCATAACCTCAAACAGAGTAAACCTGGGACTTCATCAAAAGGATGTATCAGTTATCTGGGACTTGGCTCCCCATGATTTTTCTATGCTGTTCTATTGGCTCCAAGAAGAGCCTATTGAAGTAAGTGCTTTCGGTCGCGCCTATGTATTGAACAACATTCCCGATGTTGCATTCATTAATCTTGCCTTCCCCTGCGGTGCCATAAGCAATGTTCAGGTTTCCTGGTTAGCTCCTTCAAAACTAAGAAGGACAGTAATAGTCGGAAGCAAAAAAATGCTTGTTTATGATGATACTGAACCCTATGAAAAGATCAAGATATTTGACAGAGGTGTTGAGTTAATTGAACCCAAGAACTTTGGTGAATTCCAGCTTTCATACAGAAGCGGAGATATCTATTCCCCTACTCTCAACTCTCAGGAACCACTGGCCGCAGAAATGGATGAATTCCTGCGTTGCATAGAAACAAACGAAACACCAAAATCATCAGGAAGAGACGGGCTTGCGGTTGTAAGAGCGCTTGAACTTGCCGACAGAAGCCTTTAATAAGTATCCATAAAGACAAGCATGCTGGAAGAACCTCTTAATCAAGCGCTTCGTACACTATTCTCCAACACTGGAAACAGTTCTGCCAAAGGCAAATTTAAAGATCAATCCCTCTTTGCAGCAACAGCCACGCACAAACAAACAAACCAGATGAAGCGCTTAGTTGAGACTGGTCAATTGCTGTGCTAACAACAAGGCTTATGTTTACCCTTGATGAAAGGAGCTGGAAGGGTTGACCGGACATGGCAGCAAGAGTTAGAAACAACCATAGGGGGTTGTAATTCAGAAAACAACCCTCTATAGTAGTGGCACGGATAGATCTGAGCGAAATCCAGGTGCAACGATCTTTAGTGCACCAGAGGAGTGGTTCTCATGAAACGGTTTGCAGTTATTACGGGTGACGTCAATGCCTCCTCCAGCATGGAGAAACAGGTGGTCAGACATCTGGAAAGAACCATGCGTTCGAGCTTCCAGGACTTGATGGAGAATTTGCCTGACCTCAAGGCGGACCATTTCACATGTTTCCGTGGCGATTCGTGGCAATTCGTTGTGGACGATGCTACTGCAGCGGTCAACGCAGCGATCTACTTCCGGGCATCGCTTCTTCTTCAGAGTTATGATGCATTCGGAAAACGGTTGAACTCCTCGGTTGCTATTGGATTCGGATCAGTCGATTTCTTTCCCGATGATGAGTCTACTGCTGGTGGAGGAAAGGCATACGAACTCTCGGGCAAATGTCTGAACAAAATCCTAAGACGAATGCCAGGCATGTGTGCATCCGGTCTCGGTCCACAGGATACCGGTATTTCTGCCTTGCTTGGGGTGATAGATGCCCTCATTCGGCACTGGACATCCTCGCAGGCCAGGGCCATCTGTCTTGCTCTTCAAGGTCTTACGCAGGACGAGATTGCGGCACATTGGATACCCAGACCCGTGTCACAGCAAGCAGTGCACAAACACCTTCAGAAGGCTGGGTGGCCTGCCATCGAGCCGGCACTGAACTGGGTCGCCACAACCATCAAAGGTTGTAAACCGGAAAACAACCTTAAGCCTCAAATGCGGCGAAAGTGTTCCTCTTGAAGATCGATATCCTTCTAATGGCACTCCTGACCGGTCATCTCATTGGTGACTTCGTTTTGCAAAGTGGTGGCTTGGTAGAGCGCAAGACGAAGAATCTATTGTGGATTGTGGTGCATGTGCTCATCGTTGCTGGCGTGACATGGGTGTTCCTCGGATCAGTGGCCGCTTGGCCCGTCATCCTTCCAGTAGCTTTCTTTCACTTCTTGATCGACGCTGCTAAAGTGAAGATCCAGCGGAGACTCGATACCGCTGACACAAAATCGAGCGAAGCGAAAGATCCGAACCACGCCTTCATGCTATTCCTCGGCGATCAGATCCTGCACCTCATGTCGCTCGTCCTGATTTGGTTCGTCATTCGGCATTGGTTTCCTACCACTCCGGGCAACTACTGGGTACAACTATGGGGATCGCAGTATACGAAGGGTCTCATCTTGATCTCCGGTTTTAGCCTCGGAGTATGGGGGATTGGTGCTGCCCTGCAGTACCAAATGGCACCACTCGCACAAGAAGTACCGGGCAACAGAAATAAGGGTCTGCTCAAGGGAGGGAAGACAATCGGCCTATTGGAGAGAACGCTTATTCTTATATTCGTGCTGGCTGGCAAGCCGGAAGGCGTGGCTTTCGTTGTGGCTGCCAAATCCGTATTTCGGATCGGCGACTTGACCAACCATGAGGATCGGTTACACGCCGAGTACATCATGATCGGTACCCTGCGCAGTTTCACCTACGCCCTCGTGACAGTGTTTCTCATGCGATGGCTTCTAGCTCATATCGCATAAGTTGTAGCGTAACCCCACGACACGCACTTGATGAAGCCAACGCTGAGATATGCGGTGCTTATTAGCACGTCCGGTGTCAAAGGTGTGTATTTGAAAGATTTGTTAGAGTGAAAATCCTTAAGGATTCAGATACGTTAAAAAGAGCTGATCACCGTCTAGCCATATTGTCTGCCGGACGAGTATGTCGCTGGACAAAGAGCCTTTTATCAAGAGCTTGAAGAACGTACCTTCAACTAAAGCAATGAACACAAACAGGCCGGTCAGTAATAGAGCTATTGCACTGCACGATAGAAACTGAAGTACTCTGCTTTTGAGTTCTGCGACTGCAGGGCGATTTACAAACCAGATCAACACAAACATGGATAGTATCAGAATTGCATAAACAGCATGCAGCGCGATGCCTGTGAAGTTAAAGTGCACCTCAATTGCTACCAACACCATCCGTATAACCAGCACCCAGATACCGATTAATACATTCTGCTTGAATTGTATACTCATGCTGCTTCTGCCCCCTAACAACCATTATATTTAATCGCTCTGGCTGAAGAATCCTCCCGCGATTCATCATGCGTTCCGAAAATAAATACTCAATTACTGTTTGCAAACGGCTACTGTAATGGGGCCGGGATTGCCGGGGTTCAGTTCCTATAGGAAGATTGTTTGCTCTTTCAACACCGCAGGTGAAGGTGCTGCAAGAATGGATGAGAGACCAAATCTATTCACTGGTATTAGTATGGTTCTTTGCTTAGGATATGCCTACTTCAAGGATCGCTATTGAATACATAGAGGAGAAGATTTTGCAGTACATTGTAACAGGATGTGCCGGATTCATAGGCAGTACTCTCACCGATCTCCTTCTGCGAGAAGGTGGAAATGTTATTGGAGTTGATTGCTTTCGTAATTACTATGATCCAGCCATAAAGAGGGCATATTTAAGCTCTGCGCTTGAACATGATGGATTTAGACTGCTTGAACTGGATCTCTCCAGTCAACCTCTCCCAGATCCTGTAACCCTGACTGATGGAGAGCAGTTCATTGTTTTCCACCTTGCCGCGCAAGCAGGAGTGCGTGCTTCATGGGGCAGGGATTTCAGCCTCTATACACGGGACAACATCAATGCTACGCAGAACCTGCTTGAATGGTGCCTCCGGGCGGACAACATAAAGAATCTGGTGTTCGCATCTTCCTCGTCGGTCTATGGTGATGCAAAGGAACTTCCGATGCATGAAGACAGGACAATTCCAAAGCCTTATTCCCCATATGGTGTCACAAAACTTGCGGCAGAGAACCTTGTATCTCTTTACCATGCAAACTTTGGCCTGCCAACTGTTTCTTGCCGATTCTTCACGGTCTACGGTCCGAGACAGAGGCCGGACATGGCTTTCAATCGCTTCATGACTGCTGGCCTTCAGAACAAGCCAATCACTATCTATGGCAGCGGAGAGCAAACAAGGGATTTCACCTTTGTAGAAGATATTACCGATGGCTTGATTAAAGCTCAGACTATCACAAATGGAGAGATATTTAATCTTGGAGGCGGAAACAGGGTAAACATGAACCATGCCCTTGATACTCTTCAGAAAGTCATGGGAATCAAACTTGATATTGTTTATGAAGAATCCCAACAGGGTGACGTTAAAGACACATGGGCTTCAACCGAAAAGGCTAAACAACAGTTCGATTGGACTCCCTCTATGCTGCTCGAAGAGGGTCTTAGAATGGAATTTGAATGGCTGTGCGCATTTCAGTAATAAGAGCATAAGGCTGATATCCGGCAGCCTGCTCTGCTATGTGAGTGATTGTTCCTGTTACTCTCTCCGTACCCTCGGTGCTGACAGTTACTGTGTTGCCTATCTCGATGGTTGCCAGGTAAGGCTGCGGGATGTAGAAGACTGCCTTGACTGTATCCATGTCTGCAACTGTGAGACCCTTCCCTCAACTTAACTAAATGGTTTAACCGTTTGGTTAATTGTAGGAAGATTGTTTGCTCTTTCAACACCGCAGGTGAAGGTGCTGCTAATCTGCGGAAATGGAAGAATTCCTTCGCAGTATCGAAGCAAGCAGTTCACCTAAATCATCGGGAAGAGATGGCCTTGCAGTTGTAAGAGCGCTTGAACTTGCAGACAGAAGCCTTAAATAAGTATCCATAAAGACAAGCATGCTGGGAGAACCTCTTAATCAAGCGCTTCGTATACTAATCGCCAACACTGGAAACAGTTCTGCCAAAGGCAAATTTAAAAGATCAGTCCCTCTTTGCAGCAACAGCCCTGTACAAACATACCAGACCCCGAAGCAACAGCTCGGTTAGCCCCCAGAACAAATGAGTAAACAAATCATAAGTAAATTCAAGATAAGGATGACCTAACCGAGGAACACGAACAGTGTGATATTTTGGTAACATAGTAACCTGATTCCCGAGGCCGGTACCTGGCGTCACTACTCGTGTGAACCACCGGAGGCCTCACTCCGTCTGCACTTCGCGAACGCTATTTCCAACTCAATCCATTTGTTGGTGAGTTCCCGGAATTTCCGGTAGTTAGCCACCTCTTCACGCACCGAACAAACATCACCCTCCCTCACATACAGCGTATGCCCCTTCCCGGCAAAGCTGTAGCTAAGTTGGTGATACTCGCCGCCACGCTCTCTACTCTGCAGAGAAAGAGACCCTGGGTGCATTCTTCCAACATCTACCAGAGCCCGTTTTACAGACTCTATCTTCTGCTCGAATTCAGAGCGGCTTTTCATGTGTTGTATCATATAAAAGACACAACAAGGAAACAAGTCCCTTACAGAGAGAAAGAATCAGCTTCGAAATCAGAAGATTTTTAACTCAGAGCGCCGAAGCTGATAGCATGAAGAAAACTTATGTGCTATAAATCTGGAAAGAGAGAAGGTCATTGTGTCTGATGAGATCGGGTCATCCCATGGCTAAAAGAGCAATGCATGTTGTGGCAGGAATTCTTTCCTATGATGCAAGGGTGAAGTCATACCTTGCCATGCTCACAAATGCTGGTTGGAGAGTGGATGTCATATGCTACGAGGAACCGGGAAAACCCTTCACTGAAACAATCGGTGAAGTAAGAGTATTCCGGGTTTCACCCAAATACCAGGGCAAAAGCATTCTCAGGTATCTGCATGCCTATCGGCAGTTTTACAAAAAGGCAAAGAAGCTCCTCAAAAAACTTCATTCTGAAGAACCCTACGACATGATTCACATCAACAACATGCCCAACTTCCTCATAGGAATGATCACCAATCTTAAGCCGAATCCGCATGTAATACTGGATATGCACGATGTTATGAGCATCAACTACAAAACAAAATTCGGTGGATTTCCCCTTGCAGTCAAGCTGACTGAATTAGAGGAAAAATGGTCATTAAGAAAGGCAGATACCGTAAGCTGCGCTGATCACGGACAGAAGGAAGCCCTTGAGACCCTTCATGGTTTTAAAGATGCGCACGTTATCATGAATCTCGCCAATCCGGAAATATTCAAGTGGTCTGACCACACCTGGAAGGGAGGTAAGTTCAGATTCGTTTACAGTGGCACAATTGCCCACAGACTTGGAGTAGACAGGGCTGCAAAAGCTCTAAGCAACCTGCCTGATCACATTGTTCTGAGAGTTATTGGTGACGGCGATGGACTGGATAATCTTAGAAAGGTAATCAAGGATAACGGACTTGAAGAAAGGGTGGAACTGATCCCAAGAGTTCCCGTCGAGCAAATACCTGGACTATTGAAAGACTGCCATGCCGGTGTGATTCCTTCAAGAAAAACAGAGGCAACCGACAAGGTAATGATGCCGGTTAAATTCATGGAGTATTGTGCTGTTGGATTGCCCAGTGTTGTTTCAAACCTGAGCAACCTCAGGCGTTACGTTAATGAAGAGCATGCACTCTTTTTCAAGCCGGAGAACGATAACAGTTTGAAGCAAGCTATGATGGAAATAGTCCAAAACTTGGAAAAGAGACAAGATATTTGCGAGAACATTAAGGACCTGAACAAGGAATACGCATGGGAGATCTCTTCAAGTATTTACAAATCGCTGCTTAATCACTGACTGCGTTCTACCAGAAGCCCTACTCCAAGAAGCCGTTTTTAATAGAGAGAGATAGCCTCGCGATAACTCTGGAGGTATTTTTTTGTTATCTCGCCCCAATTGTGTCTGAGCAGGATTTCATTTCTTGACTTTAAATCGTTCGGACATTTGCCATCAAGCGTTTTTTTTAGTGCAATCCTTAGAGAATCCGAGCTTCCTGATTTGAATTTTAATCCTACATCACCAGTTATTGCTATGTTCTCTGGAAGGTCACTATAAACAATATCAACACCTAGAGCGAGGAACTCAAGTAAAGTCATACTCTGCGCCTCATAAAGAGAGGGGAAAACAGCAACTTTTGCGTGTTTGTAAACGCCGTAAAGTTCCTCGTCTCTTAGAAAACCCAACCATATACATTTCTTCTGGGCTGTTTGTCTAACTCTTTTATAGTACTCTTCGTCAAAGCCTTTGCCGCCCACTATTACAAGAGGTAAATCAGTATCTATGCTTTCAATAGCCTCCTGTACAAGGTGAAGCCCCTTGGAAGGTATGATCCGACCTGCAGAGAACAAAATATATTTTCCAGCTTCAAGGCCGCCTATGTTTGGAAACGGTATATTGGGTTCTATTTCTGGCAGACCGTTGGGTATGTACTTAATATGCTGTTCGGATGCTGAGATTGAATTGTAGTATTCAACATCAATCGGGGAAACTCCCGTGGTAACATCACCTATTTGCAGAAAAGCTCTCTCTGCAATTTTGGAAAAGGCTTTTCTCACAGGATCAACTTCATTTCGAAGGTATGCCCGTCCATGAGAAGTAGCTACTGTCGGGAATGCCCTTCCAAGCTTTTTCATGAACATACATGGATCAGTACTGTGTATATGAACAACATCAAAGGACTCTCGATACTCGAACAGAACAATTTTTACGGCTTTTAGTGAATGTGACGGCATCTCCAGGAATTTGTTCGTACTCCCTTCAACTGGTACCAGAGTACAACCTTTGTAGTTGTCGAGTTTGTTAAAATAGCTTGAATAACCGAAGACGGTTACTTCATGCCCCTTTGCAGCAAGCCTTGAAGAGATGTTATCAACAACCACCTCAACTCCATGCCTGCCAGGCACGCCTTTGCTTCCCAGTATTGCTATTCGCATATTCAACCGTCCATTTCTTCGGGGCAACAGAAGATATAAAGCAATAATGGTTAATACAAGCGGAAGAGTGTACGATTTGGAAGCGAACATAATCACCACTTACAGATGCAATGCAAAGTGTGGGATGTGTGATATATGGAAATATCCATCAGAGCCTGGTGAAGAATTCAATCCCGAAATTCTGAAGAAGCTTCCTAAAGGAATAACGAAACTAAACATTACTGGCGGAGAACCGACTCTTAGAAAAGACATAATTGAGATTCTTGATATTGTCGTTATGAAATCCCATGGTGTTGAGATTTCTACAAACGGGTACTTCACGGATGTTTTGGACAGAATTACAAAGAAGTATAAAGACATCGGAGTGAGAATAAGTATCGAGGGTCTTCCTGAAATGAATGACCAACTGCGAGGAATTCCAAATGGTTTTGACCATGCAATACGTTCGTACTTAAAGCTGAGAGAAAACGGCGTAAAGAACCTGGGTTTCGCAATGACTATTTCAGGAGAGAATTGCAGAGATCTCCTTTCAGTTTATCAAATGTGCTCCGCCTTGGGCTGTCAACTTGCCAACGCTATGGTTCACAACTCATTCTATTTTCACAAGACAGACAACAAAGTAGAAAACCTTACTGAAGTAGAAGTTGTCATGCAGAAATTCATAGAGGCTCTCCTTAATTCAAAAAGAAAGCAACTGATTAAAGGCAAGTTTAAGGACTGGTTGCGGGCCTATATCAACCAGGGGCTTTTGCATCATGTTCAAAATAAAACCAGATCTCTGCCTTGTGGTGCTGCAACTGATTCATTCTTCCTGGACCCTTATGGAAGAATTCTAGCCTGTAACGGATCAATAGAACCATTGATAATGGGTGATCTTACAAAGCAAACATTCGATGAAATCTGGAACAGTAAAGAAGCCGAAACCATAAGAGACCAGGTTAGAAATTGTAAGCAGAACTGCTGGATGACAGGTACTGCAGTACCAGCCATGCGCAGAAATCCAATAACCCCTGCATTATGGGTATTGAAGCAGAAGATGAATCTTAAGCAGGGCAAGAAGATTGATTTGAGTTAGTATATAAATCTGTTATCTGGCAATGCATCACTTGCTATATTTGCCAGCTACAACTTTCTCATATACTTGAAGAATTTCTTTAATGTAGTTTGCACGGGAAAAATTGTCTTTAACAGTTTTCCAGCCATTAAGACCTGTTTTGCTTGCTTTCTCACAATCTGTACCATAACAAACAAGTTTTTCTGCAAGCTCTGTTACAGAGCCCGGTTTAAAAAGCAACCCGGTTTCGCCCTCCACAACCATTTCAGGTATTCCCCCAATATCAGAGCCGATGACTGGTCTGGCATGAGCAAAAGCCTCAAGAATAGACAAAGGCATATTCTCATACCATACAGCAGGTAGCACCATACACCGAGCCTGATGATAGTATCTGGCAACATCTGAGGCAGAATCAATATGCCCAGTGAATTCATATCGTTCAGGAGGTAGCAAAGAAGCCGCTAATGCCTTCAACTCTTCTTCAGCAGGACCCGAGCCAACAATAATCAACTTACCTGAAATATTTTTCTGCACGCTAGCAAATGCGTTGATTAGTATATCAACACCCTTTACAGTTGCTAGCCTACCTATGAACAGAAAATCATTTCCGAGAGGCTGAACATTTTTATCCGGTAGATGTGGCGAGAAGTTGGGAATAACGTTGATAGGTCGAGATGTCACATTAGTATGCTTTATAAGATTGCGAAGGAATGTGCTGGGAGAAACATAGCATTCTGGATAGTTGTAGTATCCACCAGCATAGTTGAACCAGCTTTCAATTGCAGTCAGTAGGCTTGCTGGAAGACTGCTTTTCTTGCATTTTCTTTTGGCAACACAAAAAGGAATTCCTGTTCCCGGAGAGGGGCATTTGATTCCAGCAGATTCATCGAAGAGAGTTGTATTCGGGCAAATAAGCTTGTAGTCATGGAGGGTCCAAAGGAAAGGGATTTTCCTTTTCTTAAGTACATCCAGAACTGACATGGTTAACTGGTGGTGAGTGCTGTGAATATGAGCAAGATCAAAAGGTCCATGTATATCAATAAAACGAGAGATGGCTTTCTTGCTGGGAAAAGAGTAAATAGAGCCAAGTGCTTTCAACAAACTTATTGGATTCTTCTTTTTTAGAACTTCTCGGTAATCAACTCTGGGAGCAAAAGGGCCAGGTAGTTCCGGAAAATTCTTATCATCCCGCATACCAAAGAAGAAGACTTTATGCCCTTTGGCTTTAAGCTCTTCTGCAACTGCAAATGCGTGATTGCTGTCTCCACCGCGAGGATACAAGTATGTAACAATAAAAAGAACTTTCAAGGGAGTTAACCTCCATAGTAGATTCCGAATCCAAACATTAGATTTAACAATAATAGCAATATAATCTTACTGGAATAATTTTGGAAACTGACATGTGCAAAGATTCCTTCAACCTGATTCAATTTCAAAATATCGAATCTGCTGAACACCTAAGGATATTGGAACTGGTAACGCTTACTTGTATTGTTAGTATTAGTGGAACGACTTGTTAAATCAGAGATGGAGAAAAATGTTATCGCGGCATAAGTGGGTATAGTATAAACGCAAAAAAAATAAGTATACTGTTAATGTGTGGTAACTTGTCTTTTGCTGGCGCACAAAGACAGCTGTATGAGCTGGCTAAGAACCTGGATCGACGAAAGTACAAAGTATTCCTCTGCTCAATATCAGACGATGTTCAAATATATGAAGCAATTAATTCTATTGATGTGCAATTGTTTGTGCTTGGTAGAAGATATCGCCATTTGTACAAAATTGTTGTTGATGTTGTAAAAATACTGAGAAACAATGCTATTGATGTCATATATCCTTTTATGTTCGAGGCAAACCTTGTCGCAAGATTAGCTGGAGTAATCGCTCGCACTCCAGTTGTATTGTCATCAGAACGTAGTAGCAATTATAAAAGTAGAACATTCGAATTATGCGCTGAAATTAGCACTAGAAGCCTTTATGATATTGTGATTACCAATTCATTCGCAGGACAAGCTTTCTTAGTTAATAATCGGAAAATTAAAAAGAGTAGAATAGAAGTCATATGGAACGGAATCAATCCGGAAAAATATCACGAAAATATCGAAATCAGAGATTCTATCCGAAGCGAATTGAAGATACCTAACGATGGAATTGTAATTGGAATGATTTCACGGATCAAACCCGCTAAGAATTTTAAAATGTTCTTTCATGTCGCAAATGAACTGATTCACCAATACAAGAGGGTATATTTCTTAAGTGTCGGAGATTATTCTTTCGGTCAACAAGAATACTTTGACTCAATTATGGAATATTGCAGGGAACTAAACATTGAGGAAAGCAGACTACACTTTGCAGGAAAGCGTCTTGATGTTCCAGATATGCTGAGTGCAATTGATATTTCTATATTAACCTCTGTTAGGGAAGGATTCCCAAATGCGGTTTTGGAATCTATGGCAGCTGGTATTCCGGTTGTAGCGACAGATGTTGGAGACATTCCCTTGATAATAGATAATGGATACAACGGTTATGTTGTACACGTAAATGACACAGATGAAATGGTAAGTAAACTCAAAGTGCTAATTGATGATTCTGATTTGAGGAATAGTATGGGTAAGCACGGGAGAAAAAAAGTCCTAAAAGAATTCTCAATTACGAAAATGGTTGAAAAAACAGATCTCCTCATAACAGAATTATTAAGGAAGAAAGTTAGAACGAGATGAAACCATATATTATTGGTATTGCTGGGGGATCAGCATCAGGCAAAACAACCCTCACCTCTGTTATTAGCAGTTCAATTCATGAATATGGTGTTTCAATTATTGATCAAGACAATTACTATAAAGATAGAAGTAAATTGCCAATTCATAATCGATCTACTATTAATTACGATCATCCTGATGCTTTTGATACTGATATTCTTGTTGAACACCTGAGAGTATTGAAAAACGGTGGACAAATCGAATCGCCTTTATACGACTTTACTACTCACACAAGGCGGCACATAACGAAATCCGTATCTGCATCTGATGTAATAATATTGGACGGGCTTCTATTAATGCATACAGCTACATTAAGAAAACTCATTGACCTAAAGATATTTGTTGACACGGAAGCAGATCTCAGATTATTACGCAGACTGCAAAGAGATACAGTTGAGCGAGGACGGTCTGTAGAGTCAGTGATCAGTCAGTATATTCAGACCGTTAGACCTATGCATATAAAATTTGTTGCACCTCAGAAGAAGCATTCAAATATTGTGATTGAAGGAGATAGAGTGTATTCAGAAGACTTTATTGAAAACGTACTATCAAAGATTCGCCGAGCATGTTGTGAGTAATGGTAAAGTAGTTCTTACAGCTTTCGTTGATGGTTTGAAACCCTCCAGCATAACACACATGCCATTCTTGAATTCCTTTCAGCACAAGAAACGAATCAAGACTGATCTTGGATATTCAATTACCTGTCATGCTACCATGTACAGCGGTGTTTTCCCAGAAACGCATCATATGTGGTTTGTCTGGAAATATTCACCAAAAACATCACCTTTCAGGATGGTTCCAAAGAGTGAAGCAATAAAGTATATGGACTCTTTGTTCTCCCGATATACAGTTGGTAAAATGGGTCGGCTGTTTTCCCGAAATACATCATATGCCGGTATCAGTATCATGAAAAAATCATCAATACGAAATTGGTCATTTTTTGATGTTTCAGAATCGAAATTATGGGATGAAGATAATTATTTACAGCCTGTATCAACGATATTTGAAATATTAAGAACCAATTGCATTCCCTATGAAACTGTAGGATTACTGAATGGAAGGCAGAATGGTGGTGCGCTTTCGCATATTAGTAATTACAGAATAAAAAATGAGAATTCGAAATGGATCTACTTGTTTATCGGAGATGTGGATCAATATTCACATAGATACACTCAAGAGAGTGAAAAAACAATTGAACTGCTGAAACAGGTGGATAAGGAGATAGAACGCATATATACAGAGATCTGTAATATTTATGATGAAGTAGATTTCGTATGCTTTTCAGATCACGGGCATATGATAGTTGAGCATCAATTTGATATATACGAGTTATTCAAAGATCATGGCAAAGATCTAGATGATTATCTTCACATAATCGATACAAATTATGCAAGATTTTGGCCAAGGAATGTCAAGGAAGAGAATCTGATCAGAAAGATACTTTATCACATACCAGCAGGATTCGTATTGGCAGAGGAGCATTTAAAAAAATACAATACAGTCATGCCCGATAACAGGTATGGTGACATAATATTCTATTTGGATTATCCATATATGTTTAAGAAAACTGTATGGGGATACGGTCTTAGAACAAAGTCAATACATGGATATTTGCCTGATTACAAAGAGAAGGATGGAGTGCTGATTACCAATAAACATACAAAACAAGGTGATTACATTACGCTAGCTGATATTACGCCATCATTACTTGAACTACTCAAAGTAAGAGGAGAATATAACTTTGATGGACATCCGATTTGGGAATAAGGCATTCACGTATACTGGTGAAGCTGAAGTAGAAGAATACATCAGAAAAATACTGAATGAGATTCTGTCAATCTTACTTGAGAAAACAAAACCACTTGCTGTATTTGTATATGGTAGTCTTGGGCGCGGGGAGGGCACTGCTATACATGTGTCAGGCAAGATTATAATGTACAGCGATTTTGAGATAGGATATGTATCAAATAGACTTTCCGATCGAAAGATTTTAAGAACTGTAAATCAGGATATTGAAACAAGAATAGGACATGACATTACGATCTCTTTCTTTACGCCAAGACGAATAAGATTAGGTGCAAACACTAATTTTGCTATCCGTGCAGACTTTGAACCTACAATCGAAGCTTATGAAATTTCTAACAGTGCGTATTTTCTGTATGGAAAAGATTTTCGAAATATTGAATCTTATCCGGATACAAATCGCATTCCACTTTGGGAGAGTCTGAGATGCTTATTTAACAGAATGGCAGAATTTCTAATTGCTAACAATTCCCAAAATACTAATGCACAGATAAAAACAATAAATAAAGTAAAAATAGCATGTGGAGATGCTATATTGATGTTGGATGGGCATTATCATTTCTCTTATGCACAGCGATTATGTAATCTAAAACACCTTGAAAGCTGTAATAAGCTAAAAATATATAATTTGCAGGATGAGCTTATTTCATTTATTGATTCTGGCTACCGATGGAAACTGTTTGCTGAGCATAATACTTTAAAACCGAGTAGTGTTGAGCTTAGGTTTCTAGGAGAAGTTACATTTAAAGTACTAAGGATACTATTGTATCAGGAAATGGGATTTAAAGCCGAAAAAGAGGGTGATATATCCAGATACTACCTATCAAGTAATAAGCTCATGAAATCGTATTACAAGGGAATTTCAGGTCATCCCTTATTACAGAATTTAAGATTATTTCTGCAAAAAAGAATTTCCTTAAATCTATTTATTATGAGCATATTCGATAAGTATTCATTAATACATAAAGTATACTCAAACATTATCCCTCTTTTTTTCTCACAAATAATGCGTCTTCACTGTGATCAGGATTTCGTACTCACAGAAAGTGAAAAGTGTTTATTAAGTTTATATAGCGACCTTATGGAATAGTATTTACTCCAATTCAATAGTACTCAATAGCATATGTAGGATTAGTTTGACAAATACAACCACTATTCCCTTATTTAAGAGAGGATATTTCAATGAAAATCTGCCTAGTTGGAGGAATGTCCATTACTATGAAAACTCCGGGTGGTGCCGAAAGACAGATGTATCTTATATCCAAATACTTTGCAGATTCTAGAAATGTGATCTATTTCATCATCGCTAACTATACTGGTCCTGAATTAAGCTCATCTGGTGTTCATTACCCTAGTACTTGGAACTACGGTAATGGCTTCCCACTAATCAGATTCTTTACTGTAAATCTCGCTAGCTTGAGACAAACTCTTCGTTCTATTAATCCTGATGTAATCTATACCAGAGGTTTCTCTGAGTATGCACCATTCGTCGGGGATTTTGCAGCAAGGAATAGGTTAATATCTATAGCTGGTCTAGCACATGATAAAGATATTGATTTTAAACTGGCTAAATCTCTCCAGACTCATTCATCGATATTATCTTCTATAAGATTCCGTATAGCTTTCCAGCGTTATCAGAAGTATCTAAGTAACTGTTCTTTTGTAATTGCGCAAACGAAGAATCAAAACGAAACACTTCTTAAAAAGAATATCAATTCTGTCATAATTGGCAATATTGTTGAACCTGCTCCAGAGAATCTACTACAAGAAGAAAGTAAAGACATCATCTGGGTTGCTTCTTTCTTCAAGAAGAAAGGACCCGATAAACTTCTTGAAATTGTGAATATGATGCCAGAAACAACTTTCACAATTGTTGGCAGGCTTGGAGATTCTACTTTGAGGCCTTTGCTTGATGAGATTATCGCTAGAAATAACGTTAGTTATCTTGGGCATCTTGAGTATCACGAAACTCAAAAGGAAATAGCAAAGCATAGGATTATTATCAATACATCTATTGCTGAAGGGTTTTCGAATGTCTTTCTTGAGGCATGGTCTCTTGGAAAACCGGTAGTTAGCCTGAATGTCAACCCCAACAACCTGCTTCTCGGTAATGAGTCACTTGGACATTGCTGTGAGGGAAGGCTTAAGAATATGGTCAGCACTATCACTGATCTTCTGCAAGATCCATCAGCGAGATCCAGAATTGGTAGTGCTGGGATGGAATACGTAACCAGAAATCATGGGATAGAAAATGCCAAGAAACTGCTAAGACTGATTCTACGACAGGAGCGTGATCGCTAATATTGTGCAATAAAGTATGTTATAAGAACAGCATAGGGTGCTCAGTCCGGTCAAATTTGCCACTGATTCCGGTGTAGACTTGCCACCGGTTCCGTTTCAAAGTTGCCACCTGGATTTCTCATTTATCCAGTTTACCCTGTGTTTGACACGAGAAGTACCACACACCTCATCTCCAATTCCGTAAGTCGTTGATATATTTGAAAAGCATCTTCGAAACATAGCCACATGAATTAAAAATCATAGATACATGGATGCTGTAGTTACTGCTTGACATCTATTATGATGTATTGATCACCGTCTAGCCATATTGTCTACCGCAACGTCATACTTATCCGTTTCCCCATCCCGCACCCGTTTCATTTAAACGGGTAACATTTTGATGAGGCAACCACTTGTCACGGGTAACAAAAAGTGTGAATCAATGCGACCATCTTGCACATGGCATCCTTGTCATTAAGCAGCCTCTGGACATTTGCCTCCGATTGTGACAGTTTATTTCTGCGCATCGCCTTCTTCCTTTTGGGTCAGGTTGATAGTATTGTTAAAACAATATCCAATGAGGGAATGATGTTTGTAGTGTAAACACCCGCTAGGAATTAACAGAAAAATAAGAATATAATCATTATATTGTGGATTGTGAGTGTCAATTGAGTAAGAATAATTTATTGAAACAATATATAAAATATGGAAAAGTAAAAGGTTATTGGCAAAGAGGGATAGTATACAAATTCAAATGTAAACACCAATATTTTAAGGGAGTTAATTTCAAGGGGAAGAAATTCCTTGATATTGGTTGTGGTAATGGGCGTTTTTCCATCTGGGCTGCAATTCATGGTGCAAGTAAAACTCTTGGTTTAGAGCCAACTCTTGAAGGTAGCAGGAATGTATCTGTATCTTCTTTTAGAGATACTATAGAACATCTAAAACTAGATAATATAGATATAGAAGAAAGAACTTTTCAGGATTTTAATTCACCTGATTCATATTGGGATATTGTTCTCTTAAGCGCTTCAATAAATCATCTTTCTGAAAACGCTTGTATAACTTTACAGAAAAATCAAGATTCACAAAGGAAGTACATGGAGATATTTTCAAAACTATATTCGATTCTATCACCTGGTGGATTAGTGATAATTACAGATTGCTCAAGTGAGAATAAGTATGCCGATATTGGAATACCTAATCCGTATGCTCCCAGCATTGAGTGGCATAAACATCAACCCCCTGAAGTTTGGGCAGAATATCTCCAAAATGTTGGCTTTTTGAAGCCCAGAATCAAATGGACTTCCCCACCACGGTATCTGTATTTTGGATTACTATTGTTATCAAATCACATCTATTCATACAGAAGAGGAAGTATGTTCCGATTGCAAGTGTCCAAACCCAGTTAGATTAGTGAATGATTATTCGGTTGTTGTTTTAATCATAAATCTATACATCGAGCGAACAACTTGTGGTCAATATCAACTCCGTTTTCGCATGTTATAGGCAATCACGATAAAATGATAATGAAAAAATATTAGTATTTAATTTAGCGTCGAGCGGGTAAGAGAATGAAATTGTTTATCTGTGTATTTACGTCAAGAATAGACATACCAAGAGCTCCTTTGCCAAGGTTGCTGGATTTTTGTAAAGCTTTAAATAATAATGAACAGGAAATCTCCAGCATGTATCTAGGATATCTGCCGTGGTTACCTGAAAATGGAGTTTCCCGCAAAGGGAGGTATCAGAATGTAGATTATTTTTATACATGCTTAGATTCAAAAAGACCTGAATACAAACTCATTCGAGGTTATTACAAATTTCGGTCCTCTCTCCGATCGCTTTCTTTTATATTTAATAACAGAAAATTAATAAGTGTTGTTCATATTCATTTCCGTGAAGTTCTGTGGAAAACAATTTGGTTCTGGTTCTGTTGCAGATTGGCTGGAATAAAACTGTCACGCGAACTTGCTGAATTTCCTGAAGTAAAAGAAAATAGAACTAAATTTTATCGGGCGCTGCACGATTTTTTCATTTACAAATTATTTGATGGCTTCATCCCAATTACAACCTATCTGGAAGATTGGGTATCAGGTGAATGCTCCAAGAAAGCAATAATAGAGAAATTACCTATTAGTATTGACCTAAGTAAATTTACCTCTTCTCCTAATCCTCCAAACAAAGTTCTTCGAAAACTTGGCTATGTTGGTGCGCTTAAATATGAAGATGAATTGGAATTCATGTTAAAGATGTTTCTAGTTGTACATAATAGATTTCCTGAAGCTGAATTATTTATTCTTGGCGATTTCAAAGGCTCAAAGTCAGTTGTATCTCAAAAGCGTTTGGAATTCAAAAATAGACAAAAGCAGCTTGGGATTACTGATGCAATTACAATGTACGGATTTGTTGACCATTTAGAAGTCCCTGATAGATTGAGCCAATGTGATATACTTATTTTACCCAGACCATTTACAATCATTTCAAAGGCTGGTTTTCCTTCTAAGCTTGCTGAATATCTTGCATTGGAAAAACCTGTCGTAGTAACCGCAACTGGTGATATTCCTCTATACCTTCATGATGGTGTAAGTGCATATCTTGTATACTCAGATTCTCCGGCTGAATTCGCAGACAAGGTTATCCAAGCAATCGAAAACCCTGACGAAGCCAGGAGAATCGCAAGAAAGGGAAGGAAGGTAGCTGAAGAATCATTTTCTCTTCCGGTAATTGGAGAATTGCTATGTAAATATATAAATGATTTGAATACTAATTAGAATTATGTACATTATTATTAATGAAGGACATGTATGAAAATACTAATCTGTTTCGGTACACGCCCTGAAGCAATAAAGCTCGCTCCTCTGGTAAAGGAGTTAGAGAGTCGTTCCTGGGCTGAAGTACAAACGTGTTCAACTGGACAGCATCGTGAAATGCTCAAACATGTACTTGATTTATTCAATATCACTCCAGACTATAACCTAGACTTAATGAAACCAAATCAGACTCTTTCAAGCTTAACAGCAAGAGCAATCACGGGTCTTGATGATGTTCTCCGAGAATCAAAACCTGATCTAGTCATTGTGCAGGGAGATACTACAACAACACTATGCGCTGCCCTTGCTGCATTTTACAATAAAATACCTGTAGCACATGTGGAAGCCGGATTGAGGACGGATAATCGATATAGCCCGTTTCCTGAAGAGATTAACAGAAGAATGGTATCCAGCCTAGTTACATATCACTTCCCGCCTACCGAGCAGGCAAAAAGAGCCTTGCTAAACGAGGATTATCCTGAGGATTCGATACATGTTGTAGGAAATACTGTCATTGATGCACTACTACAAATATCAGCGAAAGTTCTTAATGAAAATAGTGACATATCCAGTGTATTCCCTACTATTGATTTTTCCAATAGGATCGTCCTAATAACAGGACATCGACGTGAAAGTTTTGGAGAAGGGTTTGAACACTTCTGCCGAGCTCTGAAACAACTTGCTAATTCTTATCCAGAAGTAGAATTTGTTTATCCTGTTCATCTAAATCCCAATGTTCAGAAACCTGTTCATGCTATACTGGAGAATATTCAAAATATCCATCTTCTTAAACCTCTTGATTACAAAGATTTTATCTTGCTGATGAATTCATGTTACATTGTAATAACCGATTCGGGTGGGATTCAAGAAGAAGCACCATCACTTGGTAAACCAGTTATAGTAACACGCGATACTACAGAACGACAGGAAGCAATAGAGGCCGGAGTTGCTGTTTTGGTTGGCACTAATGAAATTGATATAATTGCAGTAACACAGAATTTGCTCGATGATGAAAACCTCTACAACGAGATGTCATCGAAGAGCAATCCGTATGGTGATGGTGATGCATCACAGAAAATCGCAAATATCATTGAACGAGAGGTTTATTAATGAGTAAGGAAAAAGCGAGTAATGCGCTCAAAATACTAATTACCGGAGGAGTCGGTTTTATTGGAACGAATCTTACAGAAGAATTACGCTCAAGAGGCCATGATGTATGGACTCTAGATATTCTCCAGGGAGAAGATCCAAAACACTTCAAAGCTGACACAGGACAATATCATCAGCTGGAAGAAGTCTTTAGTAAACACAATTTCGATTATGTATATCATCTTGCTGCTGAATACGGGAGATGGAACGGCGAGGACCATTACGAAAACCTCTGGCACACAAATGTTGTAGGCACTAAGCATATACTTAATCTTCAAGCAAAATATGGTTTCAAGATGATCTTTTTCTCCAGCGCTGAAGTTTATGGTGATTATGATGGAGTAATGACTGAAACTGTCATGGAAACAGTTCCACTGAAACAGATGAATGATTATGCCATTTCCAAGTGGGCTGGGGAGATGCAGTGCCTAAATCACGCTGATATGTTTGGAGTTGAAGTTGTCAGAGTACGTCCAGTTGGATGCTTCGGTCCTCATGAATATTATAGTATATACAGAGGAGTTATTCCAATTTTTGTATACAGCTGTCTAATGGAAATACCCTTTACAGTCTACAAGGGACATAAGAGGGTTTTTGATTATGTAAAAGATACGTGCAGAACTTTCGCTAATATTGTAGAGAACTTTATCCCCGGGGAGGTATACAACATAGGCAGCAACGAGGACTGGGTGATCAGTATCGAAGATCTTGCTAATATTGTTCTTGAGGAAACCGGCGCAGACCCTTCTCTCGTCATATACAAAGGACAAGAGGGTTTCACTACTAAAGTGAAAGTGGTTGATTTCAGTAAATCGAGACGAGACCTTGATCACAAAGCGACAATTGATATTAGAGAAGGCGTCAAGAGATATGTGGCCTGGATGAAAAACACTTATAGTAAAAACTTTCAGTAACTTTGGATTAGGAGCAACATTGGAAAGCTATAAAACCCATTACAAGGATAAAATAATTCTCGTGACAGGTGGTGCTGGTTCAATCGGGACGAATCTCGTAAGAACACTCGCTCACCTTGGTGCTGAGAGTGTTATTATTCTCGATGATCTTTCATCTGCTTACGAATGGAATATTCCCGCTGAGCCTAATGTGTTATTTGTTGAAGGAAGCGTAACGGATGAGATAAGTTTGAAGCGCGTTTTTAACGAAAAACCTGATATTGTTTTCCATCTGGCAGCTTTCTTTGCAAATCAGAATTCGGTTGACTATCCCCAGCATGATCTGATGGTTAACGGGTTGGGTACTCTTCTTGTGTTTCAGTACGCAACAATGAATAAAGTAGACCGGCTTGTGTTCGCCTCTTCAGGCTGCTCAATCTATGGTTCCAGTGCCCCGATGCCTCTGAAGGAAGACTTCATGTCAATGCATCTGACAACTCCTTACCAGATAACTAAGATGCTTGGTGAACTTTACGGTAACTTCTTTCATCATCATCACAATCTTCCAATTGTGAAAACTAGATTCTTTAATTCCTATGGGCCTGGTGAAATTCCTGGCCAGTATAGAAATGTTATTCCTAATTTCATCTACTACGCCATGATGGGGTTGCCTCTTCCAATCACTGGTTCTGGGGAAGCAACAAGAGATTTCACTTACGTAATGGATATTGTAGACGCAATGCTGAGAGCTGGGTACTTTGAAAAAGCAATCGGTCAGGAAATGAATATAGCTTCTGCACAGGAAACGCAGATACTTGAACTTGCCAAAACCATAAATGAAATAACCGGTAATAAAGCAGGAATAGCCCGAGCCGCACAAAGGAAATGGGATACAAAAGACAGGCTTCTGGCAAGCATAGATAGAGCTAATGATCTTCTTGGATACAAACCTACTGTTTCTTTCCGAGAAGGACTTGAAAACACTATAGAATGGTTTAAAGCAAATTGGGATAATATCAGACGAGATGCTGAGTTCCCTCCCGGAATGTCGTCAGCTGCACGGCATATTGAAGACAAATGAAGTTATTAATGCCGCAAGTTCAATTTCTGATTATCTTATAATGTGACATTAATATGCACTGTTTATAGAATAAATATACTGATTAATTTGTCATATCGTTGACCTGCTAAAGTATGCACTTGGCTTACGGAATACTGAATAGCTAATAGATATTCACATTTTATTATACTTGGGTAAATATGAAAATACTATGGTTTATACCTCATACACCTAGAATCGTTTCAGATAAGTTAGGAATACCAAAGGACAATCGTGCCGGATGGTTCGAGGGATTAATAGAAATTATAAAAAGATCGAATAATAAGTATGTATTATGTAATATTTCTACAACACATCCTGATATTTATGATGATAATATAGTTTATACATCTTTGGGAAACCAGAAAATACTACATCCATTTAAAAGACATCCGTTATCAAGCAGTACAGCTGCTGACAGACAATTACTTGAGGTATGCAAGTTCGTTATTGAACGTCATGAACCTGATGTAATACATATCCATGGAACTGAAAATCCTTTAGGTCTTCTGAGCAAAGATTATGATATACCCTTGATTATATCGTTGCAAGGGATAATGAATGCTATTTATCCAAGATACTATTATGGTTTCAATTTTATTAAAGTTTTAAGAGCTTCGATAAGTACACGCAGTATTAAATCTATTTTACTTGGAAGTGGGCCTGTCTGGAATAAGTTGAAGATGAAAAAAGACAGTAACAGAGAAAGGAAAATATTCAGATTATGCTCAACATTTCTAGGTAAAACCGATTTTGATCGTGCATATACTACCGCACTCAATCCAAAAGCAAGGTATATTAGAGTTCCTATCATACTCCGACCTGTAACAACACAGGGTAAATGGTCAGTGAAATCGCGTGAATCATATTGCATATTCTGTCTTACAAGTGCGCATGTCTTCAAAGGCATTGGAGTCTTGTTAAATGCTTTCACTCATTTATCCCAATCTGGTTTTAGGAATATTAAATTAAGAATTGGAGGGAGAATTTTTCCCGAGATTAAGTATCTTCTCAAAAAAACAATCTACGCAGATCATCTTAATTGTAAAATTGAGTTTCTCGGAGGACTATCATACGAAGAAGTCGACAAAGAATTCTTGAATTGTGACATCTCTGTAATGCCTTCGTATATAGAAAACGAACCTAATTCACTTTTCGAAGCTATGAGATTAGGGGTACCTTGTATTTCAAGTTCTGTGGGTGGTATACCATCTTTCTTCAGTCATGGAAACGAACTACTATTTTTCAATCCTGGCTCGCATCTTGAATTAGCTGGTTTAATCGAAAATCTATTGACAGATAGAATTCTTTCTAATGCACTTTCTACTTCATCATTAGAATGGTTTAAAATACGCAAAAGACTAACTGAACAAGATCTAGATGAAATCTACACTTCAATTTCCCAAAAATAAGGTTGCAACCACCTTTTTCCCATTAATACTACTTGCGGATTGTTTTTATGGTTTTATTAATACTCATCTTTCAATCCCAGGAGTTCGGTTTGTTCCTGATCTATTCTTGATTGCTCTTTTTTTCTTCTCTTTAAAAGAAGGATATGGATTCAGACACAAGAAAGAATTCACGTTTCTTCGTAGAACTAATTTCTTCTTACTTCTTGTCTGTCTATTTCATCTAATATTATTCTATATAGAAGGCACATATTTTCATTCAATTCATCCTTCAACATTATTGAACCCTATTTGGGAAATATGGCCGTATCTTCAGCTTCCAATATATGGATATATCTCCTTTAGAATTTTGGAAGAGGGAGGTTATTCACGACTACTTAAAACAATAATACTTATATCACTATATCTTACATTCATGATATATTATCCATCATTTTTACCCATGCATGATGCATTCATTGCCGGATTAGATATTATTATTGTATTATTCGTATTATATAATATTCTACATTATAGATATAATAGCCTTAAGCTATTAATTTTAACGATACTCATGCTTCTTGTCTTTTTTCTTCCATTTTATAGTTTTTTACGCGGAGCTTCAATAACATCGGTGATTGTTGTAATACTACTGCTGATAAGCAACCGAGATCGATTAAAAAGATTAGTTATTCTTTTCGTCACACTTGCTATTATAATTACTATTGTAAGTATAACTATATGGAAACCTGTAACAATAATGTATTCAAAACATAGCCGGTTTAATTATTCAAATCCTTTCATGCTCTTTCAAAGTGTCTCAGGAGATGCTCCAAATGTTAAGGGGAGAATAGACTTCTGGTCAAACGCTATTGACGTTTTGGAAACGTCTCCGATATTGGGTTCGAAACTCGATTTCTCATTCCAGTTTGGAGTGTCTGGGGATATTGTTGAAAGTAGTTGGATGCATAATTACTTTATATCAGCGTTTATAGATTGTGGATTAATACTACTAATACCGTTAATAATGTTACTTATTTATACGTTATATTATTGTATTTATGGGGTAATTAGGAAAAGTGTATATGCCGAATTGCACGCATGTATCGCACTTGTTATCATTTCAACATACGCTTCGAATTGTTTTGGACATCAGCCTCAATTTAGTAGGGTTGGGGGTATAATTCTTATGAGTTCCCTTGTTATGTTAAGCAGTGTTAAGTACAGAATGGAGAATAGTAATGAATGATACCGCATTTCCCAAAGTTTTAATCATTGGCGAATGTTTCAGGGCTTCTGGCGGTCCGGGAATTACCCTAGAAAGCTTATTTGAAGATTGGCCTTCAGATAAAATTGCTGATGTTCATGGCTATCCAGATAGATCCGATAGAATCACAAACAATCATTACTATCTTTCTGATAGAGATGCTCGATGGCTTTGGCAATCCCATTCAAGCCAAACATCTTCTAAGCATGTCCATAACTCCAAGGTATTTGCAAATTCTTCAGTCATAAATCATATAGAAAACAAGAATGATTATTCTTTACATAGGCGTATCTCTAATCAGATAATTCCAGCGTTTTGCTTGGGAAGAGGAGTAATTAGTAACGAACTAGGTAAATGGCTTTCTGATTTCTCACCTGAAGTGATTTATGCCCAGCCATCTGTTACAACACTATCGCTAATTAAAGTTATTCATAGTTATTTACGCATTCCTTTGATTATTCATATAATGGATGATTGGCCATCACAAATAAATACAAATGGAGCTTTGTTGGGATGCTATGCTAAATCGTGGGCGAGAAAACAGCTAAAATATCTTCTCAATGAATCTACAGTTAGATTGGGTATATGTGAAGAAATGGCTCTTGCATATCAGAAAAGATACAATATGGAATTTGGTCATTACCAGCATCTCATTGAATACGAACGATGGTCAGAACCGAAACCCGACATTTCCGTAATCGGTGAACCTGTTAAAATTCTTTACGCAGGAAGGATCGGAAATGCTGTATCCAGTTCTATTGTTAGTATTGGTGCAGCAGTTGATCAACTCAGAGAGGAAATGAATATTGAATTTGACATAGTTACTGCTAATCTTGACGTTGCGGAACACTATGCACTCAAAAAATACATTTGGGGGAAAGGTTATATACCGCACGACCAAATGAAGGATTTCTTAAAAAAATATGATATTCTTTGTATACCTCTTGATCACGATGATGCCTCTATTCGCTTTGCTAAGCTATCAATGCCAACCAAAGTTCCTGAATATTTGGCTTGTGGAGTTCCCATTTTAGTTTTCGCACCTGAAGAAACCGCATTGGCAAAATATGCGCGAAAGGATAGATGGGCTGAAGTAGTCGATACTAATTCAATTCACCTGCTTAAAAGTAGTATTAGAAAGCTTGCTACTGATAGAATTTATCGTAAGGAACTTGTAAATACCGCGAGAGATATTTGCTTAACGAATCATTCATCAGAAAGGCAACTTACGTATTTTAGGAAAGAGATTTTTTCAGCAATGTGAGTTATACAGAAGTTTAAGAGATAATCCATTTTTGCGTCTCTAACCATATCATTTTCAACAACATACAGCATTTCAATATGTAAGACCCTTTGAGATATACACCTTGGCAAAGCGTAATTTGGTGAATATCATGCAGATGTGGACACATGCCTTGACCTCCGTTTGACACGACTGGTCACACGATAGGGTCGTAACAGCAAGAAGTAC
>CBDVBK010000037.1:0-33727 GCA_965372215.1 uncultured bacterium | reverse complement strand
GGCTTCTTGTAGTTCGGGTGGCGGAGTTGATTCCTGCGCTCTCTGACCTCTCCATTAACCTTCAGAATGCGATACATGGTTCGTATCGAACAGTAGTAGATACCCTCATCAAGCAATATGGCATAGACCTGAGCAGGTGATTTGTCAGCAAAACGATCGGAGTGGAGAACGTTGAGAACCTCTTGTCGTTCCGCTTCGCTCAGCCTCCGATGAGATCTGGGGCGCACAGGATCAACCGTATCCCTGGGATTGCTATGCCTGTAGAACGTAGATCGTGGCACTGCAAGAGCCTCACATGCGGGGGCTATGCCTACACTCTCAGCGAGTTCTACGGTTGCTTCCATCAATCGTTCTCTTCGCTGCCGGGGCTCTCCAGGGATATCCCCAACAGCTCTGAGGCTTTTTTTTGGATATCGAGAATCATCTCAGCCCTTTTCAACTTACGCTTAAGCTGAGTATTCTCCCGTTCGAGTTCTTTCACCCGGGGATCAATCTGCTTTGCCTTTCTTCCGCGTTTACGGGCTGTTAAACCCTCCCTGGCTATTACATCCCGCTGACTACGCCAGGCAGTCAGGTTGGAAGAGTACAATCCCTCTCTTCTGAGAAGGGCTCCTATATCACCGTCACCCCTGCAGGCATCTGCTTCCCGAAGAATCCTAATCTTGTAATCGGCTGTAAATCGACGACGCTTTGCTTTTTCAGCAACCTCTGGATCTGGAATCTGTGGGCGTTCTGAGCAGGCGGAACCTTCGGTCGCCCTACGGGCTCCCTCCGTTTCCGCCTGCTCTCTCTTGAACTGTAATACTTTCATCTATAAAAAACCTCCCCGCCCTCTACACTAATTACTGGTAGGGGAATTGTCTCACCTATATTGTCACGGAGGGTCAGGATTGGGTCCTTTCCAGTCATTGGTTGAAGATTCTCCAATCATTGGCTACCACCGCAGGGAGCAAAGTCTTCCTGATAGTCCTACCTGTCAAGCGTCAATTTGTTTTTCCTGTCGGGAATATTAATTTTCGCTCTTCAGTCTCTAGTGTATATTTTCGGCAACAATGTTCGACTGCGGGTATTTCAGGTCGTATGGTCAGTTTCAGGCAGACAAATCGGGGGATATGAGATAAAGATGCTGTTTTAGAGTGATTGCCGAAATGAGAGAAAATCCAGTTTCCTTCTGCTCAATGACCACCCAGAATGGTGTAACCCTTTGCTCTGAGATCTTCGGCAAGGTCTCGCTCAAGTTCGAGTGATTCAAGCAGCGGCATGGGATTGTAGAATTCGTATAGATCCGGGCGGAGTTTTACACATTTCCCTCTGAGATGCCTTCCACCTTTTTTCTGACCGAAACCCGTATGATGTTCCTGAAATCTCTCCTCCGGGCTTCTTCTTGTCTGTCCTACATACAGGCACTCCATTGCTGGTCTGGCTTCCGGATTGTTCCTTCTGACATCCCTGTGCTTTTTTACAGAAGAATCGAGTTCGATAACGTAAACGGAACTGTCCAGCCTGGGAGGTTTGTTAATAACTGTCCAGCCTTCATGCCTTAATTGCTGGATAAGAGCTCTTTCCAGTTTCAGACCGACCTCGAGTTTTGATCTGATCCCGTCGCTTTCATATTCAGTCGTATAGCCTTTGAAAATTGAACGCTTATCCTTGAAACGGCATTTCCGGAATATCTGACCGGCATGCCTTAACCCTGACATTCTCCCGACTCTTACACACTTTTTATCTGGATCCCGCTCCGGATTGAGTTCGATGACACCCGATACATTCAGTGCTGCATCTCTTAGAACAGCAACGTAAATGAAACTTTTAGTGACAGCTGATATAGCAGTTTTATTCTTCAAGTCCATCTCTGAATCTGGACAGTTGTGACTGATAGAACCCGTTGTCAGGATCCAGTTCGAGAGCTCTTAGTTCCCATTCCACAGCGGATTCGGAATCACCGCTTCGGAAAAGAGCTTCAGCAAGCGTGTCCATGATATTGTGATCTTGCGGCGCCAAATCGAGAGCCTGCTCCGCTAAGGTGACAGCTCTCTCAGGCTGTAATCCTCTCTCGGCAAGTGTCCAGGCGTAGTAATTGAGAACCTGAGGATCCGGTTCCGCATCCAGAAGGCTTCTCTCCATGATATCAAGTGCCCATTGAGTCTCGAGTTCGGATCCGGCATCGAGATATACCGGGAATACGTTGTACTCCTCCCAGATACCATAGAGTCTTATCATTTCTGAGACAGGATCTTCATGATCTGAAACACATATATCAACGAACCTGTCTGAACAGCCCTGATGTCCGCTGTTCGCTCTTACAACTAGAATAGCAGCGGACTGTTTTCCCCTGCTGTCTCCACCGGCATTTTCACCAGCCTGGAGAGCGGCAAGAAGCCGGACAGCAAGAGGTCCTTCAGTATGAAGGAACGTGCTTTCCATTTCAAGAATGACGTCCTCCCCTGTCAGGATATTACCCTGAATAGCGTATCCGCTTCCTGTAACCCCTCCGGACCAGCTGAAGGTCTCTTCCCCTGTGAATGAAACTGCTTCGCAGTCTGCATCGACAATTCCAAGCTGACGAACTTCTCTTTCCGAATCCGCAGTGAGGAGACTGTCCAAAACAGCACTCGCTGAAAGTCCTTCACGAAGGAGATCAAGACCATCCGGACCGAAAGACTGATTGACCAGCGCCTGAGTAGCGATTGCGCCTGTTCCGGCTTCAGCCCACGGTACATCATGACCCACAAAAGGCACACGGGATGCCACAGCCACACCCAGTTCACCCGTTTGAGGATCGAACGCGACTATAGAGAAGGTCGAGGTCCATCCTGCATGATCCTCCCACACCGGCATAATTCCGATAATTACCAGTATTGCCGTGAGTAACGGTATCATCAGTCAACTCCCTTCTTTACAATTCTATAGAAGGTCCGATATCGTTGAGGAATGCGACAAGCAGATCTATCGCGCACTGAACATCATGCTTGTGAATGACGGCCACAGGGCTGTGACCGTATCGAGTGGGTATGGAAAGACACGTGGAATGCGCGCCGGGACCGAATCTCTGCATGCTGGAAGTATCCGTTCCGCCACGAACAAGGATTTCCATCTGATGATCTATGTTATTCTGTTCGGCGAGTTTTCTCATGTATTCCACAAGCGAAGTAGAACATATTACACTTGCGTCCATCTGTTTGATGGCGACGCCCTTGCCAAGTTCAGCTATTCTCATTCTGGCTGGAAATTCCGGAGTGTCTCCCGAACCGGTAATATCAACTGCTATGCCGATATCTGGTTTAATAGTCTGTGCTGCGACAGCTGAACCCCTAAGTCCCACTTCTTCCTGAGCAGTTCCAACCGCGTAAACGTCGATAGATGGATTATTGAATTTCTTCATGGCTTCTATGATGATATACGCTCCAATTCGGTCATCGAATGCTTTCGCTACAAGACAATCACCGAATTCGCGAAAGGATGTATCCATTGAGACCCAGTCACCCCGTCCTACCATTTCTTTTACTCTGTCTCCCGGCAGTCCGAAATCGAGGTACAGCTTATCTTTCTCGGCTGTAGTATTACGCTGCTTGAGCGTTGGTTCCCACCTTCGATTCATCACTGCGGTCAGCACGCCGCTGTTTCTGGTGTGAACACGGACAGTATGCCCCATGATATTCGCGGAATCCCATCCGCCTACTGGTATAACCGATGCGAAACCTTTTGCATCGATGTTGTTTACAAGGAAACCAATTTCATCAATATGACCCGCAAGCATTATCTTCAGACGTGAATCTCCATCCGTACCCGATTTGAAAGCTATGATATTCTTCATCGCGTCTGATGAAAAACTATCAACGTGATCCACAAGAGCTTCTCGAAACAGAACTGCTATCTCATCTTCATGGCCCGATACTCCGTCTGTTTCACACATCTTTTTCAGGAGATCCATTTAATCCATTCCTTTCATTTCAGCAACGTAGAATATCCGGGTTCCTCATGGTGTGACCCACGTAAATCCAGCTTTTTCCATCCATCTGGTGGATGATTCACCTGCAAAATCAATATCTTCGATTACACTGTTCGCGGCATCAACCGGATCAAGTCCATTCTCCAGTATCTGATTAAGATAATATATCTCGATAATGCCGCTGGCTCCCCAGTCAACGCTATGCGTATATCCTGATACAAGAAATCCTTCAGGCCAGTCTCTTCTGGATGAGATTACAGCATCCGGAGTCTGTCCCGCCATTATTTCGCAGCAGCTGAAGTGAATCATGGCAAGATTTCTGCATGGTTCGAGAGCATCTGTGAATTCGCGAATGGATACTGTTCCTGAAGAAAGCTCTATTCCGGCTGAAGTACCATGCGAAGCTATGATAAGGTAAAGGTTCCCCGGTAATCCCGATGATTCAAGGCAGAATGCGAAAAGGTCATCGACGTCATGAATGAATCTGTGCCTCACACTTACACCTGGAACCCTGGCAAACCAGGACGCAAGCATCTCGCCAAAGGAGTATTCCTCCTCTGTCATGGATACCTGCCATTCGGATTCCAGTATTACCAGCCAGTTTGATGATGCTACTCCGGAACCGGCTCTGAAACCCTCCCAGTCAAACCATTGCCTGGTGCCGTCAGGCCTCCACTTCCCGGAGAAATACATGGAATCATCTGATAACTCGAACCATCCCTCACCGGAAGCGGACTGTTCGGTATAGTTAAAAACCAGTCTGCCATCCGCACCTACTTCTCCCTCTATTGTAGAATATCCTTCGAGAGTGTAGTAACCAGTTACTGAAGAACCATCCTGACTAAGGAAGAGAGTGCCGTAAGTTGTCTCCCAGGTTCCTGAGAAATCAGTGATATCTGCTGTTGGAACGGAACAGAAGGCGGACAGAAGTATCAGCAGAAACATTTTCATTCAAGCACAGCTCTTATCCTTCTGATACCTCTGGAAGAACTCATCTCCTTCGCGATTCTGAATTTCCCGAGTTCTCCAGTACTGGCGACATGAGGACCGCCGCATATTTCAATCGAGTAACTTCCAATCGTGTATACTTTTACTTTATCACCGTACTTGCTTCGGAACAAACCGATTGCACTCTTTTCAAGAGCCTCCTCAAGCTCCATTTCCAGACAATTCACAGGGAGATCAGAAGAAATCATCTCATTTACTTTTTTTTCAACGGCAGCCTTCTCGTCTGCGGTCATGGCTGCGGGGTGACTGAAATCGAATCTCAGTCTCTTTTCCGTGATATTGCTTCCCTTCTGCTCCACATGTTTTCCCAGAACATCCCGAAGAGCCTGGTGCAGAAGATGAGTAGCGGTATGCAGTTTTGTTACCATTTCGCTGTTGTCAGCAAGACCGCCTTTGAATTTGTTTTCACTTCCCTGTCTGGAAAGCTCTCTATGTTTTTCAAATGCCTTGCTGTATCCACTCATGTCAACAGTCATACCGTGTTCCGCTGCCATCTCAGCTGTGAACTCCACCGGAAATCCATAAGTATCATACAATCTGAATGCGATTCTTCCAGGAATGGTTTTTGCCGGATTCTTCTGAAGACTGGGCAGCAATTTATCAAATTCACGCAATCCTGCCTGCAATGTCTTCTCGAAACGCGTTTCTTCCGCTGACAACTCATCCAGTATGAATCTTCTGTTCCTGGCAAGTTCATCATGAGCGGAAGCTTCCGTTTCTATTACAATCTCTGCAAGCCTGTGAGTGAACGGTTCATCGATCCCGAGCTTTCTGCCATGCCTTATCGCGAGCCTGATCAACCTTCTGAGAACGTATCCCCTGTCGAGATTCGAGGGCGGCACTCCCTGATCGTCGCCAAGTATGTGAGTGGCTGTTCTGATATGATCCGAAATAACCCGGAAAGACCGGGTAGTCTCGCTGTCAGGCTGTGAACCAATACCCGCAAGCTTCTTCAAAAAACTGAATAAAGGCTGGAATTCACGAATATCAAAAACTGTAGCGGAACCGTTCATCATGGCTATGGTTCTTTCCACACCCATGCCTGTATCGACGTTCTTCTGTTCAAGCGGAACGTACCTGCCGTCTTCTGTTCGGCGATACTGCATGAAGACATCGTTCCATATTTCGAAATACTTCCCGCAACCGCATCCCGGTCTGCATTCCGGGCAACATGGAGTTCTTCCCGTATCAATGAATATCTCGGTATCAGGACCACACGGGCCTGTATTTCCGGTTGGACCCCACCAGTTATCCTTCCGGCCCATGAAGTATATCCTGTCACGAGGGATGCCGGTCTCCTCCCATATAGCAGCTGCCTCTTCATCAGGAGGTGCCTGATCATCACCTTCGAATACAGTGACATGAAGCTGATCCACTCCGAACGCAAGCCATTGTCCGGATGTCAGAAACTCATAACTCCATTCAATCGCTTCACGCTTGAAATAGTCGCCGAGAGACCAGTTACCGAGCATCTCAAAAAATGTAAGGTGCGTGGGATCGCCTACTTCATCAATATCTCCCGTGCGTACACACTTCTGAACATCAACAAGTCGTCTGCCGGCAGGATGCTTCTCGCCAAGAAGGAATGGCACCAGCGGCTGCATGCCTGCAGGTGTATAGAGTATTGTGGAATCATTTTCAGGAATCAGAGATGAGCCCTGAATAACAACATGTCCTCTATCCCTGAAAAAATCGATATAGAGCTGTTTCAATTCATCTGAAGTCATTCGTTTCCCTAAATATCAGACTAAATGGATTTCTGAAATATTCTGTAAGTTCTGTACTGATCGGCATTAAGATCTTTTTCAAGTATTCTTCGCATGGAATGGTTATCCTCGAGTACCCATGACAGCTCCCCGCGACCCATATTCTTCTCAATACTGGCCTCTATGATCCTGTATATCAGGAGTGCTTCGATTCCCCGCCCGCGGAACTCCTTTCGGACACCAAGCAGGAGTACTCTGACCTGATTGATCTTCGTTCGGAATAAAGGAACCTTCAGAGCGAATACAGCACGGATCAGATTGCCGTTCGCTCTGGTAAATGCCTGATTTGCATCCGGAAGGGCAATAGCAAAAGCAACCGGTTTTCCATCAATTTCAACGATCGGGCCAAGCTCAGGAAGCATTATCATCTTGAGTTCATCAGCCATCATGTCGAGTTCCCTTATGCTCATCGGTACAAATCCCCAGTTGTCGTGCCAGCAATCATTGTAAATATCCATGATTACCGGTACTTCACGGTGGATGTTCTTCACGCAGAAATCCCTGATCTTAATACCGTGCCTTTTCACTACGAGATCTGCAATACGGGAAAATCTTGTATAATCAGTTTTGCCTGAATCAATGTAATAAGCCAGAAGATCTTTTGCCTTCAGATATCCATTGCTGTCAAGAACATCTGCATACCACCGGAAATTGTAAGGCATCATTATCAGAGGCTTGGAGTCGAAACCCTTTACAAGCAGTCCGCATTCCTCGTTTGTTGAGAAGTTCATCGGTCCTCTGATCGTATCCATACCTGCTTCGCGAAGCCTTTTTTCAGCTTCAGTAAGAAGCAGTTTGAACAGCTCGGCATTTTCCTCACCCTCGAGGAACCCGAAAAAACCGGTCTTCTCATTATGGTATTCGTTATGTGTATGGTTTACTATAACCGCTATGCGTCCTGCAACTTCACGCTTATCGTTCCGGGCAACCAGAAGAGTAACATCCCCATGTTCGTGAAAAGGATGCTTCTTTTTATTGAAAAGCTCTTTCTGAAAATACTTTATTGGTGGAACCCAGTAAGGATTATCCCTGTACAGTCTGAATGGCAGATCCATAAATTCTTTAATCTGATTCCTGCTGGTTACTTCTTCGATTGTGAAGGACATCTAACCTCCCGGATCAGATTATGCCGAGTTCTTCGCCTGTTTTCTTGAATATCTCAAGAGCTCTGTCAATCATGGATTCAGTATGTGTAGCCATATAACTGGTACGGAGCATCTCTCCACCATTAGCAACAGCAGGACTGATAACAGGATTTGTAAAAACACCGGCGTTGAAAAGTTTTCTCCAGAATACGAGCGTCTGGACTTCGTCACCGACGATAATCGGTACAATAGGAGCCTCTGAATTGCCTACATTGAATCCGAGAGAAGCAAGTCCCTGTCTTGCCCGCTCAGCAGCGCTGTGGGATTGTACGATAAGTTCAGGTTCCTTCTCCAGAACATCAAGTGCTGCAATAACCGTTGCTACGGCCGCAGGCGGCAGACTGGCGGAGAATATCATTGTTCGAGCTGTATGTTTGATATACTCCATAACTACGGCGGGACCGGCAGCAAACCCTCCAATACAGGCAAATGACTTGCTGAAAGTACCAACCAGAATATCAACATCATCATGACAGCCAAAGTGTTCCGCCGTACCGCGACCCCTGGGACCCATAGCACCTACTCCGTGAGCATCATCCACAATGAGCCTTGCTCCGAATTCCCTGCAGACTTCCACAAGTCCGGGAATATCCGCGAGATCACCCTCCATACTGAAAACACCATCTGTTACTATCACAGCTGGATGTTCTCGATTGTTCTCGAGCATATATCTGAGATGATCATGATCATTATGCCTGTACTTCAATACTCGGGCATAACTCATCCTTGCGCCATCGATGATTGAAGCGTGATCCAGCCTGTCAAGATAGATAAGATCTTCCCTGCCTGCAATTGTTGAGATTACACCGAGGTTAGCTTGAAATCCTGTGCTGAAAGTTATTGCCATTTCCTTGCCAAGGAAAGAAGCCAGTCTTTCCTCAAGCTCTATATGAAGATCAAGCGTACCATTAAGGAAACGGCTGCCGGTACAGCCTGTGCCGTATTTATCAATAGCTTCCTTTGCTCTCTCCATAATAACCGGATGATCCGTAAGTCCAAGGTAATTATTCGAACCCAGCATGATGATGCTGTGACCGTCGATCTCCATCTCAGCTCCGACATGACCGCCGAGAGGCATGAAATAGGGATAGAGACCGGACTCTCGAACCTTTTCCAGTCTGTCAAACTCGGAACACTTCAGGAAGACATCTTTCTGCGCATTTTCCATTTTCCACCTTGTCATCGGTTGAATCAATATGTAGCATTGCGCAGGAAGTTAATCAGGATGTTTACGCAAGTCAACGGATTCCGGTGATGATGAATAAAGTAATACTTACAGGAGCTTCCGGTTTTCTGGGAAGCCATATAGCGGAAAAACTCCTAAATATGGGCATATCCAGCCATGTATTACTCAGACAATCTTCATCCTTATCGAATATACCACCGAAATGCTCTGTAAGCCGAGTCGATTTCATGAATCCAGATTCGATCGGTTCCGCTCTGGCGAACGCAAATGTGATTATTCATTCAGCCGCTGCAACGAGCGCTGGCAGCCAGGAGGAGTTCGATCGCGCTAACGCGCTGATAACCAGAAATATGCTCATTGCCAGAAACAAATTCTCCAGTGGTGCTTTATTCATATTCATATCCAGCCAGGCAGCATCGGGCCCGGGGGGAAAAGGACCGGTTACCAATTACGGAAGAAGTAAACTGCTGGGTGAATATGCCGTCAGAGATACTGAGAACTGGATAATTGTCAGACCACCTGCGATATTCGGCCCGCGTGATCCCGCTTCAACCCCTGTACTCAGGCTTGCTCTGAAAGGTCTTTTTATATCACCATGGATTAACAGGGGTGGGTTCGCTCTGGTCTATGCGCCAGACCTTGCTCAATTGATAGTACGCCTGCCTGAATACCTGGAAGCTGTTGGCAAAACCTTCGAACCATCCTATGGCAGGCTTTTCTCCTGGAAGGACTTCCACGGACTCCTGCAACAGGCGGCAAGAAGGAAAATCCTTCATCTGAGAATACCTCCATTTCTGATTCACTCAGCCGGGTTCATGTCAGAGGCCCTCTCTTCAATGACCGGTAGAACCCCGTTCTTCAGCAGGGATAAATGCAAAGAACTTCTTGCTAACGACTGGAAACTGGAAAACGGATTGACAGAGAAGATAACCGACTGGAAACCGGCTACCCCTGTAGAACAGGCACTTGAAGAAACCTTCAACTGGATACGCAGCAAATCATAACATACCTGATCAACGGGTTCGACTGATCCTCGATAATCACAGATCTTCAGGTGGGCTGATCACGCCTTCTCCGCCTTACTGAAGAATGTGTGTGTAGATCATTGTCGTCGCCTCATTACATCACGCATATAATCAAGAATCTTATTTGACATAGCTATTTTCCTAATCTATTGTATTTTTCATTATTAGAAAGAATATACTATAGTAATATTGAAAGCACATTTGTCTGTTTATCCGTTCAATATCAGGATATCAGGCATAATTGCCTTATACGTAGATGTTCGATTGCAGGATAAACATGAGTGATTGCATTTTCTGTGACATAGTTAGCGGCCGAGCGGAGGCGACGCTTATCTGGCAGGACGACCTGGTGTCTGCCTTTCTGGACATTCAGCCCGTCAATTCTGGCCATATTGACATTGTGCCCAACGTGCATGCCTCATACCTTGCTGATCTTCCGGAAGACACTGGCGCCCACATGTTCCGAATTGCCCAGCGCCTTGCCCTGGCACTGCGTGAATCCGGCTTGCCGTGTGAAGGAGTTAACATGTTTCTTGCAGATGGCGAAGCCGCCATGCAAGAGATCTTCCATGTCCATCTGCATGTGTTTTCCCGCGTTCCCGGCGATGGCTTCGGATTGAAGTTCGGCGAGGATTACTTCACGAAGCCGACGCGGGCAGGGCTGGAACAAGTCGGAGAACTGATCAGGAAAACAATCGAACGCAATCGTTATAGTTAATTCCGCCGACCTTTGGAATCCATGATAAACAGATAACCTCAGGGATCGCATTTCCTCGTTTCATGCAGAATAATAGGGAGGTGCTTCGCGAACTGCTGGAAGTCCATATCCGTAGTGTAGATAGCTATTTGTCGTCGTACAGCAACTGCGCAGATTAAGAAATCAGTATTGGAACCTTGAATACCTTTTGCACGACATGTATTGAAAAACTTGGCTGCCGTAGTATGATCGGAGGATTCTAGAGGAATGTCAGGGAACGCTTCCAGGTTCTTTTCCAGCTTCTCGAACTGAGCCTTTTCGCGCAATCCTGACAGTAATTCTTGACGGATTGGACCGATAATTTCTACACGATGCTCGAGAATTAGATCACGGAGTTCTCGGGACACATCTGATTCCTCCCTCGTTGACCGACGAAGGGCTTCAGACCAGACACAAGTATCCACCAGGACCCTCATGTTCTAGCTCTTTGTTCCTTGTAGTTGTATCCGTCAGCGTAGTCGATGGATCCAAACGAGGAGAGGATGTTCTCTTGTTCAAGATGAAGTATGTAGTCGATAAGAGCTTGCGTTACCGCAGCTTTCTTCGTCCGATGTTGTCCAAGCTCCACTGCTTTGGTGATAAGCTTGTCATCAATCTGTAAATTTGTTGCCATGAATATCACCTCCACACATAGTATCACACATTGGCATGTGTAAGTCAATGTGTCCGTTATATCAGAGGGCATGCACTCTTTTGTGAAGCTGTAAAAGGTATTAGTACCAATTGGTTCATGTAATTGACTAAGAAAGCAATTGACTATGACCACAGCATCAACCAGACTCCTGTCAGGGATTAGAAGTGCGAGTAACGGCGCTGGTTATGCTGAATGGTAAGGAGTAGAAATGCAAAGCAAACTGGGAGTTCTAACCTTCGTTCTTCTATTAGTCGGCACTATCGGACTTGTATCTAATGAATTTATATTAGAATGGAGAAGATCAGCTACATTGGCTTTCGCCGCTTCAAACCTTATTGGTCTGGTAATTCTGATCATTGTTCGTTCTGGCCATCAAACAGGGGAACCAAACTGAATTGCGAATATCACGAGCGGGATGTCTCTGGAGATGGAGGATATGAAAGTTCCATCCGGGCTGTAAATATCTATTTGGTACTCAGCAGTAGCTTTCTTAAATGCCGTATTGCCGATGCTCCATTTCTTCATAATATTCGGGTCAGTAAACGACCCGAATGATGAAGTAATCGGGTAACCGGTGCCAACGGAGAACAATTATGAAAAAGTATATCTGGCAGTTGGATTCGTGGCCGAACATGTACTGGAGCAGTGCTGAACTGATGAAGCTTCTTGGTCGAACACGGCTTGCTCAGGGAGGGCTTCTGGCAAAAGCTGAACATCTGGGAATGTCACTGGATGCAATTCAACTTGAAGAGGAAGTTTACTCGACTGCTGCTATTGAGGGCTCACTGCTTGATCGGGCCCAGATCCGATCTTCCGTGGGAAGAAGACTGGGAATACAAACAGCTGGAATAACACATCCGGACAAACATGTTGACGGACTCGTTCAGGTGCTTATCGACGCTACAAGGAACTGTTCCAGGGAACTTTCTTCAGACAGGTTGAAGGGCTGGCAGGCAGCATTATTTCCAACCGGATACTCAGATTTGAACAGAATTATTACAGGAGACTGGCGGAAAAGCTCATCACCAATGCAGGTAGTATCAGGCTTACCTGAAAGGGAAACAGTACATTTCGAAGCTCCTCCTGCGAACAGGTTGGAGAAGGAGGTTGCAGCTTTTCTTTCCTGGTTCAATTCACCGGATGATAGCACTGACGGCATTATCCGGGCAGCTCAGGCACACCTCTATTTCGTATCGATACATCCATTTGATGATGGTAACGGCAGGATTGCCCGTGCAGTATCAGATATGGCACTGGCTCAAGATGAACAGTCCAGTCGCAGATTTTACAGTATTTCATCTCAGATGCTTTCAGAACGCAATGGGTACTACGAAATTCTGGAAAAAACACAGAAAGGTACCGGAGACATCACGCGCTGGTTGATCTGGTTCCTTGAATGCATGCTGAGAGCCATAAAAGCTGCGGATTCTCTGATTGAACACGCCGGAGAGAAAGCCCGTTTGTGGGAAAGCTTGTCGGATGTTGCTTTAAATCCAAGACAGAAGAAGACCATAAACAAACTCTCTGAATCGGGCAGAGAGAGTTTTAAAGGTGGGCTGACAAACAGCAAATACAGGAGGATGACAAAAACCACCCGTGAAACAGCCAAGAGGGATCTTGCCGACCTTGTGGAAAAGGGTATTCTCAGAAGGAATCCGGGTGGGGGAAGAAGTACCAGTTACAGCCTTGTGTGGCCTGATAAGCCCAGAGACGGGTCAAGCAGCGATTGATATTATTACAGCACACCGGAACGTGAGGTGCAATATGTCCTACATTGATCCCCCGGCTTTTGCACCTGCCGTGAATCGCACAATCCACGAAGTGTCTTCAGATTGAGTCAGAAGGCGTATCCGATCATCCATGCTTTCACCATTGACGTGGAGGATTGGTTCACCGGCATACCCATCGACCGAGCCAGCGTTAACCGATCTGACTACAGACTCCGCTCCTCAATGGACAAGCTGCTCCGCACGATGGACGAGTACGGCACGAAAGGTACGTTCTTCTGGCTCGGAGAACTTGCCGAGGAGTATCCGGATCTTGTCAGGACCGTGGTTGACGCCGGGCACAGGATTGGTTGCCACGGATGGTTCCATAACTTCGTCAGCGAGTCCCCGCCCGCCATCCTCGAGCAGCAAGTATCCGATGCCAGGAATCGTCTAGAAGACATCACCGGCAAACAGGTCTTGTCCTTCCGTGCCCCGTTCTTCTCGATTACAAGAGATACGCTATGGATCCTTGACATGCTGGTTGGTCTGGGCTTTACCATCGACTCGAGCATCTTCCCTACCATTAACTGGCGCTACGGGATACCTGGATTCCCGGACGAGATCAGAAAGGTGAGGAGAAAGAGCGGTAGCCTGTGGCTTGCACCTGTCACCACCAGGAGGATACTCGGGGTCTCCGTGCCGGTCTCCGGAGGGGCATACTTCCGTCTTTACCCATATGCATTCTCCCGCGCGAACTTCCTGTGGGCCGCTCGGCAGGGAAAACCGGCAGTCTTTTATATTCATCCCTGGGAGCTGGATCCGGACCATCCGCGACGGTCTTTCGACAGCCGTGCTCGACTGACCCATTATGCGAAGCTGTCATCCTGCGAGGGCAAGCTCCGCATGCTTCTCTCGGAGTTCAGATTCGAACCTCTTGAGGATACGGTGGGTAGATTACGGAAGGTCCCTCCCGTTTCTTTACCGGTCCGGAGCGGTAGGGATAAGAGATCATTTTCTCGAAGAGGTACATCCCTCCTGTGGGATCATGGTCTCAAGCAGCGTACATCCGCTCATTGCAGTACCCTTGTGGACCTCTCAATCCAGAAGCGAGTGCTGCTGGACATCGGTACACGAGACGGAAAAGTGCTCAGCGAGGTCTCCCACACGCTGGGAATTGACCTTTGCATTGGCATCGATCTGGAGCGGGACTGCTTCCCGCAGCCATCCCCGGACGCAATGATACTGATACAGGGCGACGGGCAAGCGATCCCGTTGCAGAACGGCTCCGTCGACTTGATCCTCTGCACCTCGACCTTCAAGCATATCTGGGACGTCGATTCGATGCTGACCGAATGCACAAGGGTGCTGGCTCCAGGCGGACTTCTGTCCCTGGTGGATGTAACCCCGAGCGGCATCAGGTTTGGGATTGCCAGCGGGCATCTTGAGCGAGGAGCTGTTCATAGGATTCTAGACCTGGACGAACTCTTTGCCCTCCTGACCAGTCACGGATTTGAAGTGGAGTTCGGTCAGCGGTTCATGGCATTGCCATTCCGAGTTCCCGGAACCCGTACACTCGAAGCGCTGCTCAGAAGGAGAGGGTTCGATGGCTTTATGTTCTACCAGATCGCATGCGGCAGGATCCATGAAGGACCAGCGACCGGAAGCTTGGAGATGCAAAGCCTTAAGGAGTAGAACCTTCCTCTCCGTCCTCTATCCTGAATATTTTACAGAAATACTATATCATTCATGGAAAAAGTACTGTCAGACTGATCTTCCCCCATACATCGCAGAAGTTCGGAAAGATAAAGTCTTTCTAATTCCAAGTGTGAATATTGTTATGCTACCCGTCCGATCGAGAAGATAAAAACCAGCAGAATCAGGTGGTGTCACATATTTCGGATCGTAATGCCGCCAATATCCCTCAAATGAAATACTCAGATCATCAGTAATCTCTGCGTCCATTCCAAACCCCAGAATGAATAATTGCGTCTCAGAGAATAGAACACCCAGAGTACTTCGATCATAAGAAACACTTTCTGCCTCACTGAAGGTTCCATATCCAGGAATTACATACCTGATTGAGGGACCGATTTACTCGCACTGATTCCGATTCGAGCATTTCAATGCGGTACTTGAAGATAGTGGTGGCTTAACCGTGACATATCACGAGCGGGTCAGCGTTTGTATCCGATTTTCTGAAGCAGCTTCAGGCGGTTCTCTATGTCCTCCTCTATCTCAACCGCAATTGGAGGTTCACCGTCGATAACCCCCATTACTCCACCGCCCTGATCTGATCTGGCGACTATCACCTGAACGGGGTTTCCGGAAGCACAGTAGATTCTGCAGACCTCCGGAACGTTTTTTATCTGATTGAGAATCTGTATCGGGAAAACCTTCGACAGCACTATCATGAATGTATGACCGCAGCCAAGTTTTAGAAGGTTCTTCTCTGCAATGGATTTCAGTTCAAGGTTTGTTCCATCACTCCTGACGAGTCTGAGACCTGAGGCTTCTGAAAACGCAAGTCCAAACTCTGATCCAGGAACAGTTCCGATGATTACTTCATACAGATCTTCAACTGTCTTGATGAAATGAGACTGCCCCAGAATGATGTTGCAGCCTTCAGGGTATTCCAGCTGAAGTATTTCCATTGAAAAGTCATTCATTACTTCCTCCCTTATCAGTCTGTCAGTATCGTTTTCTCTGTCTCGCGGATGGGATATCCATATCTGACCGGTAATTGGCCACGGTCCGCCTTTTTACTTCCATACCCAGAGCGTCCAGTGCCAGGACAAGTTTTGCGTCCGAAAGAGGTTTACTCTTGTCCTCCAGTTTGATCAGCTTTTTCAGTTCATTTTTCACGTATCTGCTGGATACTTCCCCATCCTCACTCGGTAGAGCCCTGCTGAAAAAGAAACGAATTTCATGAACACCTCTGGGTGACTGAAGGTATTTACCATTGATAGCCCTGCTGATAGTTGACTGATTGTATCCCAGAGCATCCGCTACGATCTGTAGTGTGAGTGGCTGGAGCCCCTTAATCCCGTGTTCAAAGAAATCACTCTGATACTCTGCAAGATAATTACCGATTCTTGTTACGGTTTCCTGACGCTGCGCGATTGCCTTAATGAACCAGGATGCCTTCTGAAATTTCTTTACCACATACTCCTTCTCTATGGGAGAAGTGTTGGGAGATTCAAGGATTTGTCTGTTCCTCGATGATATCATCAATCTCGGAAATCTATTGTCATTCAGAACAGCTTCAAAATGATCTTTTACTCTGATAATTATGATATCAGGTATAACAGCGGTATTGGCACTGGATGAAAACTCGTTTCCCGGCCATGGATTCAGAATGGATATCCTGTCAATTGCTTCCTGCACTTCATGCGGAGAAACATTTTCCGCGACGGCAATCTGTTTTATTTTTTTCCCCGTCATCTCATCAAAATGAGAGGTTACTATCCGATATTCAAGACTGTCAGTTGTGTAACCAATCTCTATCAACTGCATCCTCAGTGCTTCAGCCTCACTTCCGGCGCCAACACCTGTAGGCTCAAGAGATCTGACGATCTTAATTGCCCTGGTCAGTGATTCATGCTTTCCGGTCCAGCCGTCTTCGAGTTCCTGTTCGGTCAGAAAAAGCAGACCATGCCTGTTCAGAGAATAAATGATATAAACTACAGCATCTTCAACATCAACTTGAAGCATGAGTGCGTAAACCTGCTGAAGAAGATATTCGGAGAGAGTAGGTTCACTGGGCGGTTCAGGCATCCATGAATCATCATCATTCTGCCTTGAATTGTGTGTATACTCACCAGTGTGCTCCTCAATGCGCTTGAGAATATCCAGAGGATCGGTTTCCGCGCTGTCAGTTCTGGATGGCTCCTCATCCCATGAATCATCCTCGGATATCTGAGATTCACCTTCAACTGTTTTCTCCGATTCCTTCTGTTGATTAGCTTCTTTTTCCATGAGCGGATTCTCCTGAAGTTCCTTCCTTATGAGGTTTTCAAGATCAGTTGAGGGTAACTGAAGAATTTCCAGAGCTTGCCTTATCTTCTGTGTCAGCACTAGCTTCTGGGTTTGAATCAGGCTCAGGTTCTGGTTCATTCTGAATTCAGGCATATTAGAGCTTGAACCTTTCACCAAGGTATATTTTTCTTGCTTCCGGATTTTCAGCAAGTTCAACTGCTGAACCGGAAATAAGTATTTTCCCATCGTACATGATATATGCTCTGTCAGTGATTTCAAGTGTTTCTCTTACATTATGATCCGTTATCAGGATACCAAGACCTTTTGTTCTGAGGTTTCTTACTATGCTTTGAATATCATCAACAGCTATAGGATCAATCCCGGCAAAAGGTTCATCTAGAAGAAGAAAAGCAGGTTTTGTCACAAGAGCTCGTGCTATTTCAACACGTCTTCTCTCTCCTCCAGACAACGTAAAGGCTTTCTGAGCTGCAACTTTTTCCAGACCCAGATCAGAAAGGAGCGTGGAAAGTCTTTGTTTCCGTTCGCTTTTCCCCAGCTTCATCGTTTCCAGAATACTCATAAGATTATCCGAAACAGTCATCTTTCTGAACACACTGGATTCCTGGGGCAGATAACCTATTCCAAGCCTGCATCTTTTATACATCGGCAGATGTGTGATAACGATTTCATCCATGAAGACATCGCCGGAGTCCGGTCGAATGAAACCGACAATCTGATTGAAAGTGGTGGTTTTCCCCGCTCCATTCGGGCCAAGGAGGCCTACTATTTCTCCCCTTTTGACTGTAAGAGACACCCCGTTCACAACCGGGCGTTTCCTGTATTTCTTAACTAGATTCTCAGTTCTCAGGACCTTTATGTCGCTTATACTTTTCCGGAGTGTAGTCACTGATCACCCCCGCGGTAGCTGTATGTTCCGGTTACTGAACCGGATACTATTACTTCGGTTGCGTTTCCGTTTTCAAATCTTATAATGAAAGTATCTCCCCGTACAGTATTCAGCTCATCTCTTGAAGCTGCTTCTCCTCCTGATTTCATTATAAGAGACGCGTAACCAGTCAGCATCACTGAGTCAGGCTCACTTTCCTCAAAAGAAAAAAACGCTCTTTCTGAGGAAAACCAGGTTTCAGCCGGCGGATCAACATCGGAATCGCGAAAATATCCTGAAGCGTCTCCTTCGATCCTCACTGATTCCGGATCTCCGGAGGATTCCAGAAGGATTTCCATCCAGTCTCCTGACATATCTCCCTCCTCAAAGAGGAGAACCGGAGAACCGAACAGTTCAAAGCGATCTTCATCACCATAATACCTGAGGTATTCAGACGTAGAAGTAAAGTCCATTTCAGGCATTGACACAAAAACGTTTCCCTGCGCTTCAGCACTGTTATCATCTGGGAAGAATTCGAGCCGATCAGCAGTAACTGTAAGGCTGTCTCCATTTTCTGTCCTTCTGAGAACAGGATCAACAGTTACAAAAAGGCTGCCTCTCTCTCTGTCATACAGTGCGTACTGTCCCTCAACTCGTCCAAACCACGGACCGGTCATTATCACATTCTCTCTTGCAGTTGCCTTGGCTGAGCCGCGGAAATACACTACTTCTTCAGCTTCAACAACAGTCTCTCCGTCAGTAAGAACGACATCTCCGGTCATGGTAACCATACCAGCTTCTTTAAGATATTCCAGATATTCGCAAGTTCCGGTAAGGGTATCCATTAAGACGATTACGTTGCCGAGAAACAGAGCGTTTCCGGAATCCTGCCAAATAGTGGCACTGTCGGAATTAACTGTTACTTCTCCGTCAGTTACAACTACATTCTGCGCCAGATCAAGGACTGCCTCACCGGATTCAAGTTCCCTTGCAACTGCCCTGTCAGCGGTTGCAGTGAATACACCCGCACCCACGGCAGTTGCAGACAAGAGTACTATAAAGCTATTCAAGATCAATCTCGCCGGAATAAACCGCAGTGAAACTTTCTTCAATATCAACCCCTCCTGCCGCTCCAAGACTTATATCCAGATCAACTCCCCTCCCTGACAGAACTGTTGCTCCAGCCGAATCGGGAATAGTCAGCACTACAAGACAGTCACTATGGAAAATCCCCATCTCGTCATTCCAGATGATTTCCTCAGTTGATAGATGCCTGTCATCGTTTGTATGAGCATTCACATGCCCCCATATTCTCATAAGGCCTGATTGCAGTTCAACACGTCCGGAATCACCGGTCAGAATGGTAGCGGGAATATCCTCTTCAAAAAATGTAAGATTAACATCATTGATCAGAAGGATACTATCGCCCTCTGTATAAACAGCGTCGTCACTCACCAGGCGCCAGGAACGATTACCCTCTAATGATTGAACAAGGGTGAAATTCTCCACATTCTGTATTGGCTCCCGATCAGGATCCATTTCAACCGGAGCTGGATTACCGCAAGCCAGGAGCCCAGCCAGGACGGCGAGCCCAGCGTTCATGAATCCAGATCCACTGCTGCGGGTCTTCACGTATCCACTCCTCAATCCTTCCAGTAAGATCAGCTGTCAGTTCAAGATACCCATCATCTCCGGAGTAATCTGAAAGTACCATTGGTTCGTCGATAGTAAGGATATATCTTCCATCTCTCTTCCTGGCAATATGAAGAGTCAGAACCGGAATTCCGAATCTGATTGCCAGCTGAGCCGGACCAACCGGCGTTCTCGCCGGTAGTCCAAGGAAATCGACAAACTCACTTTCCACACCCATTGTATCCTGATCTATCAAAATACCTACTGCTGTATTCTCGCGCAATACATGCATGAGCTTCATAATACCGCTGTTCCTGTCGATAAGTGCGACACCATGCCTTTTCCTGAGATAATCGAAATATTCTGATGTGTCCTGGTGAGCCAGCTTTCGTGAAACAACACCCACTCGATGACCCAGCAGCTTTATAGCTCTCGGGATTAACTCCCATGCAGAATAATGAGCTGTTATCGCTATAGCTCCTTTACCGGATGACAGTGCAGCTTTCATATTCCCGGCGCCATGTACTTCCACCGTTTTCATGAATTCATCATCGGATTTGCCCGACAGATGAAAAAAATCCAGCATTCCGGCGATAAGATTCCTGTACACGGTACTCAGATGCACATTTAAACCACATGGATTCATAATGTGCCGTCTGTTGATTCTGAATATTCTTGAGGACTTTCCCGGAATCAGCGACGTGAGAAAACCGAGCAAACCTGCTATTATCCAGATGAACTTTCTCGGGAGAACTGAAGCGGTGAAAACAACCAGTTTCGCGAGGGGCAGTTCAAGGAAGTGCCGCATACGGCGGAAAGGAAGTCGTGATTTCATTGAATTATCTATCTCAAGCCGGCCTGAAGAGCATCATGCAGGTAAAGTATTCCTATTGGTCTGCTTTCGGTATTAATAGCAACAAGGCTTGTGATTCCGTGTTCTTCCATTCTGGAAACCGCGATTGAAGCAAGTTCATTTTCATTACATATGACCGGTTCCCTTATCATTACATCGCCAAGCTGAAGATCCAGAATATTCTCACGGTTCTTCATCAGTCTTCCCAGATCACCGTAGACGAAGATACCGCTCAATTTGCCGTCATTGTCGGTTGAATAGCACACTCCTCTGTGAGCTGTCATCAATGCAACTGCTTCTGTGAGCGGCGCTGACTCGGAAATCTCGGGAAGAGAAGAAGAATCCATCAGATCCCTGACGCGCGTAAGCAGTCTTCTGCCTAGCACTCCTCCTGGATGAACCTGGGCAAAATCATCCGGTGAAAAATTCTTCTGACGAAGAAGTGCCATTGCAAGAGCATCACCCAGAGCCATAGTAGCAGTAGTGCTTGCTGTCGGGGCCAGATTGTAGGGACAGGCTTCCTTTCGATCAGGTAGTGGAAGAACAACTTTTGCTGCGCGATGGAGTAGAGAATCAGTGGAAGAAGTTATCGCGACGACCGGGATATTCAGATGTCTGAAACATGGCAGGAGCATAGCTATTTCCTCTGTTTCTCCACTTTTCGAGAGTACAAGAGCAACATCTCCCTTCTGAAGAATACCAAGATCACCATGAATCCCTTCTGACGGGTGAAGGAAATAGGCAGGACTTCCGGTACTCGTCATGGTTGCAGCGATCTTCTTTCCGACATGCCCGGATTTACCCATCCCGCAGATCACGATTTTACCCTTTGCGGAGGCAAGTGTTAAAACAGCTTCTGAAAAAGTCTCTCTGATAAGAGCACCTGTAGCTTCCAGCCATTCAATTTCTATTTGAAGTACTCTTAAAGCTTCTTCATACAGATCAGACATTATCAAAGCTCTCCATCAGCATATCTATAATCTCCCTTACAGCTCCTTCGCCCCCGTTATTTGATGTCACGATATCACATTCAGCTTTTACCGATGAATGCGCATCAGCCGGACAAGCTCCTATGCCGGCAATTCGAATTGCGGGCAGATCCAGAAGCCCGTCTCCCATGAACAGAACTTCTGAAGAATCAATCGAAAGCAGTTCGCAAAGTTTTCTGAGAGCTGAGGCTTTGTCGGAACAACCAAGAGAGAGGAGCTGTATATCCAGGTCTCTGGCCCTGCGTCTGGTTGCCGGAAAATCCCGGAAAGAGACCAGCGCAACAGGAAAATCTCTCCTCCTGAGCTCAACTATTCCAGCTCCATCTTTTGAATTAAACTTCTGCGTTACTCCGTCAGCTCCATAATACAAGCCACCATCTGTGAGTACACCGTCGACATCGAGAGCCATTAATCTTATCGTTCCCAGAGACTTCATCTTCCCTCCCAGTATCTCAGAGCCTCTGTGAGCATGAATTCAAGCGTACTGAAATCAACCATCGTAGCTGAGTCACTAAGAGCTGATTGCGGATCAGGATGCGATTCAATGAAAAGACCGTCAACACCCCAGGCGGCTCCCGCACGCGCGAGTGCTGGAGCGTACTCGCTACACCCACCGCTCTGACCATCTGCAGCACCGGGACGCTGAAGAGAATGAGTAACATCAAGAATCACTTTATCCGCGAACTCTCTCATTACGGAAAGAGACCGGAAATCTACGACCAGATCGCCATAACCGAAAAAAGTCCCTCTCTCTGTGAGCCAGACTTCATCACATCCGGATGAACGGACCTTGTTTACCGAACCCTTCATATTCAACGGGTCCATAAACTGGCCTTTCTTGATATTCACAGGTTTTCCTGAACAGCCAATAGCCTCCAGAATAGACGTCTGTCTGCATAGAAATGCTGGAACCTGAAGTATATCCACGACCTGAGCAACAGAAGCAATCTGCTGCTGGTTATGTATGTCAGTCAATGTTCGAACACCAAATGTATCAGATATTTCTTCAAGAATGCGCAATCCTTTTTCAAGTCCGGGTCCTCTGTAGGAATTATGACTCGTTCTGTTATCTTTAAGAAACGAGCCTTTGAAAACCCATTCCGATCGAGGATGTACAGAATCAATCAGTTTCTGAACAAATTCGGCTACATTCAGCGAAATGTCTCTGGATTCAAGGCTGCAGGGACCAATGATAAATAATGGAGTTTTATCTCTGCTTAAAATATTTCACCGCCCTTTCAAGATCATCCGGCGTATCAACACCTAATCCTTCAAAATCCCCATCAATAACCCTAACTCTGATTCCGTTCTCAAGCCAGGCCAGTTGCTCAAGGCGTTCTATTCTGGACAGGGGAGTACTTCCAGCACTGACGCAGTGCCGAAGTGAGGCGGGGCCGAAACAGTAGACTCCAACATGTTCCAGCAGTTCTTCTGCGCCATGCGGAACAGGATACCGTGAAAAATACATCGCATCACCATTACGATCAATTACAACTTTCACTGAATCGGGGGATTGAGCCTGAACAGCAGGCACTCTCCTGGCAAGCGTAGTTACCAGATCATCCTCGGGATAACAGGAAGTAAGTGCTTTGATCCAGCTTGAGTTCACAAGAGGTTCATCTCCCTGGACGTTGATAATCCATTCTCCGGGACAGCCAAGTAATTCCCATGCCATGAATACTCTCTGAGTCCCTGTATCGGCATCTCCTGTCAGAATTGCTTCGAATCCGCTATTTCTGACAGAATCCATGATGCGGTTATCATCAGTGGCTACAACAATTCTGTCTACGGAACCTTTCAGGCCTTGAAGAACTCTATTGATAAGAGGAATCCCGGCAACGTCAGCGAGGGGCTTTCCGGGAAGCCTTACAGAACAGTACCTGGCCGGTACTATTGCAATTACTCTGTCAGAGGAACCTATTCTCCCAGCCATTTCTCAGTAGCCCATAATGAAATGAATAATACAGTTTCCTTCTGGAACTCATCCTGAATATTTCTCCAGAACTGGAATCCTGTGGATAGGTCTATTCCTGCTTTGCCATTTCCGAATACCAACCCAGCTCCGGCGGTGAATCTGTCCGCGCCATCTCTCCATAGTCCATTCATATGGCTGTAACCGGTTCGAGCAATTACTCCGCTTCCAATATATATCTCAGATCCAGCTGAGATTATGGTGCCTGAATCAGTGATGGAACCCAATACATCGAGTGATTTTCTGGAGTAAATATCAAGTCCGATCAGTAATCGCTCTAATGGTCTGTAGGAAATTCCAGCGCTTAATTCACCTGGAATTGTATACATCTGACTCGAACTGTCGGGATCGTAGTATTCGTAATCACGATTAATATCAAGATCGCCTTTTCTGTCAGTTGATATGGAAAACCCCAGTCCAAAACGATCTGAATTAACGAAAAGACCGAATACTCCGCCCCAGGCCTGTCTGAAACTCACATCATCTCTGTAGACGATCTCTTTAGTCGGGTAATCTCCAGGATTATCAGGAATCAGTGTTACGTCCGAAACAATGCTTCCGAAAGTACAACGTCCACCAAAAGAAAACGCAAGCCAGTCAGTCGCTCTGAGCGACAGTCCGGTATAAGACTCCACAAGCCCGCCTGACCAGGACAGATCTCCTGAAAACTCATCGAAGATCATCTCTTCTGAGGCGTTAAGTCTGCTTCTTCCATCAATAGCTGCAGTGACCACAATTCTTCCGGGAAGAGGAATTACGGTTGATATTAGTGGAACTCCGAAGCTGTTATCCCAGGCCGGCACATCGCCTTCACTGTATCTTCCACCAAAACAGACGCCGCTGTTTGAAGTCCATGCTGATGCTGCAGGATTGAGCATTGAAAAGTTGATTGAATCAGGAACACCAGCGCAGATTCCTCCCATTCCAAAGGATCTGGGATTCAGGGGCAGTATCTCATCTCCTGTTCCTGCAGGTGGAGGTACAAACTCTGGAAAACTTCCCGAAAGAATAAGAAATATGCAAGTAAATACGGTCATTGTGTCTCCTGCTTTTTGTTGATAATTAACAACCGCTGTACTCTGATACAGTATATATTGTTCCAGACGATCAGCATTCTATTGTATTTCATAAGTTTCTCCCATTGAGGGAATGACAGGTTCAATGTTGATTCTCTCGAATATTCGACTGGCAAGAATCTCGCTTTGATCAAGTTCGCCGTGAATAAGGAAGATGTTCTTCGCATCTTTACCGACTTTTTCGGCATAGTCAACCAGTGCGTCGGAATCAGCGTGAGCGGAAAAACCGTTAATTACTTCAAGTCGGGCTTTCACAGTGTACTCTTCACCGAAGATCTTAACCTCCTTGCATCCATCCAGAAGTCTCCGCCCAAGGGTGTGCTGGGCCATGAATCCGACAATCAGTACGGTGTTTTGATTACTCTCAATATTGTTCTTCAGATGATGCAGGATTCTTCCATTCTCGCACATTCCGGATGCAGATATTATCACCATTGGTCTTGAATCCATATTGAGCGCTTTTGATTCTCCTACGCTCTGTATGAAACGGAGACCTTCGAACTGAAATGGGCTTTCTCCGCTGTGAAGGTAGTCACGCATATGGGAATCGAAACATTCCTGATGGATCTTGTATATTTCTGTTGCGTCGAAAGAAAGAGGGGAATCAACAAATACCTGCATATCCGGCATTTCATGGCGTGTGACCAATTCGTGAATATAGTAAAGCACTTCCTGTGTCCTGCCTACACTGAAGGAAGGAATGATCACTTTCCCGCCAAGTTCATAGGTTTTATTAACTATATTCCTGAATCGAATCAGAGCTTCTTCATTTTCTTCGTGATTCCTTCCTCCGTAAGTACTTTCCATCAGCAGAATATCAGCCTTCGCACTCATGTCCGGATCTCTGAGTATCGGTCTGCCGGGACGACCCAGATCACCTGAGAACAGAAGAACCTTTTCATGCCCGTTTTCCCTGATAGTAAGTTCAATCTGGGCTGAACCCAGAATGTGTCCCGCCTCGAGAAAACGGAGAGTTATCCCGTTGAATATCTCAAACGGTCTGTTGTAAGGAATGGACATGAAATGCTCAAGAGTTCTTGTCACATCTTCGATGTCATATAAAGGTTCAAGGGGTGGCAGATCCTTTTTCGCTCTCTTCTTGTTCAGGTACTGAGTATCGTATTTCTGTATATGAGCACTGTCGGGAAGCATGATTGCCGCGAGATCTCTTGTGGCAAAAGTGCTGATTATCAAACCTCCGAAACCTTTCTTTATTACACCAGGAAGGTTACCGGCATGGTCTATATGCGCATGTGAGAGAATAATGCAATCCAGTTCTGACGGATTAAAAGGGAATTTTCTGTTAAGCTCTTCACTTTCAATGCGATGTCCCTGGTGAAAACCGCAATCAAGCAGTATTTTCTTTCCCGCAACTTCCAGTAAATGCTTCGAACCGGTTACACCACGTGCTGCTCCGAAGAAAGTAATCTTCACTTCAATGAACCTCCAAAGCTCGACTATGTTGAGGAATCCATGGCTCTGCAACCTCGAATATGGCGAATTTCTATAAACAGAACATGCTTCCCGTTGATTGCAGTAGTTATATTTAAGCAAGTATTATGTTAACCTAGTTGTTTTCGAAACTTGAAGATTTACGGTCAATCCTGAATCTGGAGGTACATTTGACCAGATATTTGTTTCTTCTCCTGTCAGCGTTTTTCATTATCGGATGTAAAAAAAATGATGAGCCGCTTATGGATATTTCCTCGGAACTGGAGTATTCCCCGATTGTTGTTGTGAATTTCAGGGAACTGACACCTTCACCATATCTTCCATGGACTATCACGGAAAGAGGCGACCATATTTCAGGAGCGATGCTGATGCTGGAAGACCCGGAAACAATACGATATACAGAGCAGGAGCTTATTCAGGAGGCTGTAGAAAACGACATGCTGCTGGCTGTAATCAGCGACAGGTATTTCAGTTATGACCTGAGCCATGATCACATCCAGATCTGGACCGATAAAACCGGTAATACGGTCTCCATTCCATCAGGATTGACCGAAGAATTCGAAGATTCATTATGGAAGAATCCCCTGGAAAAGCAGAGACTTCTCTTCAGACTTTTCAATATTTATAAACCTGACTTGGTTTTCATCAATCTGAAATATTCCAAAGTCACTACAGTATTACAGATTGCGAATTACTGGACAAACCCTGAAATTCTTTCACAATACTCGGTGATATTGTATTCGTTACCTGACACCACTGAATACCGTGGCTGGGCAGTAATTGCGGGAGAGCAAATTAATGGAACCACTCCGTTTGGATTAACTGAAAGCGGATTGTTCGCTACAATCAGACTTCTTGCCGGACTGCAATGGGAAAACGACATTCCAGAGAGTATTCCGGCTCTGTCTATCATTGAAACACCACCGGGTGAAAGCACATTATCCTGGTAAATTACTTCTCCGCATTCTACTTCATTGATATATTTCAAGACTACCACACAATGACATATCTGAATTATCTTATACCACTGGCAGGAACAATGTTTTTATTGAGTAAATGTTCTTTTTGAGATATTCAAAATCGGGAGAATTTTGATGCCTGAAAGCATGTACTGAATTCATTCCGGTAAAATTGCATGAGGAGATCTGACTATGTCGATTATGAAATCAGTTAATGATTTTCTCGCTCGTCTTTCAGGAAAACTGAAAGGCGGCGGTGAAATAGCTATCGAGAAGCAGAAGAAGAAGGGGAAGCATACTGCGAGGGAACGGATAGAAGATCTTCTGCTCGACACTGACTCATTTCTCGAGACGGATCTGTTTGTTGAACATTCGGTGAAAGACTTTGGAATGGATCGGAAAGAACTCGTTGGAGATGGTGTTATTACAGGATTCGGAAAAGTCAGCAACAGATATGTGGCTGTCTTCGCTCAGGATTTCACGGTGGCAGGAGGATCCCTTGGCAGAGCCCACGCAAAGAAAATCACAAAAGTGATGGATGCTGCAGGTGAGGCTCACATACCACTCATAGGAATCAATGATTCGGGTGGCGCACGGATTCAGGAGGGAGTGGAATCCCTTTGTGGATATGGTGAAATCTTCTATCGGAATACTCGTATGAGTGGAATCATACCTCAGATTTCCGTAATACTCGGACCCTGCGCTGGTGGAGCGGTGTATTCGCCGGCTCTTACGGATTTTGTTTTCGTGGTTAATAAGATATCGAACATGTTCATTACAGGTCCTCAGGTGATAAAAACAGTTCTTGGAGAGGAAGTTACACAGGAGGAACTCGGAGGTGCTATTACTCAGACCTCTATTACAGGGAATGCACATTTCTACGCAGAGAGTGAACCGGAAGCTTTTAGTACTCTGAAGAAACTTCTGTCATTCCTTCCATCGAACTCAAATGAAAAACCTCCTGTTTTCAGAGCAGTCCCCCCCGTCAATCCGCTTGGCGATGATGTCATTCCAGACGACAGAAAGCAGGCTTACTGTGTTAAAGATCTCATTCGGGGAATAGTTGACGCTTCAGATTTCCTTGAGATTCACGAACGGTGGGCCAGGAATATCGTTGTGGGGTTCGCAAGGCTTGACGGAAAATCAATCGGTATTATTGCCAACCAGCCACGAGTTCTTGCGGGAGTTCTCGATGTTAATGCTTCCGATAAAGCGGCAAGATTCATCAGGTTCTGTGATTCTTTCAACATCCCGCTGCTTACAATGGTCGATACCCCAGGATATCTCCCGGGAACAGATCAGGAACATGCCGGTGTTATCAGACATGGGGCTAAGCTTCTTTATGCATACAGTGAGGCTACAGTTCCTAAAATGACCCTGATAATGAGAAAGGCCTACGGCGGCGCTTACATAGCCATGTGCAGCAGGCATCTCGGAGCGACATTTGTCGCTTCCTGGCCTTCCGGAGAAATAGCTGTCATGGGTCCTGAAGGAGCCGCTAATATAATTTTCCGCAGGGAAATCGCGGAAGCTGACGACCCTGAAGCCTTCAGGCAGGAGAAAGTGAATGAATACGAAGAGAAATTCTCAAATCCCTACGTTGCCGCGAAGAAAGGCTACATTGATACCATCATAAAATCAAGCATGACCAGAGATACATTTATTAAAGCTTTCTCTGTTGCGGATTCCTTTATAATAGGCCATAAACATGGCAATATCCCTCTATAGGGAGAGGGTGATTATGGAAAGTAAACTCAATAAACTTAATATCGACAGTACGGAATATTCAACAGAAATTCCTGAAGGATCGCTGAAACCATTCGAGGGAATGCCTGATCTTTCGGAAATCAGAGCTTTCATTCCGGGATCAATTATTGATATTTTTGTATCTGAAGGAGATACAGTTAAGCCAGGAGATGTGTTGCTCCTTCTTGAAGCAATGAAAATGCACAATGAGATCTGCCCCAGAATCAGCGGGATCATCAGCAAAATACACGTCTCAAAAGGCGATACCGTGAAGAAAGACCAGCTGCTCGTAGAGATGTCCAGGTTTTAGACATGATCTTCGCATCAAGTAGGAAGTGGGGATAACCCAGCCTCCAAAGAAGACAATATTTCCTGTCAGTATCCGGTTTTTCATCAGTTCTCCAGCATGAAATCCTGAAGTTCAGAAACCATTTTCTTGACATAGGCATATTTCCAAATAATTGAATCTGACTGTATTTCTGGATTTGATGTTTTCTCCGATTATTCTTCTGAATGCAAGAAATCACCAGATAGTGAGGAAAAAGAAATGATGAATTTGTTACTTGCTGTGCTGCTTCCGTTTCTGATTACGACTTCAGGGGACCAGACAGCATCCAATATAGAAGTAGTTGAGATATTCCGTGCAGAAACCACCGAAGAGCTTGAAGCGGCTCTAGCAGACGGTTACCCCATGCCCTGGCTTGCGGAGATTCTTAACGATGAGAGTATTCCGGAAGAAGACAGGTACTGGCTTGATTGCAGAGTAAGAGCGGAAATCGCACAGGATCTTCACCTGTTCTTCAATGAAGACGGTAATCCGGTTCATTATGAAGCAGACCGTATCCGATCCGGCGAGAATTATTGGCGGGAGTGCTTCATCGTCAACCTTCCCGGAGTTGATGAGCAGGTAGCTGATCCACCAGCTGGTAACTGGGCGGGGATAGGATTGCTGGTTGACCGTTACGGGAATGAGATCGGAGAGATAGCAATCACTAATTACGACGCCAAATTGGCTCGTGACGGTTCAGTGGGAGTAACAATAAGTGGTATTCAAAGCAGCGCTGCTGGCATGCCCGGCCTGCTGAACCTCTGCTTCTTCTATCCGGACAGGAGCTTCAGTGAGTTTCCTATTCATCATTACAGAGTCAATAAATCAGTCAGTCAGAGCGGAAACCTAGTCGTAGCTTCTTGCATCGATAGAGGCCGTAATGAGCGGAAAATCCATAGACTTTATGTGTTTGATTGTGATATGAACCTCTTGTTTGAAAAGATTTTGGAACTTCGTCCTAACAACGGTTCAAGTTCAATCGCAATTTCACCAGACGATGAATACATAGCTGTAGCGACATTGGATCTTCAGTCAGGAAGTTACCCTATCATGCTTTTTGATGCGGAGACTTGTGAGGAGCTTCATAACTGGGACCTGACAATTGGTAATAGTCTCAACTTCTCTCCTGACAGCAGGTTTCTGTGCATAGCTGGAGGGGGGGCAGGAGCAGTCGTCGACTGCGAATCAGGTGAAGTAATCTGGTCCAGATTTCTTGAAGATGCGGATTATTCACCTGAAATCGAGCAGGTAAGAAGCCTATACTGCACGAACAATGCTGAGATCATCTACTGGTGTGCAAAAAAGATAAGTCCCACTGAATATTGGACGATGATGACAGAACGTAATGATCATACCATCATAGATATTCAAGCAACTGGAAGTCCAGCAATCTCACCTAGTGGATTGATATATGTGGCACAGCACTATTTGACTGTAGCTTCTACGGACAATTACGATATCCCTTTTTGCGTCGCAATTCTGAAATGCGGTGAGTAAAATGCGCAGCTTCTCAATACTCATTGCCTTATTCGCAATACTTGCAGGCAACTCAATGGCTATCCCCTGGCCGAGCTTCAAAAGCTTCAAAGAAAGTACAAGCACCTTCACCTGATGCGAAGTCTTGCGGAGTATGTTTCCTCAGATCCCGCTTTGCTGAATCCACTTGCATACTTCTTCCCTGAGCCTGTAGATCCTGATTTCTCATGGAACTACTTCCTTCAGGTGCCTGACAAATACTTCTTCCTTCCAAACGTTGATGCTGTTGATCCAACAAATCAAATGACGGGTGGCTGGCTTGAAGAGTGGCCAAACGCGGTGGATGCGCAATCCGCGATGTTCATAGATACTTATGGAGCTGACAATGTAATCGATATTTCTGGAGATGTTGATTTCTTCGGATATGTGTGGGGTTGTGGTGTTGGCGAGGAAGGTGGAGATAGTCAGTTCTATATCATGCCCCGCAAGATAAGCTGGGATCTTTTCAGCTGGGATGCCGTTCTTGAAACTGGAGGTGTAAACCCGGCTTATCATCCAAACAATATTGTTACTCGCGAAGTTTTAAGCACTTGATTTAATAAAACAGTGAATTATAATCTTCCAATGAGATTATATGATTTGTATTTACGATTCAATCAGAAACAGATCAAAACAATAATTTCCATATCTGTGTATAATATAAATTACCTCATCCTGTCTAAGATAGAAGAATCCAATCGATTCAATGAGTTTCAAAACATAGAAAGCACTGTTTATTATATTTGGGGGGGGGGTAGCTCTACATTATCCTCTCATTCGCCCTCCGCCAATGTTCCTTCTGTAGTATTTCAAGTATTCACAAGATAGTGAGGAAAAAGAAATGATGAATTTGTTACTTGCTGTGCTGCTTCCGTTTCTGATTACGACTTCAGGGGACCAGACAGCATCCAATATAGAAGTAGTTGAGATATTCCGTGCAGAAACCACCGAAGAGCTTGAAGCGGCTCTAGCAGACGGTTACCCCATGCCCTGGCTTGCGGAGATTCTTAACGATGAGAGTATTCCGGAAGAAGACAGGTACTGGCTTGATTGCAGAGTAAGAGCGGAAATCGCACAGGATCTTCACCTGTTCTTCAATGAAGACGGTAATCCGGTTCATTATGAAGCAGACCGTATCCGATCCGGCGAGAATTATTGGCGGGAGTGCTTCATCGTAAATCTTCCCGGAGTTGATGAGCAGGTAGCTGATCCTCCAGAGGGGCACTGGGCAGGAATAGGTTTGCTGGTTGACCGTTACGGTAATGAGATTGGAGAGATTGCGATCTCTAACTCAGGCTCCAGATTGTCTCGTGACGGTTCTGTTGGCGTAACACAGAGTGGAATACAGGGCAGACTGGGTGATCCCGGTCTGATGAATCTCTGCTTCTTCTATCCGGACGGGAGTTTCAGTGAGTTTCCCATTCATCATTACACGATTAATGAAACAATAAGTCAGAGTGGGGAACTAGTAGTAGTATCTTGTAGGGATCGAAGTCGTAACGAGGAGAAAGTCCATAAGCTTTATGTGTTTGATGGAAATGCAAATCTCCTCTTTGAGAAGACTCTGAGCCATCGTCCCAGTAATAGCTCCAGTGCGATCGCAATTTCTTCAGATAATCGTTACATAGCAGTATCAACACTGGATCTTCAGGCAGGGAGTTACCCGGTAATACTCTATAATGCAGATACCAGCGAGGAATTGCACAACTGGGACCTTATACTTGGGAATATCCTCAGTTTCTCACCTGACAGCAGATACCTATGCATGGCTGGAGGAGGCGGAGCAGGAGTTTTGGTCGATTGCGAATCAGGCGAAGTAGTCTGGTCCAGATTCCTTGAAGATGCGGATAATGTAGCTGAAATCGAGCAGGTGAGAAGTCTTTACTGCACGAACAGCGCTGAGATTATCTACTGGTATGCTACAAGGATTGGTCCTACTGCATTTTGGACGATGATTACAGAACATGGTGAACGGGTCGTTATTGATATTCAGACTACTGGACGCCCTGGTATCTCACCTAATGGACATATATATGTATCACAGAATTATTTGACTTGGGTAGCATCTTTGCCCAATAGCCCTCTCCAATTTCGTGTCGCAATTCTGAGGGATGGTGAGTAGAATGCGTATCGTATCAATACTCATTGCTTTAGTCGCGATGCTTGCAGGAAACTCAATGGCTATCCCATGGCCCGTTGGTGAGACTCAGGATGAGCAGGATATGACACACACCATCATGAACAATTACGGTGACTACCATATTCCATGGTCTCATGCATGTGAGGATTCTGTCAATTTCCACTTCGGTGTGGACTTTGACTATCCCTTGACTACCGATGGCTCAGAGGAGTCAGAGAACATCTGGTCGGTTGAGGCAGGAGTAGTTACTGATTTGGAAAAGTGGATATACAACCCAGGACAACCGGATCAGATAATCGAATGGGTCATTGTAGTCTGTGAGACGATGGAATCAGAGAGCGGCTGGAATTACCAGCACATCGAACCTATCCCTCCCAAGACTGGATGGATAGAGGAAGAACCAATCACTTTCGGTATTAAGCCCATGGCCACGATGGCGGAGCTTCAGGAGCTCCCAAGAAAGTACAAGCACCTTCACCTGATGCGAAGTCTTGCGGAGTATGTTTCCTCAGATCCCGCTTTGCTGAATCCACTTGCATACTTCTTCCCTGAGCCTGTAGATCCTGATTTCTCATGGAACTACTTCCTTCAGGTGCCTGACAAATACTTCTTCCTTCCAAACGTTGATGCTGTTGATCCAACAAATCAAATGACGGGTGGCTGGCTTGAAGAGTGGCCAAACGCGGTGGATGCGCAATCCGCGATGTTCATAGATACTTATGGAGCTGACAATGTAATCGATATTTCTGGAGATGTTGATTTCTTCGGATATGTGTGGGGTTGTGGTGTTGGCGAGGAAGGTGGAGATAGTCAGTTCTATATCATGCCCCGCAAGATAAGCTGGGATCTTTTCAGCTGGGATGCCGTTCTTGAAACTGGAGGTGTAAACCCGGCTTATCATCCAAACAATATTGTTACTCGCGAAGTTTTAAGCACTTGATTTAATAAAACAGTGAATTATAATCTTCCAATGAGATTATATGATTTGTATTTACGATTCAATCAGAAACAGATCAAAACAATAA